>NZXH01000046.1 GCA_002701885.1 Rhodospirillaceae bacterium | reverse complement strand
GTCTATAGACATCTAAAGAAGCAACCATAATTTTTTTATTTAATTTATTTTTAAATCTTGATGCTAGTTTTATTGCTGTAGTTGTTTTACCAGAACCTTGAAGTCCAGCAAAAAGTATAATAGCAGGGGGTGTGGTTTTGAGGTTTATTTCCTCTGATTCTGAGCCTAAAACTTCAATTAAGTGATCATTGACTATTTTAATAACCATTTGTCCTGGAGTAATACTTCTTAATACTTCTTGTCCGATAGCTTTCTGCTGAATATCTTTAACTAATTTTTTTACTATTGGTAAGGCTACATCTGCCTCTAAAAGAGCAACTCTTACTTCCCTTAGTGCTTCTTGAACGTCTGTTTCTTTAAGGCTTCCTTTTTTTGTTAAGTTACCAAAAATGTCTCCAAATTTTTCTTGTAGGCCTTGAAACATTATGAATTTATCCTCATAAATAAAAAACAAAAAAACATCAGTGCACGAAAATCGTGGGCTGATGGCCGCTTAGACAAAAAGCGGTATTTTGTTACCTTTTGATTATTATGTTAGATTAGGTTGCTTAAACAACTTAGTCAAGGCAGAATTGTGTTAAGAGGTTCTTAATTAGTTTTTTTGTTCTAAAAGGAAATATGATAGTTACAAAATTTATAAAAATGCATGGTTTGGGCAATGATTTTGTGATCATTGATGCCCAAGAAAAAACTTTTACCTTAGATTCAGAATTAGTCAAAAAAATAGCTGATAGAAGAAGAGGTATAGGTTGTGATCAAGTTTTACTAATTAAAAACTCTGACGCTGCCAATGCAGAGATGTTTGTTTATAATTCAGACGGTTCTGAAACAAGTGCATGTGGAAATGGTGCAAGGTGTGTTGCTATGTATCTTGCTGGTAAAAAATCGAAATCTAGTATATCTTTAATGGCTCAAAATAGAGTTTTAGAGTGTGATATAGTATCTAAAGATATTGTGTCCATATGTATGGGAAGGCCAGAATTTAATTGGGAAAAAATCCCTTTATCAAATTCACTTGACCCATTTTCTTTAGACTTAAAATTTGAAGATAATTTAGGAAATGTTATTTCTGACCCAGTAGCTATGAGCGTAGGCAACCCGCATGTTGTTTTCTTTGTTAATGATATTGATAGGATAAATTTGGAGAATTTAGGGCCACGAATTGAAAATCATAAGTTTTTTCCTGATAAAGTTAATGTTAATTTAGTTTCTGTAAATAATAAATCTTCTTTAAATGTTAAAGTTTGGGAGAGGGGTGCAGGATTGACACTTGCCTGTGGTACTGGAGCTTGTGCATCTGCGTTTGCAGCAATCCAAAGAAGGTATTGTGAAAATAGAATAGAAGTCAATCTTCCTGGAGGGGTTTTAAATATTTTTGTAAACGAGCAAGAAGAAATATTTATGACAGGACCTGCCAAATTTTCTTTTTATGGAGAGTTTTCATTTGACCAAAAATAAAATACAAAATAATAAAAATTTAAATGTAATGACCTTTGGCTGCAGATTAAATTATTTTGAATCAGAAGTGATAAAAAAAAATAATAACGTTAAAAATAAAACTATGGTCATTAATACTTGTGCAGTTACAAGTGAAGCTGAGAGGCAGGCTCGGCAGGCAATTAGAAAGTTTAAAAAGGAACAACCAAGCTCTAGAGTTGTAGTTACTGGTTGCTCTGCCCAAATTGACCCAAAAAGTTGGTTCGATATGCCTGAGGTATCTAGTGTAATAGGTAACAAAGAAAAACTTAGAGAAAACATACTCGAAGAGGGACGTCCTCTATTTCAAGTCGACGATATTATGAAAGTACAAGAAAATACAAGCCATATGCTTCATGCTTTCGATAATAGAGCAAGGGCGTTCATTGAAATTCAAAATGGTTGTAATCATAGATGTTCCTTTTGTATTATTCCATTTGCGAGAGGAAATTCTAGGAGTATTAGCCCAATTGACCTTGTTAAAAATATAAAAATTCTTGTAAGTGATGGTTTTAAAGAAATTGTTTTAACAGGGGTTGATATTGGAGACTATGGAAGAGATTTAACTCCCAAAACTACTCTTAGTAATTTAATAAAAGATATTTTAAACAATGTTCCTAATTTAGATAGGTTAAGGCTCTCTTCAATCGATCCAAAAGAAGTAGATTGCGCTTTGATGGATTTAATAGTTAATGAAAAAAAATTGATGCCCTATATTCACCTTAGTGCTCAGTCAGGGGATGATGAGATACTTAAAAAAATGAGGAGACGCCATAGGAGAATAGATATGATAAACCTTTGCAAAGAGCTGCGCATTGAACGGCCCGAAATAGTTTTTGGTGCGGACTTAATTGCAGGGTTTCCTTTTGAAAGTGAAGATATGTTTGAAAATACATTAAACCTTATAGAGGAATGCGATTTAACTTTTCTACACGTTTTCCCATATTCTGTTAGGGAGGGAACCGCTGCAGCAAAATTTCCGCAATTAGAGATTGGTTTAAGGAAAAAAAGGGCTAAAATTCTTAGACTAATTGGTAATTTTTCTAAAGAAAGGTTATTTAATAGTTATATAAATAAAAATGTAAGCGTATTAATAGAGGAAAACAATACTGGTTATACAGAGCATTTTATTCCAATTAGATTTACTGAAGATTTAAGGCCCGGAACAATTAAAAATTTTAAAGTCTCTTCGTATGACCAATTTAAATTAATTGGAATTCCAATTGAAAGTAAGCATTAGAAAATGAAGTGGGCATTAAAACTCAGTCAGGGGCTTTCTAAAACGGCATCAGGGTTTAGTCTAAATCTAGCTAGCATATTAAAAGGCAAACAAATTGATAAACAAGTTATGGAGGATCTTGAGGATCTTTTAATTAGCTCTGACTTTGGGGTAAATATTTCTCGAGAAATTATGGATTCTTTAGCAGAAGAAAAACTTAATAATTTAGACCAAGAAAAAATAAAAGAATTTTTATCAAATAAAATTACTAATATTCTAAAGAAAAGATACGTTCCTCTAAATATTGAAAATATCAATAAACCTTATGTTATTTTAGTTGTTGGAGTAAATGGAGTTGGGAAAACTACAACCATAGGAAAGCTGGCGCATAACTTTATTAAAAAAGATAAAAGTGTTGTAATTGCTGCTGGTGACACTTTTAGAGCTGCTGCAATTGATCAATTGAAAATTTGGTGTGAAAGAGCAAAAGCATCAATTATTACAAGGCCAACTGGTTCAGATCCTGCAGCTTTATCTTACGAGGCCCTAGAAATTGCTAAGGCAGAAAAAAAAGATGTTTTGATTATTGATACTGCTGGTCGACTTCATAATAAGACTGATTTAATGAATCAATTAAAAAAAATCCCTAGAGTTTTAAAAAAAATTGATGATACAAGCCCTCATTCAGTGCTATTAATTTTAGACGCTACAACTGGACAAAATGCAATAAATCAAGTTGGGTTATTTAATGAAAGTTGTGGAGTTAACGGTTTGATTATGACTAAACTTGATGGAACAGCTAAAGGAGGGGTATTAGTGTCAATAGCTGAAAAGTATTCAATCCCTATACACGCTATTGGGATTGGAGAAGGTATTGATGATTTACAAGATTTTGAGCCTGAAAGTTATGCTCGGGCATTGTTAGGTATATTATGAGTGATCAAAAAACATTATCACATCAGTTAATTAAATTAGGGATAGAAATAGGTCCACTTGCACTTTTTTTTATTTCAAATTCAAAATGGGGAATTTTCACTGCAACTGGAGTCTTTATGGTTGCAATTGTAATATCTTTTTGTTTTTCGTATTTGCTCGAGAGGAAAATTCCTATTTTGGCCCTTGTAACTGCTGTAGTAGTTTTAGTTTTTGGTGGTTTAACTATTTTTTTGAATGATGCATTATTTATTAAAATAAAACCTACAATAGTAAATTTATTGTTTGCATTTGCATTATTTTTTGGCCTTTCACTTAAAAAATTATTTTTAAAAATGGTATTTGAAAGTGCTTTTAATATAGAAGATGAAGGTTGGAAAAAACTAACATATCGTTGGGGGTCATTCTTTATATTTCTTGCAATTTTAAACGAAATAGTTTGGAGAAGCGTAAGTACAGATATGTGGGTTAATTTCAAAGTTTTTGCAATAATGCCTATAACAATTATATTTTCTATATTCCAACTTTCCGTTGTAAACAAATATAAAAAAGAGGATTAATAAATTAATTTTCAGGGTTAGATTTTGGAGCAAAGTTTTCTTTGTTTTCTACTTCTTTAAAATGTTTTAAGGCCCATATCACACTTGGAAATGCAATTTCATTCCAGGGTATTTCATCCCACAGAAAGTACTTTGCTTCTTGAGTCTCCGCTCCTGGATTTAATATTTGGTTTTCAGATACAGCTTTATATATAATTTGTATTTGACTAATGTGCTTTATACTATAAATAGCAAGAAGGCCTTGAATGTTAGGCTTAACACCTGCTTCTTCATCTATTTCTCTTAATGCGCCTTCTTCGGCGCTTTCGTTTTCCTCTAAATAGCCTGCAGGAATAGTCCATAAACCTCTCCTGGGCTCTATAGCTCTTTTACATAATAAAATAGTTTTTCTAAAGCTAATTACACCCCCAACAACTACTTTTGGGTTAAGATAATGAATATAGTTGCAATCGTTGCAAATTATTCTTTCCTTGTCATCGCCTTCGGGTATGCCTATACGATAATTTGTGGGTATATTAATATCTTTAGTAATTATGAAACCTAAAAAATACCTGTATTGAGAAAAATTGAAAAAACTTATATACTAATATCTAACTGGTCACCAACTTGAGGTTCTCTATCTGTATCAATTTCTTCTTGATTTGATTCGTTTTTTGCCTCTGATCTTACGACCTTATCTTCTTCTGTAATAATCTGACCTGAGTCTTGTCCTCCATCATCAGATTCATCCGTTTCTTTAATTGGTCTAGAAGATTGTTGGTCCTGCACTCTCCTAGAAGGAACCTCTGACGGTGTTGGTCCTGTTACAAAAGGAAGGGTAGATCCCACTCCTGCTAAACCTATTTGTGTCATTCAAGCACTCCTGTGATTACCTATAAAATAAACTTTTTGTTAACTATTTGTCAATGATATTAGTAAGCCAGCAAAAAGGGTTTGAAACACCAGCTAAACATATAAAATTTATGGTTAACAAGGAAGTTTTAAAAATTCTATTCTTGTCAATTTTTTGAAATTTTCAATTTTTCTATTATTTTTTCAGTCTCCTCTGCTTTTTTGATATTTCCAAGAACTCTGTACGATCTTGCAAGCATCTCCCACCCTTTTATATCATTTGGATTTTTTTTCATTCTTTCGGCAAGATTTTCAACCATACCTTCTATCATATTTTTTCTGTCGTCAGATGACATTTCTGCTGCAGCTTCAATATCTTCTTTTGTTGGTCCAGAAGTATTAATAGTATTTTTTTCACCAATAATCTTTGTATTATCCTTTCCTAGTTTTAGAGCTGCTTCTTCTAACTGGCTTTGAAGCAAAGGATACCAAGGTGTGTCTGGAGGGGTTTCTTTAGCTAACTCAAGCCAAGCCTTGTAAGCACCTTCAACATTACCTCTCTGAGACTTAGCTAATGAAAGATAATAACGACTGGCAGGGTTTTTTCTATTATCGTCAAGAGCAATTTCAAAATAATTTATCGCCTCTTCACTAACAAAACCTTGATTTTTAAAAACTAGTGCCTCTCCTATAAATGAGTAAATTTCTTTATAGTTTGGGTCCAATTTAATAACTTTCCTGAATGCAAGAATTGCTTGNTCTGGATTTCTCATAACTAGATAGGATCGACCAAGAAGAAGCCAGCCTTCTATATCATCTTGATCCTTAGCCAAACGTTTCTTTAACTGAATAACAGAATCTTCTATACTCGATGGCTGGGTACTATTTGAAGCTAAAGCTTTATTTTCAGAGATGTTGTTTGCAAATGGTTTGTTAGGAAGAGTAGGGTTACCTAATAGAAAGTATAAGTTAAGTGATACTATTGGAATTAGTAGAGATACAAAAATTACAGAAAATAATTTAAATTTTTGGCTATTACCTGTCAGATTGTTATCAGTTGTATTGTCTGGGTTCTTATGCAGTAAAATTCTTCTGGATATCTCATTTTTTGCTGAGATATAATCTTCTTTTGACAATACACCTCTATCAATATCTTTATTTATCTCATTCAATTGATCTTTATAGATATTAATATCATAATAACCCTCATTATTCAGTTCTTTCTTTTTATTATCAAAAAAGACTAGGGGAGAAATTAATATAAATACTGTTAGAATTGTAATAGAACTAATAGCAAGCCAAATTAACATATCAAACCTTACCTGAAGTCACCTAATATTTTACTTAATTCTTTTTCTTCTTCCTTTTTTAATTGGTTATTAGAGGTCTCCTTTTGATTCTTACTCTTATTATAAATATATATAGTTCCAAAAATTAAGGCAAAAAACAGGATTATAAATGGCAAAACCCACAGTGCTGATGTAGACAAATTAAATGGTGGTTTCAATAAAATCCAATTTCCGTATCTTTCCACAAGGTAGTCGCGAATTTCTTGATCTGTATAGCCTTGATTAAGCAATTCTTTAATAATTACCTTAAGTTGTTTAGCTAAGCCAGCGCTTGAGTCCTCTATAGACTGATTCTGGCATACTAAGCACCTAATTCCTTTATAGATTTTTTGAGAACGAGTTTCTAAAGCCTCTTCAGAGAGGCCTGGGTTTGCATTAATAATATTTCCTGAAAAAAAAATTAATACGATAACCAATATAAAACTTTGAAGTTTGCTAGGTTTTATTTTTAATTGCATTTTACATGTTTCTTGCCATTAAGGCGTGGTAAAATTTCTTTGTTTAAAATTTCTTTTGTTAAAACACTTATGTGTTTATACTGAATACAACCGTTACCATCAATAACAAATGTCTCAGGAACACCGTAAACTCCAAAATCGATGCTTACTCTACCATTTAAGTCTGAGCCAATTTTTTTATACGGGTTACCATACATATTTAACCACCTAATTGCATTATTGGGGTTATCTTTATGGTTAATTGCTAAAATTGTTATTTCTTGATTTTTTGCAAGTTCCATAAACAGTGGATGCTCAATTCTACAAGGCCCACACCAAGATGCAAAAATATTTACTAAAACTGGTTTGCCTGATATTAAATCTTTTTCACTTAGTCCGTTAAGTTCTTTACTTATTTTAGGCAGTTCAAAAGTTGGAATTCTCTTTCCAATTAATGCAGAAGGTATTTCCTTTGGTTTAAGGAATAAACCTATAGCTAAGAAAATGGAAACAAGAGTAAAAATTAATATAGGTATTATAAATAGCAAATTTTTTTTCAACTAAACTGCTCCTTGAGGTTTATCTTTTTCTATAATTTTTTTTCTTGGAGCACCTATTCTATATTTTCTATCTGTTAGCGAAATAAATCCGCCAAGAGACATCATAAGGCACCCAATCCATAGGCAATTAATCATTGGTTTATAATATAGCCTAGCTGAAAATGAATTATCGGGGTTTTTCTCACCTAAAACTGCATATAGATCACCTAACTTTCTTGGGTAAATTGCTGCTTCAGTGGTAACCATTTCTGGATTCTTAAAAGAACGATTCTCAGGTTGCATGTTCAAAATTAGATCTTCACCTAAATAAACATCAAAATTTCCCCTTACAGCATTATAGTTTGGTCCCTTAACATTTTCTGTGCCTTTAAATTTAAATATGTAGTCACCAACTTTAACGTTATCACCTGTTTTTACAGACTGAATTTTTTCAACTTCAAAACTGGAAGAAAGAGTGATCCCAAATATTAGTACACCTACTCCCGCGTGTGCCACAGTCCCACCAATAGCTGATCTTGGATAATTCACAAAACGTTTATATGTGTCATTAATTGATCCCTTAAAAAGTTTTATTTTTTCAATAAAATCAGCTAAGGCACCTGTTATAAGCCATACCGAGAGAATCATTCCTAAAACTGCAAGGATAGGTCCTCTATAGGTAAAAAACATAGTTATCAATGCTGCAAAAACTGTAACAACTATACACAGCCACAGTCTTGTTAATACACCACTCAAATCAGCTCGTTTCCAAGCGAGCATTGGGCCTATTCCCATTACAATCACAAGGGGCGTCATAATTGGAATAAATGTGGCTAAGTAGTAAGGTGGACCAACTGATACTTTTTCTCCAGAAATTGCGTCAAGAATTAATGGGTATAATGTTCCAAGAAGCACTGTAGCTGTTGCTGACATTAGTAATAAGTTGTTTATAACTAATGAAGCTTCTCTACTTATCGGGGAAAATAGGCCTCCACCTTTGAGACTGGGGGCTCTCCAAGTATATAGAGCAAGCGAACCGCCGATTGTTAAAATTAAAAAACCTAAAATGAAAACCCCTCTTCCAGGGTCAGATGCAAATGAGTGTACAGAGTTTAAAATGCCTGATCTAACAATAAATGTACCTAGTAAGCTAAATGAGAAAGTGAGTATAGCTAAAAGAATAGTCCAACTTTTCAAAGTATCTCTTTTTTCAACAACTATAGCAGAGTGTAATAACGCAGTTCCAATAAGCCAAGGCATAAAGGACGCATTTTCAACTGGGTCCCAGAACCACCAACCACCCCATCCGAGTTCATAGTAAGCCCACCAGCTACCAAGTGAGATACCGATAGTTAAAAAACTCCATGCAGCAAGAGTCCATGGTCTTACCCATCTCGCCCAGGCAGCATCCACTTTTCCTTCAATAAGCGCAGCTATAGCAAATGAAAAAGCAATTGAGAATCCAACGTAACCTAGATACAGAAAAGGTGGGTGGAATGCTAAACCAGGGTCTTGAAGCAATGGGTTTAATCCATTTCCGTCTATTGGTGTAGGAGAAATTCTTGCAAAAGGGTTTGATAAAAAGATTAGTAAGATTAAGAAGCCAAATCCGATAGCAGCTTGAATTGAAATTACTCTCCCAACTAAACTTGGTGGTAAACTTTTTCCAAAGGCCGCTACTGCCGCTCCAAAGATAGCAAGAATTAGAACCCAAAGTAACAGCGAACCCTCATGGTTTCCCCAAACACCAGATATTTTATACAATAGTGGTTTTTGACTGTGAGAATTTTGCCAAACATTTAAAACGCTAAAATCAGAAGTCACATAAAGATGAGTTAAGCATAAGAAAGCAAATAAAATTAAAATGAGTTGTACTATTGCTGCATACTTGCCAAATAATATTAGGTTATAATCTTTTTTGAATGCGCCAATTTGTGGAATTATCACCTGAAAAAGAGCTACCAAAAGAGCCAAAATCATACAAAATTGTCCAATTTCTGCAGTCATTTAAATTTCTAATTCCCTTTCCATTGTCCTTCTTTTTTTATAGCATCAGCTATTTCAGGGGGTAAATAGTTTTCGTCATGTTTTGCAAAAATTTTATTGGCCACGAAAATACCCTTACTGTTTAGCTTTCCTTCTGCAACTACCCCTTGACCTTCTCTAAATAAATTAGGAAGCACTCCTTTATATCTTGCGTTTATACTCATATTATTATCCGTTATAATAAAAGTAGTAGTAATTCCATTCTCTGTTTTTCCTATGGAGTCTTTTTGAACCAAACCTCCAAGTTTGAATCTTTTGTCAGTATCAATTTTTTTTTCTGAGAGAGATGTAGGTGTTAAAAATAAGTCTACTTGCTCGTTTAATGCTAGGAGAGCTAGTCCTAGAGATAATGCCAAAATAGAAATTCCGGAAAATAAGAATAAAAGCCTTCTTCTTTTTGGTTTGAATTTATTTAGCATTAGTATCCTTGTATTTCTCTATCTCTAGTTTTAATTCTTCGTATAATCTAGAACTGTATTTATTATCTTTAATAGATTTTACAAGCAGAAAAATCATTATTAATATAGCAAAGCCAAAAGACAACCAAACGTATAAGGCGTATCCTCCCATTTTAAAAAAAATAAATATATCACTCATCAATTTTCCCCCATTATTACTATTTTTGGTTAGATATAATTATTTGAAGAGATCTAATTTTTTGCATTGTTATCTCAGCTTGTATTCTGATTATTAGAACAGATATAAGGTAGCTAATGAAACCTAACCACATAAAAATTAATGGAATCAGGATATCTGAATGGATTGTTGGTCCATCAAAACGAATAATGCTAGCTCCTTGATGAAGTGTGTTCCACCAGTCAACTGAAAATTTAATTATGGGAAGGTTGATAGCCCCAATAATAGCTACAATGGATGCAGCTTTTGCTGCTTTATTTTGATCTTCAAAGATCTGCCAGATTCCAATATAGCCTAGGTATAAAAAAAATAATATTAAAACTGAAGTTAGTCTTGCATCCCATATCCACCAGGTTCCCCATGTTGGTTTCCCCCAAAGTGAACCAGTTACAATTGCTATAATTGTAAATGAGGCACCAATAGGAGCTGCTGACTTTGCAATAAAACTACCAAGTGGGTTTTTCCAAATGAATGAGATTGCGCTTGTAACTGCCATAATAGCATATACAAGTGAAGCTAAGGTTGCTGCAGGCACATGAACATAAATTATTCGGACTGTTTCACCTTGTTGATAATCAGGGGGGGCAATAAATAACCCAAGATAAAGTCCAACAAATAAAAAAGATGCAGTAGAAAAATTACTCCATGGAAGTATTTTTTCCGTTAACCTATAAAATCTACCTGGGTTGCCTAATATATGTAATTTTTTCATTTTAAGATTAATATCCAACTTTATTTTACACTTATTCAATAAACTTAACTTAGTTATAAAGTAGTTAAGTATTATTTATTCCATATTTACTCTTAAACCCGCCGCTGCCGCAATTGGAGAAATAACGAGGGAGAAGCATAACAAAGCGCTTAAAAGAAGCAACTGTGGTTTAGCGCTGATGTTATTTATTTCAGCTTCTATAGCACTAACGCTAAAAATAAGCACAGGAATATATAATGGCAAAATCAATAAAGAAATTAACATACTTCCTCTTTTTAAGCTTACCGTTAGGGAAGCGCCAATAGTGCCAAGTAAAATTAATGTGGGTGTACCAATTAGCATGGTGATAGTTAAGTAAAATATACCTTCATTACTCATAACTAGAATTACTCCAAATATTGGAGATAAAATTACTAGCAAAAATCCTGTTGTTAGCCAGTAAGCAAGTGCTTTAGCTAAAACAATTAATTCTAGTGGTAATTCTGAAAAGTACATTGATTCAAGGCTGCCATCTTCAAAATCTCCTTGAAAAATTTTATCTAAAGATAGAACGCTAGAAAATAAAGCTGAAACCCAAATTATTCCAGGGCCGATTTTTGATAAAAGTTCATTTTCAGGACCAACTCCTAATGGGAATAGACTAATCGAAAGGAGGAAAAATATTAAAATATTTAGATTAGTGTTGCCTTGGCGGTAGGAGAGCTTTATATCTCTTTTAACTATAGAATAAAAAATTTTAAGCATTCAATAAATCACAAAAAAATGGTTTCTGTTTCCAGGTTTAGGTCAAAATGACTAGCTATAACAAGAAAACCATTATTATAAAGATGCGTGCGTAGCAAAGAACAAAGTCTATCTATTGACTCTTTATCTAAGCCATTCAAAGGTTCATCTAGTAGCCAAATTTTTTTATGAGTAATGGCTAGCCTTGACAAATTCAGTCTTCTTTTTTGCCCCATTGATAAAAATTTAGCAGGAACATTTTTTAAGCTTTCAAGTTTTTGAGACTCAAGTGCTTTTGGGATTAATTTATCAGTTCCTTCTAACTTAGCCCAGAAATATAGGTTTTCAAAACATGTGAAAGAGTTTTTAATTGGGTTGTTTTCATTTAAAAAAAATACATCATTTTTGTATTCCTGTTGAATATGTAAAATATTTTTATCTCCAAAGAAAATTTCTCCATTGGTATTTTTTTGCAGCCCAGCTAGCATTCTTAGTAATGTTGTTTTACCTGTACCATTTGCACCTTTAATAGTTAGGCATTTTCCTGAAACTACCTTTAAGGAAAAATTGTCTAAAACAACTCTGTTTCCTCTTGAGCATGACACATTTTCTATAATTATAGTTTGCTTATTATCTTCCATATTAATTCTTTTTATATTTTAGTCCTAAAAATAGCTGTAAACCTAGTTTAAATAAAAATTTAATAAAAATAAATTTCTTCAAAAAGATATTTATGAAAAAATTAATAGTATTACCTTTTAAACTTCATAATTTTGCTTTAAAAAACTAATTTTGATGGGTTTAAACTAAATATTTAAGGGGGTTAGGTGTGATATCAATAGGCCAGGATACATTTAAGACCAAAGCTAAGATGACGGTTTTTGGGAAAGAATACTACTATTTTAGTCTTAAAAGATTAGAGAAATCTCTTAAAACGGATATTTCTAGGTTACCGTATTCTTTGAAGGTGATTCTTGAAAACTTACTAAGGTTTGAAGATGGGAAGACTGTTTTTACAAAAGATATCAGTGCTTTAGCAAATTGGACAAATAAAAAAACAAAAGGAAAAGAAAAAGAAATTGCATATAGGCCTGCACGAGTTCTTATGCAGGACTTTACTGGTGTCCCAGCTGTAGTTGATTTAGCTGCGATGCGCGATGCGATGAACAAGACAGGAGGAGACCCTGATAAAATAAACCCCTTATCTCCTGTTGATTTGGTTATTGATCATTCATTAATGGTTGATAGTTTTGGAACACAGCAAGCTTTTAAAAAAAATGTTGACCTAGAGTATCAAAGAAATATTGAGAGATATGAGTTTTTGAAATGGGGGCAAGCTGCATCAAGTAATTTTAGAGTTGTACCTCCTGGNACNGGNATCTGNCATCAAGTNAATTTNGAATATNTNGCNAAAGTNGTTTGGNGTTCAAAATTANATAANANAAATTATCTTTACCCAGATACNTTNGTAGGNACTGATAGNCANACNACTATGATTAATGGTTTNGCNGTATTNGGATGGGGTGTNGGNGGTATAGAGGCAGANGCTGCNATGTTNGGTCAGCCNATTTCTATGCTNNTTCCNGAAGTNGTAGGTTGTAAGTTAACAGGNANGTTAAAAGANGGNACTACTGCTACNGATTTAGTGCTAACAATAACAGAAAAGTTAAGGAANAAAGGTGTTGTTGGAAAATTTGTAGAGTTCCANGGANGNGCNCTNAATTCTTTATCTCTTGCNGANAGNGCNACNATTTCNAATATGGCNCCAGAATATGGAGCNACTTGTGGTTTTTTTCCAGTTGATTCCGAAACAATTGATTATTTGAAATCTACAGCTAGGCCAACTTCGCAANTANCTTTAGTTGAGAAATACTCTAAAGCGCAAGGTATGTGGAGNTCTAGCAAATCTGTAGACCCAATATATTCCGANGTTNTAGANATAGATATATCTTCAGTTCAACCAAGTTTAGCAGGTCCCAAACGNCCNCAGGATAGAGTTTTACTTTCTAATGTAGCAAGNTCTTTCAAAGATGCTGAAGATGCTTTTTTATCTGTTAAAANGGCAAAAGCTAAAAAAAATACCAAGGTAAAGGGAAAAGATTATTATTTATCAAATGGTGATGTGGTTATTGCTGCAATAACAAGTTGCACTAATACTTCAAACCCTGCTGTGATGCTAGGTGCTGGATTATTAGCTAAAAAAGCTATTAGTTTTGGGCTTAAAGTNAAACCCTGGGTAAAAACTTCTTTAGCCCCTGGCTCAAAAGTTGTTACAGAATATTTACAGCAGGCAGGGTTACAGAAATATTTTAATCAATTAGGATTTAATTTAGTTGGGTATGGTTGTACAACTTGTATAGGAAATTCNGGTCCATTATCTCAAGAAATTTCTAAAGCTATTATCGATGCAGACTTNGTTACTTCATCAGTATTGTCAGGCAATAGAAATTTTGAAGGAAGGGTGAGTCCATTAACTAGGACTAACTATTTAGCATCTCCAATATTAGTTGTNGCTTATGCTATTGCAGGCAATATGAATATTAATTTNTTCAAAGATCCAATTGGAAAAAGTAAAGAAGGTGAAGATATTTACTTAAAGGATATTTGGCCAAATAATGCAGAAATAAAAAATATAGTTAGAAAAGTCATTAAACCATCAATGTTTAGAAGCCAATATAAGGGTNTNTTTGAAGGTGANTNNAGNTGGAAAAANATTAANGAAANTAAATCCAAAACTTATAAATGGTCAACAAAGTCAACTTATGTTAAAAAGCCTCCTTANTTNGAAAATATAGGAAATCAAAGTAAGTCAAAAAAACAGTTGATTAATTCAAGAATTTTAGCCCTTCTTGGCGACTCAATTACAACTGACCATATTTCTCCGGCGGGGGCGATTAAAGAAGATAGTCCGGCTGGTAAGTATCTGAAAAAAAACAAAGTTAAGTTAATAGATTTTAATTCCTATGGTTCAAGGAGAGGAAATCACGAAGTTATGATGAGAGGGACATTTGCAAATATTAGATTAANAAATGAGATGGTCCCAAATACTGAGGGTGGATTTACAATTCATTACCCCAGTAAAAAAGAATTATCAATTTATGATGCTGCAATTGAGTATAGCAAAACTAAAACACCACTTGTTGTGATAGCAGGAAANGAATATGGCACAGGNTCATCAAGAGATTGGGCTGCAAANGGCACAGCTTTGTTAGGTGTNTCAATTGTTTTAGCAGAGAGCTTTGAAAGNATTCATAGATCAAATCTNGTGGGTATGGGGGTGATGCCTCTTCAGTTTACAGGAACAGATAGTAGAAAAAAATTATCTTTAACTGGTGCTGAGCTAATTGACTTTATTGATTTGGATAAGGGTATNTNTCCAAGAATGGAAGTAAAATGTGTAGTTAAATANCCGTCAGGTCAATCTAAAACTATTAAGACNTTATGTAGAATTGATACAACTAATGAGGTTGATTATTACAATAATGGCGGGATACTTCATTTTGTGCTAAGGAATATGATAAAAGACAAAACAAGCAACAATTAATATCATGATTCCTTTATTTCTATACCTGATAGCATAGCTCTACTTAACCTTTTTGCAAAAAGCTGAGCATCAAGAGGNGGCTCGCCTTCCAGGATTCTTGCTTGGTCTAATAGAAGGAATGACGCATCCTCAAGTGACTTTGCNGCTCCCTTTTCTTTTGAAATTTTTGNAATTACTNTCAAAAGTTCATGCTTAGGGTTTATTTCAAGTATTTTTTTAGAAGCTTCATTTAGTCTGCCTTGTTGTTGTAAGAGTTTTTCAACATTCATATCCATGCTGTTCTCATCAGCNACAAGACAAACTGGACTTTCTACAAGCCTCTTTGAGATCCTAACATCTTTTACTTGGTCTTTTAGATTTAGCTTTAATAGAGCAAGGAGACTATCGTTTTTCTCATTTGTTTTATCTTCATTTTTAGTATCTTTTTCTGAATTCTCTTCGATAATTGAATTCAATTCNTCAGAGGATTGTGTGACTGATTTAAATTTNGTACCATTATAATCTGTTATTATATTGGTCCAAAAATTATCTATTGATTCAGTTAAAAGCAAAACTTCAATATTATTAGAGATGAAAGCTTCTAGTTGAGGGCTTTTGATTATTGTGTCTTCATTTTCACCAGTNATATAAAAAATTTCCTTTTGGCTCTCTTTTTTTCTTGTTAGATAATCAGTTAATGTTGTCCATTCAGATTTATCTGTTGTNCTAAATTTAGCCACATTAAAAATTTCTTCACGCATTTCTGGCTCTTCATATAGCCCTTCCTTAANTACGGCNCCAAAATTTTTCCAGAAACTAATAAATTCGTCGGGCTGTTTTGTTGATTTTTTCTTAATTTCTTTAAAGACTCTTTTTACAATATCTTTACGTATTTTTGAAACAAGGGGGCTAGATTGCAAAACCTCTCTGCTAATATTAAGATTTAAATCTTCAGAGTCCACTATCCCTTTTAAGAACCTAAGATATGGGGGGACAAGGCCTGGCATTTCATCGGTTACAAAAACTTTTTTGACATAAAGTTTTACGTTATGTTTTCTTGCTGGGTCAAATAANTCAAATGGTTTGGCTGAAGGAATAAATAAAAGTAGTGTATATTCTATTTTGCCTTCTACTTTTGAATGAAGAGTAAGCCAAGGCTCATCAAAACCGTGGCCTACNTGATTATAAAACTCTTTGTATTGATCTTTAGAAATATCNGTTTTTTGCCTTGTCCAAAGGGCGGAAGCAGAGTTTATTTCTTCATCTTTCTCTCCTTTTATTATTATTGGGACTCCAATATGATCGGAATATTTCTTAATNATTTCTGTAATATGTGATTTATCAAGAAATTTTTTTTCTTCCTTTTTTAAATGAAGAGTGACTGATGTTCCTCGTATATCTCTTTCTGAATTTAGAATAGTAAAATTCCCAAGACCATCAGAAGACCATTTCCAAGCTTCATTGCTCCCCGCTTTTTTTGAAATCACNTCTACTTTTTTTGATACCATGAATGNAGCATAAAAACCTACACCAAACTGACCGATTAGAGATACATCGCTATCTTGGNCCTTTTCAGAAGCTTCTTTAACAAAAGCACTTGTGCCNGATTTCGCGATTGTTCCAAGATTCTCNGTTAGTTCTNTTTTTGTCATTCCTATNCCGTTATCTGNAACAGTAAGGGTGCNATTTTNTTCATCAGTTTCAATTTGNATGCTAAATTTTGGGTCTTCTGAAATTAACTCTGGTTTGGTTACGCTTTCATAGCGTAATTTATCACAAGCATCTGAGCTATTTGATATTAANTCCCTTAGAAAAACCTCCTTATCGCTATAAAGAGAATTTGCTACTATATGNAGGAGTTTACTTACTTCAGCTTGAAAATTGTACTTTTCTTCATTTGTGTCAGTTTTTTTATTCATATTTTTTCCCTAAAACTGGTTAATCTGGCAGATACTNCGATATTATTTATTTACCAATCAAAGCAGATAATATAGGTATTTAAATTATTAAAAAAATCAATAGTTTTTAAATAAATTATTTAAGATTATTAAACTTATGAGGGGAAGATATGGCTAGAAGAAAAATTGCTCTTATAGGGGCCGGGAATATTGGTGGTACTTTAGCTCATTTGATTGGTTTGAAGCAATTAGGTGATGTAGTCCTTTTTGATATAGCAGATGGCCTACCTCAGGGAAAAGCTCTAGATATTGCCGAATCCACACCTGTGGAAGGAGTAGATATAAATTATTTAGGTACAAAGTCTTACTCTAAAATTAAAGGAGCAGATGTAGTAATTGTTACTGCTGGTATTGCAAGAAAACCAGGTATGAGTAGGGACGATTTAATAGAAATAAATACCAATGTAATTAAATCTGTAGGTTATGGAATTAAAAAATTTGCTCCTAATGCTTTTGTTATATGTATAACAAATCCTTTAGATGCAATGGTTTGGGCTCTAAGAAAATATTCTGGTTTGAGTCATAAGAAAGTTGTAGGTATGGCTGGTGTTCTTGATTCAGCTAGATTTAGGTATTTTTTATCAGAAGAATTTAATGTTTCAGTAGAAGACGTGAATGCTTTTGTTTTAGGTGGTCATGGTGATACAATGGTTCCTCTCGTCAGGTATTCAACTGTTGCTGGAATCCCTATTCCAGATTTAGTAAAAATGGGATGGATTACAAATAAAAAGCTAGATTCTATTGTACAAAGAACAAGAGATGGTGGTGCTGAAATTGTTAGCCTTTTAAAAACTGGTTCTGCTTTTTATGCTCCTGCTGCTTCGGCTATCTCGATGGTAGAGTCATACCTTTATGATAAGAGGAGAATTCTTCCATGTGCAGCATATTTAAATGGTGAGTATGGTGTGAAAGGGCTTTATGTAGGAGTACCTGTTGTAATTGGGTCAAAAGGAGTAGAAAAGATAGTTGAAATTAAGCTTAACCCAGTTGAGAAATCTATGTTTAATAAATCGGTTAGAGCGGTAGGCAGTCTTGTCTCTTCTGTAAAAAAGATTGATAAAAAAATTAGTAAATAGAAAATTAAAATAAATAGAAGAAAAAATATGAATATTCATGAATATCAAGCAAAAGAAATTTTAAGAAAATTTGGAGTTAAAACTCTCAAAGGTGGAGTTGCTAATGACTCTAAGAAAGCTATAGAGGTTGCTAATGGCCTTGGGGGAGGTATTTGGGTAGTTAAAGCTCAAATTCATGCAGGTGGAAGAGGTAAAGGGGGAGGTGTTCAAGTAGTTAAGTCTGAAGCTGAGTTAAAAGAAAAAGCTTCAAAGATTATTGGAATGAATCTAGTTACCCCGCAAACTGGACCGGAAGGGAAAAAAGTAAATAAAATATATATTGAAGAGGGCGCTGATATTGATAAAGAGTTATATTTTAGCATATTAATTGATAGAAAATCCTCGATGATAACAATTCTAGCCTCAACTGAGGGGGGGATGGATATTGAAGAGGTTGCAGACCAAACACCTGAGAAAATAATCAGGATGCATATAGATAACTCAATAGGAATAATGCCATATCATGTGAGAAGATTGTCTTACTTTCTGGGGTTAGATAAAAGTCTTCAAAAAGAGTTAAGATCATTTATGATTTCATCCTTTAATGCTTTTAAATTATCAGATGCTAGTCTCTTGGAAATAAATCCTTTAATAATCACAACTCAAAAATCTTTAATTGCTCTAGACGCAAAAATGAATTTTGATGATAATGCGCTATTTAGACAAGATGAAATTTCAAATTACAGAGATGAAGCCGAAGAAGATCCTGTAGAGCTAATTGCATCTAAACACGAGCTTAGTTACATAAAATTAGATGGCTCAATTGGCTGTATGGTGAATGGAGCAGGTTTAGCTATGGCAACTATGGATATAATTAAACTTAATGGAGGAGAGCCAGCTAATTTTCTAGATGTAGGGGGGGGTGCTACAAAAGAAAAGGTAACTGAAGCTTTCAAATTAATAACATCAGATAACAATGTTAAAGGTATATTAGTTAACATATTTGGTGGAATTATGCGTTGTGATATAGTGGCTGAAGGTGTTGTGTCTGCCGCAAAAGAAATAAACTTAGAAGTTCCCCTGGTAGTAAGACTTGAGGGAACAAATGTTGATAAAGGAAAAGAAATTTTGGGCAACTCTGGGCTTTCAATAATTTCTGCGGATAATTTAGGTGATGCTGCAAAAAAAATTGTACAAGCTGTTGGGAAAAATTAATAATGAGTATCTTAGTTAATTCAAATACAAAGGTGATCTGCCAAGGTTTTACAGGTTCACAGGGAACTTTTCATTCTGAGCAAGCTATCCTGTATGGAACTAAGGTAGTAGGCGGTGTAACACCAGGTAAAGGAAATTCTAAACACCTTGACCTTCCAGTGTTTAATACTGTTCACGAAGCAAAATTTTTTACTGATGCGGATGCGACAGTTATATATGTTCCGCCTCCGTATGCCGCAGATGCTATTCTTGAAGCTATAGATGCCCAAATAAAGTTAATCATATGCATTACAGAGGGTATTCCGGTAATAGACATGATTGGTGTTAAGAAAGCACTTGCTAATTCACAATCAAGATTAATTGGTCCTAATTGTCCAGGAGTAATTACTCCTGATGAATGTAAAATTGGAATAATGCCAGGCCATATCCATAAAAAAGGAACAACAGGAATAGTTTCTAGATCAGGGACGCTTACCTACGAAGCTGTAGCTCAAACAACTGAAGTAGGTTTAGGCCAATCAACTTGTGTCGGTATAGGAGGTGATCCAATTAATGGAACAAACTTTGTAGACTGTATTAAAATGTTTCTTGAAGATGATGATACCGATTCAATTATAATGATTGGGGAAATAGGTGGGAGTGCAGAAGAGGAAGCCGCAGAGTTGGTAAAAAAATCAATAATTAAAAAGCCAATGGTTGGCTTCGTTGCTGGCCTAACAGCTCCACCTGGAAGAAGAATGGGCCATGCAGGTGCTATAATTTCTGGAGGTGAAGGTGGTGCTGAGGGTAAAATTGCTGCAATGAAATCAGCAGGCATTGCAATTGCTGAGTCACCTGCACTTATAGGTAAAACACTTTATAATAAATTGAATGATTAGATTTATGCTCTTGGGTGTTTTGATGAGTGAATTTTAAAGAGGTAATCATTATCAGCTTCTGCGTATAATTGAGTAGTTGAAAGTGATGAATGGCCTAAGAGCTCTTGTATTGTTCTTAAATTTCCACCTTTCACCATTAGGTGTGTAGCAAAGCTATGCCTAAGTGAATGGGGGGAAGCTGAGTTTGGAAGTTCTAACTTTTTTCTAACCTCCCTAAACTTTCTTTGAACTACCCCTGCATTTAATCTTTTACCTTGTTTTCCGTAAAATAAAGGGCTTTCTGGTAATTTTGGATGAGGGCAATGATCAATATAGATAGAGATTTGTTCTGAAATGATTGGTAACACAGGTATCAATCTTTCTTTTCTTCCTTTACCCATTACCCTTAAATTACCATCTAAAGGTAAAATATTTTGGTTAAGTTGAAGGGCTTCATCAATTCTTAGACCGCATCCATATAATAATAAAAAAAGTGCAAGATTTCTTTTGACTATCCATGGGTCACCTTCTTCGGCTTTAATTTGAGAAGAAAAAGACTCCGTCTCATTTTCTGATAATGGTTTTGGGTAACTGTTTTTTCTTTTTGGAGATTTAAGTTGTTGTACGTGAATATTTGTGAGTATTTTATATTTATGCAAATACTTAAAAAAACTTTTAATACTTGATATTGACCTTGAGATTGAGGAGCTGTTTGAACCATCAGTCTTTCTTTTTGCAAGGAAAGATCTAAGGCTTGTTAAATTCAATTCTTCAAGATCTTTTTTAGAAATTTTTTTTCCGATATATTCAGAAAGGAATAAAAAAAATAAATTTAAGTCATGAGAATAACTTTTTAAAGTATTAGATGAGTGGCCTCTTTCAATATAAACCCATTCATAATAATCTATAATATTTTTTAATAAATCGGATTGGACAATTTTGCTCAAACTCAGAGAGTACTTATTTATAAGATTTTTTTCTAGAGTTTTAGCCATAATTTAAAGTATGATTCTATACATTCTTTTAAAAAATTTAGAAGTTCAGTGCCTTGACCTTCATCAAAATGATCAGAGTTTTTAGACCCCAGAACAAAAAAAGAAGCCGGGGGTTTATTAAATAGGTTAAGCCTAATGATAGCAGAGGATAAAATTTTCTCTGGAGTACCTAAGAAAAAAAATTCATTTTTCCTTGAGGTTTTGGACAGAAAGATAAATTCTTTTTCAAGAATAAATGGTTTAAGCCTTTTCAGTTCAGTAAAGATAATTTTTTTATCAAATTGAAATTGTTTTTTATTATCAGTTTCTTCAATAATTAAATTAACATAATCTAAATCAAGTAGTTTCTGAGATTTATATAATAGAAGGTTTATGAATTCCTCAAGAGATTTTGTTTTTAACATATTTAGAATGATAGTATTTATTTTTTCTTGACTTTTCTCATTTTCATTTACAAGAAGAATAAGTTTAGAATTTTTTTCTCTTAAGTCAGCAGTTTTTTTCTGTAAAGACTCTATCATATGCTGCTGTATATCAATTAAATTATTTTTGCTTCTAGATGGAGGAGATACTAGTTCAAATAACTCTGGGTTTTCTTTAAAAGTTTTAGGGTTGTTTTCTAAAAAAACTTTTATGTCCTCAAGTTTAATTTTTGAATTATTATTTTTTTGGGTCTGATTTTTTTTCATTTTATTTTTTGGTTTGTTTTTTTCCAGTCCTCTAAAAATTTTTTTAGCCCTATACTTGTTAAGGGGTGATCGAATAATTTATGAATAATACTTGGAGGTATTGTGCAAACATCTGCTCCTACTAATGCTGCTTCAACTATATGATTGGGGTGTCTTATGGAAGCAGCGAGAATTTCTGTTTCATATTCTGTGTAATTATCATAAATTGATCGGATGTCTTGAATAAGTTGCATCCCATCATGACTAATATCGTCAAGTCTACCTATAAATGGCGAGATATAACTTGCTCCACATTTAGCTGCTAGCAATGCTTGAGAAGCGCTAAAACATAATGTTACATTTACCTTTATGTCCTTATCTCTTAAGCTTGAGCATGCTTTTAAACCATCTTTTGTTAATGGGACTTTAATTACAATGTTGTTCGAAATTACAGATAATTTTTTTGATTCTTCTATCATCTCTTCATAAGAAGTAGCTGTAACCTCGGCGCTAATAGGACCATCTACAATATTACAAATTTTGTCTAAAACTTCAAAAATATCCCTGCCGCTCGCCGCAATTAGAGAAGGGTTTGTTGTAACCCCATCAATGAGCCCATATGGGATAAGTTCCTTAATATCTTCAATATCAGCTGTATCTATAAAAAATTTCATAAAATTTGGTCTTTTTATCTCAGTTTTCGATTTATGAAAAAAATGAATATTGTAAAATAAAACACAAAATATATAACTAAATATGAACCATACTCCATGAAAACAAATAAATCTATATCCAATCAACAAAAAATTATATCTGTCATAGTTCCATACAAAATTGAGGAGCCATTTCAATATTATTCATTAGAAGATAATGAATTATCTCTAGGAGACTTTGTTTCTGTACCACTTGGTAGAAAAATTGTTAATGGAGTAGTTTGGGACCTGCAGCCAAAAAAAATACTAAAAAATTATAAGTTAAAGAGTGTTATCGAAAAACTAGATATTCCACCACTTTCATCAGATTTAATTTCTTTGGTTAGGTGGGTTTCAGATTATACCTTATCTCCTTTAGGCTCAGTAATTAAATTAGCTATGCCACCCTTAAGTTTCTCAAGAAAAAATATTAAAGTTAAAAAAAAATTATTTTTTAACGGAGTTTTTCCAAAAAGATTAACATCAGGGAGATCAAAAGTTTTAGAATTTTTATCAAATACGCCTGGATATAGTCTAGATGATTTGGCTAAACTTACAGGTGTATCCAAAAATATAATTAAAAACCTTGTAAATCAGGGATATATAAAAGAAAAGATAATCACTGAAGAAATTCCTTTTATTGCTTCAGATATTAAAGAAAAAAAATCATTACTTACAAGTGATCAGTTGCAAGTATCCAGCGAAATGATTTCAAAAATTAATAATAATTTATTTTCTGTTACTTTGTTGGATGGTGTAACCGGATCAGGTAAGACCGAGGTTTATTTTGAAGCAATATATAAAGTAATTAGTACTGGAGGGCAGGTTTTAATCATGCTTCCTGAAATTTCTCTAACTGAACAATGGTTAGA
>NZXH01000045.1 GCA_002701885.1 Rhodospirillaceae bacterium | reverse complement strand
TATTTACCTAATACTGCAGGTTGTTTCACAGGAGAAGATGCGGTTAGAACCCTCCGTCTAGCAAGGGAAGCAGGGGGTTGGGACTTAGTTAAACTAGAGGTTTTAGGTGATGACAAATCCCTTTATCCAAATATGCCGGAAACATTAAAATCTGCAGAATTATTAATCAGGGACGGGTTTAAAGTGATGGTCTATTGTAGTGATGATCCTATTCAAGCTAAAATTTTAGAAGAAATGGGGTGTGCTGCAATTATGCCTCTTGGGGCACCAATTGGCTCTGGTTTAGGTATTCAAAACCCTCTCAATATCAAAATGATTATAGAAAACTCATCGGTTCCTGTTATTGTTGATGCAGGAGTTGGGACCGCTTCTGATGCGGCAATTGCAATGGAATTAGGATGTTCTGCTGTCTTAACAAATACAGCAATTTCAGGATCGAAGAATCCAATTTTGATGGCACGTTCAATGCGTTATGCTGTTAAGGCCGGTCGTTCATCTTATCTTGCTGGAAGAATCACAAAAAAATCGTATGCCACTGCTTCAACTCCAAATGAAGGAAAAATTTAATATATATAATTCAGTCATTTTTTTTGTTAGTAATAAAAATAATATCATTTGCTCTAAAGAAATCAGGCGAATTTTTTTTTAGCAATTTTATGGCTTCTTTTGCTTTATAATTTGCATCACTTTTGTTTCCGTTTATAAGGGATTTTTCAGCTCCAGCTAGAAAAGATTTACCGTATTTTTTGTTTCTGCCATATGCTACTTCTAAAAGACGCCAAGCGCTATAATTTTTTTTAATTTTATTAATTGTAATTTGGAGTAACTTTATTGCCTCTAAGTCACTTTTTGTTTTATTTGCTGATATCAAAGCCTTGGAATGACCTAATATTATTAATGGGTTATTGTTTGAAATACTACTTGCCTTTTCATAGGCTGCTATAGATTCATCTACTTTACCATCATCAAGGTATACTTTACCTAAGGTTTCATAAAAATATGGATTAAGAGGTTCGTCTTTAATCAAGTTATTGATTATTTTTATAGATTTCTCATTTTTTCCTAACTTGTGCAAACTTATTGCTTTAGCAATTCTTCCAGGCAGAGAAATATCATTATTAAATTTTTTTAGAGCTTCTTTTGGTTTTGAATAACCAATTATTTTAGCTTTTATTTTATTTAAACTATCTAAACTAGTTACATCAGTTTTTTGATTATAAAATGGTGATGAGATTACTTTATTTTTTGCAATAGAAATTCTTTCAGAGGTTAACGGGTGTGTAGATAAATAGTTTATTTGATTTGCATTTATTGCATCTTTTTTTGATAATTTATCTAGTATTTTAAGTAGTCCTTTTCCAGAAATTTTATTTTGATTAAGTATATTTATTGCGTACATATCTGCATTTAACTCTTGAGTTTTTGAATATTTTAATAATGAATTTATTGATAGAGATTTTGCACCAGTAAATATAGCTGCAGTCGCAAGGTCACCCTCTATTTTTTCAACAGAGTTATTGTAAATTCCAACTGAAACTACTCCAAATAATGCAGCTAAAATTCCTGCCGTTGATGCAGCGGATATAACCTCTCTAGTTCTAGTTAGGTGTCCAGAAGCAATATGGCCAATTTCATGAGCTATTACCGCTGTAATTTCTCCAGGATCATCAGAGTTTGTAATTAAACCACTATGAATAAATATTCTTTGACCATTAGTAACAAATGCATTAATTCTATCATCAAAGATTATATTTACTTCAACAAAATTTTCGTTTAAACCAGATGAAATTAGTAAAGGTTTTGACAGAGAGTTAATATAATTGTTAATTTCGGCGTCGTTTATAATTAAAATTTTATCAGATTTGGCATAACCTAAATTTAGTGGTATTAAAAATAATAATATTAAAAAAATATTAATTTTTTTTTTCAAAGGAAACTCCATGAAATATAAAAATAAAATAAAATTTATGGTTAAAACAAGTAAAATATTTTATATATTTATATTTTTTCCCCTATTATTCATACAATCTTGTTCAAACAATCAAAATGAGCTAAGTAAGTTCTCTCCGAAGTCAAGTTTTGGATATATTGTTACTGAGGAACCTCAGGCTACTGTAGTAGGGTTAGACATATTAAAAAATGGAGGTTCTGCTGCAGATGCTGTTGTGGCAAGTTTTTTTATGTTAAGTGTAACATATCCAGTTGCCGCAGGTTTAGGATCTGGTGGAGTTTGTATTGTTCATGATAGTAAAAATAGAATTTCAGAAAGTATAGATTTTAGAAATTTACCCATCTCACCAGATACTTTTATTGGTATTCCCAGAGCAGTTAGGGCTATGTCTGGTTTGCAGGCAAGATATGGGAATTTAAAGTGGAGTAGTGTGGTGCTTCCATCTGAAAAAGTTTCAAGATTTGGTTTTCCAGCTTCCAGAGCAACTTCTAGTATTTCTAAATCGTTATCACAGCTTGAAGGGAAGCAAGATTTTAAACCATTTGTGGTGAATGATATTCCAATTAAGGAAGGTCAAGTAATCGTACAAGAAGAGCTTGCAGAAACTCTTTCAAAACTTAGGCTCAGAGGGGGTGGAGATTTATATTTTGGGGAGTTAGGGAGAAAATTTTTCTCTGGGGTTAAACAGTATGGATTGAATATTAATTTTAATACGCTAAGAGACTTTCAACCAGTCTGGCAAAATTCAAAAGTTGACTTTGTGAATGAATTAACAATTCTTACTCCCAATCAAGGCACTTCAGGTTCTATTTCTAGTGCTTATATAATTAAAGAGGCATTAAAAAATGATAAATTTTTTAAATCAAATGAAATAAAGAATTTTAAATCACTAGCAGAGTTTTCGGGTAAAGCTTCATATTATGCATACCTTAAAAACTTTTCAAATGATATACCAATTGTTATTGAGTTAAATAATCTAAATGAAACTATAAATAAAACTAAATATCCAGATTTATCAATTTGGAAAAATGCAGGTCACGATGGTTCAACTAGTATAGTGGCAATTGATAAGTTTGGCCAATCTGTTGCTTGTGGTTTCTCAATGGGGTCACCTTTTGGTATGGCAAAAAATGTCAATGAATTAGGTTTTTCACCTGGTATTGCTTTTTCTGAAAATGAAAATAGTTGGCTAGCAAGTGGTATAGATTTTCTGGCACCAATGATAATTTCAGATAAACTAAATAAAGAAGTAATTTTTGTTTTGGTTGGGACTAAAGGTCCTTCTTCAATGTCATCAGTTAGCGCAGTGGTTTTAAATACTCTAAAACATAAATCTTTGGATAAATCTATTAGGTTTCCAAGAATTTATTTCCCTGTTAATCCTCATGAAGTTTGGGTTGAGAAATCCTTAAGTAGCAAAGTATTAAGTCAATTAAATTTTCAAGAGGTAGCAATAAAAGCTGTATCAAAAATGGGTCATGTAAATGCTGTTTATTGTCCAAATACATCATCAGATTTATTATCTTGCGAATATATATCTGATCCAAGAGGTTCAGGGTTAGGTTTATCAGGGGAATTATTTTGAATTTTGAAAACTCAAAAAGATCATCAATTCAACCCTTT
Source organism: Rhodospirillaceae bacterium (assembly GCA_002701885.1). Lineage (GTDB taxonomy): Bacteria > Pseudomonadota > Alphaproteobacteria > SHVP01 > SHVP01. The sequence continues at coordinate 14,268 of NZXH01000045.1, read as the reverse complement.
TATGCTATGGAAATGTTGAGAGAGGCCAATAATTTAGAGCAAAATGGTCATGAAATTATTCACTTAGAAATAGGGGAGCCCTCAGCAGGAGCCCCTCTAGCTGTTATCGATCAAGCTAAGAAAATCTTAATGGAAAAAAAACCTATCCCTTATACCGATGCATTAGGTTTATTTAGATTGAGGGAAAAAATATCTATATTCTATTCAAGCTCTTTTAATGTAAAAATAGACCCTAAAAATATAATTATTACGTCAGGGACATCTGGAGGGTTTGTCCTATCTCTATTATCAGCGTTTGATTCAGGTGATAAGATAGCTTTAAGTATTCCAGGTTACCCAGCTTATAAAAATATACTTTTATCCTTAGGTTTAGTTCCTGTAGAGATTAAGACAAAAAAAATTGATAAATACCAGCCTACACTGATGCAAATCAAGGAACTAGGAAATATAGATGGAATAATTTTATCAAGTCCATCCAATCCTACTGGTTCAATGTTTGAAGATAGTGTTCTACTAGAAATAGTTAAATACTGTGATAACAAAGGAATCAGGGTTTTATCTGATGAAATATACCATGGTATTACCTATGAGAAAAATGCGCTGAGCATAGCTGGAAAAAGTCAAAATGGAATTATTTTAAATGGATTTTCGAAATATTTTTGTATGACTGGGTGGAGGATAGGTTGGCTTGTAGTACCAGATCAATTAATTAAACCTATTGAGAAACTATCTCAAAATTTATTTATTTCAACAAATTCATTATCCCAAATGTCGGCTATTTATGCATTTGAAGGTGAAAGCGAAATGAAAGATATAATTAATAATTATAAAATAAACAGAAACACCTTAATTAATGGTTTAAAAGATATAGATATTTTAAATATTGCTCCATGTGACGGCGCGTTTTATATCTATGCAGACATAGGTCATTTAACAGATAATAGTATGCAATTTTGTTTAGATCTTTTGCGTGGGACAGGGGTAGCTATAACACCTGGAATTGACTTTGATAGCGTAGATGGTAAATCCTTTGTAAGATTTAGTTATGCTTGTGATAAGAATAGTATCAATAAAGCAACGGAAAAATTAATTAACTGGGTTAAAAGTAAAAAATATTAATATTACTTATTCCACCAACCAACTCTCTTAACTTTATTTTCTGATGATTCATCATTTTTATCATCAGAATTATTCTTTACATTTTCTTTGCTGGGAGTCTTTTTGGTGTTTCGTTTTCTAGTTGATTTAGTTTCTATTTTATCTTCAGTAACAGTTTTTGATTTTAGGTTAGTTTTTAATGATTCAGAATTTATTGAATTTTCTTCAGTATCTTTTTTTTGGTTTTTAAAATCTCTTTTTGGTCTTCTGCTTTTCTTCTTTACATTTTGTTTGTTTTTTAAGTTCGCAGAATTTGTTTTATCAGCAATTTCATTTTCACTCTGTAAATTTAATTTTTTTTGAGTTTTGCTATTTTTTTCATCCTGACTACGTGTTGTTAACTTTTCTTCTTCGTCATTTTTTTTCTTTTTCCCGCCTCTTTTGCCTCTTCTTCTTCGCTTATTATTTTTTGAACTTTCTTCGCCAGAGGTTTCTTTCTTAATTTCACCTTTGGCATTCTGATCTTTATTTTTAATTATACGGTCAATTTCAAAATCTGGAGGGTTGATTTCATGATTAGAGTTTATATTTATTTCAACACTATAAAATGTTTCAAGACTTTGTATTGAGGCTCTTTTGTGGTTAAGAAGGTATAGTGCTACTTCATTGGGAGCCTCTACCTTTATTAAATAGTTTTTACCTTTATGAGACTCTTCTTCAATCGCTCTTAAAACTTTAAGAGCTGATGATTCTACAGATCTTACTAATCCAGTTCCTCTACATTTAATACAAGTTTCAGAATTTGCTTCTATAAGGCTTGTTCTTAACCTCTGTCTTGACATTTCTAGTAAACCAAATGAGCTTATCCGGCCTACTTGGATTCTAGCTCTATCAGTTTTAAGTGCTTCTTTTAATTTTCTCTCAACAGAACGATTATTTTTATATTCATTCATATCAATAAAATCAATTACAATTAGCCCAGCTAAATCTCTTAGTTTCAATTGCCTTGCAGTTTCTTCTGCGGCTTCTAAGTTTGTTTTTAATGCCGTTTCCTCTATATTTCTTTCTCTTGTAGACCTGCCTGAGTTAACATCTATAGCAACCAGTGCTTCAGTAGTATCAATTATCAAGTGTCCTCCAGATTTAAGATCAACTCTTCTTTCCAACATAGTGTCAAGTTGAGTATCTACTTTATAATGATTAAATATTGGTTCATCATCTTTAAATTGTTGTACTTTTTTTGCATGACTAGGGAGAAGCATTTTCATATATTGCTTGGCTATTTTATATGCTTCTATACCTTGGATTAAAACCTCATCAGTTTCCTTAGTATAAATATCACGAAAAGATTTTTTTATTAAATTTCCTTCCTCATGGACTAGTGTTGGGGCAATTGAACTAAGAGTGTTCTCTCTTATATTTTCCCATAATTGAAATAAATATTCATAATCTTTTTTTAACTCAGTTTTTGTTCTCTCTGCTCCTGCTGTTCTAATAATAAGTGCCATTCCTTTTGGTATATCTAGTGAGTCTACTATCTCTCTAATTTTTCTTCTATTATCAGAATTAGAAATTTTTCTACTTATACCTCCCCCTCTAGCGGTATTTGGCATTAGGACACAATATCTTCCAGCTAACGATATATAACTTGTTAAAGCTGCTCCCTTATTTCCTCTTTCTTCTTTTGTAACTTGAACTAATATAACTTGACCTTTTTTTATTACTTCTTGAATTTTGTATGATTTAAGAAGGTCATTAGATTTTTTTTTCAGCTCTTCTAATTCATCGGTTTCATCGGTTTCATCGGTTTCATTAGGTTCATGTTCTAGAATATCATCATCACTAGTTTCTTCTTTTAAAATATTTCCTTCTGGATCATCATTAATTATATCTAATGATCCATTATCGATGTCTTGATTGTTATTTTTCTGCAATACTTCAGTATTTAATAAATCTTTCTCATAAGCTAATGCTTGTTCAGCTAACTGAGCATCTAATATAGCTTGTCTATCAGCTACTGGAATTTGGTAGTAGTCTGGGTGAATTTCACTAAAAGCAAGAAAACCGTTTCTTCCTCCTCCATATTCTACAAATGCTGCCTGTAATGATGGCTCAACTCTTGTTATTTTAGCTAGATAAACATTCCCTTTGAGTTGAATTTTTGATATATTTTCATAATCAAATTCTTCTAAACGATTATTTTTAACAACAGCAACTCGAGTCTCCTCCGGTTGTGTTCCGTCTATAAGCATTGAAATAGTCATTATATTTAATATCTCCAATTTTAGTTGATATGTATTTTTTATTAAATATCAACTTCAAAATTAATTTTAATCTTAAGTAATAAATAGAATTAGGTTTTTGGTTTAACCTAGAAAAATTTAATTTTAAAGAAACATAACTTATCATAAGTATCCCTTTTAAACCTCTTGAAGCTTAAACTCTTACTAGCTTGTCGTAATAAAATCATGAAATTAACATTGCTAGTGAATTCAAGAAAAATCCTTATATGAATTAAACACAATTGAGTGAAATGAACAATTATAAAATTCAAGAAATTTGAATTTATTTTTACCTTTATAATGTATTTTCGCTTAATAGTGCTAAAGTATTATATATATTATTTCTAAATTATTTATAGAAAATGGATAGATTTTTGATTAATTTTAGGTTTTTACTTGTATTTATAGTGCTTATGTATCCTGGATTCTCAAAAGCATCCAATTCTGTTGAAGGCATAAGGTCTGGTTTATATAAGTCTGGCACTAGATTTGTTATAGATTTTAGTCAAAAAGTTAACTATAAAATAACCCAAAATATAGAATTAAATGAAATAAGAATTGGTTTACCCAAAGTAATTTGGGACCTTCCTAAGGACAGGGTCTTTTCTCGTGGGAGTATAGTTTCTTATAGTTTAATTAAAAAAAACAATAATAAAAATGAACTTATTCTTAAAACTAATGCGAAGGTTTTAATTTCTCGTTCTTTTTTGCTTCCCCCATTAGATTACAAATATTATCGATTAGTAATTGATTTAGTTGAAAGGAAACAAAAAAAAATTACCAATAAGATAACGATAAAGAATAAAAATAGTCCCATATCAATAATTTCTAAAAAACAATATTCAAAGCCAAAATTTAAGCCAAAATTAAATGCTGTACCAATTATTGTAATTGATCCTGGTCACGGAGGAGTTGATGGAGGGGCTATAGGCATTAATGGTTCTTTAGAAAAAGATGTCACATTATCTGCAGCTCTATATTTAAAAAAAATAATAAATGATTCGGGTCGTTACAAAGTTATTTTAACTAGGAGCAATGATAAATATCTAAAATTAAGACAAAGAATCAATATAGCAAGAAAAAATAAAGCTAAGTTATTTTTATCTTTACATGCAGATTCAATTAAAAACTCAAGAGTTCGAGGTGCTTCTATATATACCTTATCAGAAACTGCATCTGATAAAGAAGCAGAAAAGTTAGCAAATAGAGAGAATAAATCTGATTTAATTGGAGTAGTTTCAGATTTAGATAATGAAGATTCTGATGTTGCTCAAATTTTGATATCTTTAGTTCAAAGAGAAACTATGAATCATTCTTTAAAGTTTGCAAATATTTTTATAAATAATTTAAAAATGAGTGAGCAAGTGTTAGGTAGGCCCAATCGTAAAGCTGGATTTGTAGTATTAAAAGCTTCAGATGTACCAAGTGTTCTGATTGAGATGGGTTTTATGTCAAACAAAGCTGATGAGAGAAAATTGCAAACAAAAAAATTTAAAAGAAAACTTGCCAATACTTTACTTATTTCTTTTGATAGTTTTTTTGATGAAGTTAATAACTAGATAAAATAGTCTTAATTTTGCCTTTTTATTCAGTATAATTATTGCAATATATATAGTAAGTTTATATAGGGAATATATAATGTTTTTTCGATTGATTGGTTGGTTTTTAGGTTTACTGATATTAGGTTCAATTTTGAGCCTTTTAGCTGCATTATATATTTTTGATAAATATGGGAAAGATCTTCCAAATTATTCAAGTTTGAGAACATATGAGCCTCCTACAATGACAAGGGTTCACGCTGCTAATGGTCAACTGTTAAAAGAATATGCAACAGAACCAAGGGTTTTTGTACCTATTAAAGCAATGCCTGCAAATCTTATAAATGCTTTTTTAGCTGCAGAAGATGATTCTTTTTATTCTCATCAAGGAATATCATTTATTAGCATTTTTAGAGCAATAATTACTAATATCTCAAATTATAAACAGAATAAAAGGCCTATTGGTGCCTCAACAATAACACAACAAGTAGCTAAAAATTTCTTCTTAAGTAATGAACTCTCTTTTGAAAGAAAGATAAAAGAGGCTATTTTAGCATTTAGAATTGAGAGATTTCTTGAGAAAGATAGGATTCTAGAATTATATCTTAATGAAATTTATCTTGGCATGGGTTCTTATGGTGTGGCCGCTGCAGCATTATCTTATTTTGACAAATCTATTGATCAGTTATCTTTGCAAGAAGTAGCTTATCTAGCAGCTTTACCTAAAGCCCCTAATCATTATCATCCATATAGAAAAACTAAAGATGCAATTAATAGAAGAAATTGGGTTTTATCTAGGATGCATGAGGAAGGTTTTATTTCTGCATCTGAAGCTAAGATATCAATGCAGATGGCTCTAAAAGTTTATGACTCTAGAAAAAATGAATTTGTAAAAGCAGATTATTTTACTGAAGAGATAAGGAGGTATTTATTACAAAATTATAGTGAAAATGGCTTATATGAAGGTGGAATGTCTGTAAGAACGACATTAGACCCTGAATTGCAAAGAGTTGCTGATAGAGCCTTGACTAGAGGTTTAAATAGTTATGATAGAAGGCATGGGTGGAGAGGCCCAATAGAAAAAATAAATATTGATGATAATATGAAAAGTAGATTGGAGGAGATAGAAAGTGATTACTCGTACCTACCTTGGAAGGTTGCAATTGTTATAAATATTGAAAAATCTAAGGCAGTCATTAATTTTGCAAACGGTGAATCTGGTTTTATACCTTTGGAAGAACTTTTATGGGCAAGAAAGTGGTTTAAAGGTCAAAAGAGAGGTTCAAAGATTAAAAAAATTTCGGATGTTTTATCGGTAGGTGATGTTATTTTTGTTAATCCAGAAATGAAAGAAGGTGAATTATTTTTTTCTTTAAAACAACTTCCTGATATTGAGGGTTCAATTATAGCAATGGACCCACATACAGGCCGTGTCTTAGCGATGGTAGGAGGTTATTCATTTAATAGAAGTGAGTTTAATAGATCAACTCAAGCCAAAAGGCAGCCTGGATCTGCATTTAAGCCTTTTGTTTACTTAGCTGCACTTGAAAATGGTTTTACTCCTGCAAGTAAAGTGTTAGATGCACCATTTGTTGTTGATCAGGGTGCAGGGCAAGGGTGGTGGAAGCCAGCAAACTATACAAATAAATTTTATGGACCTTCAACATTGAGATTAGGTGTTGAAAAATCAAGGAATCTTATGACTGTTAGGTTAGCCCAATTTCTTGGCATGGATAAAATCAAGAATTACGCAAAAAAATTTGGGATAATGCAAGAAATGCCTGAGTTACTATCTATGTCTCTTGGAGCTGGTGAAACAACATTAATGGATATTACAGCTGCATACGCCATGCTTGTTAATGGAGGAAAATTTATAAAGCCTAGTCTTATTGATCGAATTCAAGATAAAAGAGGCAAAACTATAATGTCTAGCGACAAGAGGCAATGTGAAGAATGTAATGTTGAAAATTGGTCTAATCAAAAAGTTCCTATACTTATGGATGATAGGCAGCAAATTGTTTCTCCGGAGGCAGCCTATCAAGTTGTATCAATGTTAGAAGGTGTTGTTCAGCGTGGAACAGGGAGGAGAATAAGAACACTTGGTAAGCATCTGGCTGGAAAAACTGGAACGACAAATGACGGGATTGATGCTTGGTTTGTTGGGTTTTCAGCAGATCTAGTTGTTGGTGTGTTTGTTGGTTTTGACCAACCAAAAACTTTGGGTCCTAACGAACAGGGTGCATCAGTTGCAGCACCAATATTTAAAGATTTTATGTCAGCAGCATTAGAAAATAAGCCAGATATTCCATTTAGAATTCCTAAAGGTGTAAGGTTAGTAAGAATTGATGCTAAAACTGGAATGATTGCGCAACAAAATACAAAAAAAGTTTTATTGGAAGCATTCCGACCAGGTTCAGAACCTAAAGGTTCTCTGCCTGTATTAGATAATCCTGGAAATTATGAAAATTCTGTAATAAAAACAGGATCTGGTACAGGTGGTCTCTATTAATAATATAATATAGGTAAATTATGAATTCAGAATGTGAAAAAATTTGTAATAAAATTCAAAACTCTCTTAAATCAATTAGGAGGTTTCTTTGACTGGGATGAGTCTTTAAAGTTACTTAGTGATCTAAATAAAGAAACTGAGAAAAGTTCTTTTTGGGATAATCAGGAAAAAGCTCAAGAAGTTATGAAGCAGCGCAATAGACTTCAAAATATGATCAGTCTATGTAATTCTATAGATAATGAGCTTAATGATTTAAAACAATTCCTTAATTTGTCTGATATAGAAAATGATGAGTCTATTTATATAGAGATATTTTCAAATTTAAATGATCTGGAGCAAAGGTCTTCAAAACTTGANTTACAAACTCTTCTGTCTGGAGAAGCAGATAAAAATGATTGTTATTTAGAGGTTCATGCTGGTGCAGGTGGAACAGAATCACAGGACTGGGCGGAGATGTTATTAAGAATGTACAAAAAATGGTGTGATTCCAGAGATTACAAATATGAAATTAATGCAGAGAGTATTGGGGATGAAGCTGGGATTAAATCTGCTACTATTAAAATTAGTGGCTATAATGCATACGGTTGGTTAAAAAATGAAACAGGAGTTCATAGGTTAGTCAGAATTTCTCCATTTGATTCGTCTTCTAGAAGACATACAAGTTTTGCTAGTATTGGTATTTACCCAGTAGTTAATGATGAGATTAGTATAGAAATAGATGATAATGATATAAGAATTGATACTTATAGAGCGTCTGGTGCAGGTGGGCAGCATGTTAATACTACTGATAGTGCTGTAAGAATTACACATATTAAAACATCTATTGTAGTTCAGTGCCAAAGTGAGAGATCGCAACACAAAAATAAATCAGCTGCAATGAAAATGTTAAAATCCAGACTTTATGAAATTGAAATTGATAAGATTGAGAGTAAGCGTCAAGAAAATTATAATTCTAAAACTGATATTGGTTGGGGCCATCAAATAAGATCCTATGTTCTTCATCCTTATCAGTTGGTTAAAGACTTAAGAACTGGTGTTGAGAAGGGAAATGCTCTAGGTGTATTAGAAGGGGATATAGATGATTTTATTGAGTCTGGTATAAGTTTTTCCTACAATCAAAATTCTTAATATTAATTATTTTATTTAGAAATCTATGAAAAAAATTGCAATAATTGGTAGTGGCTTATCGGGTCTTATAATGGCAATGAATTTAAAGCAACTTGCTAAAGTAACTATCTTTGAAAAATCAAAAGGACCGGGAGGTAGATTAGCCACAAGGAGAAGAGATGGATATCATTTTGATCATGGGGCTCAATTTTTTACTGCAAAAAGTATGGAATTTAAAAACCTTATTTCTTTAATGAATAATAAAAAAATTATTCAAAGATGGGATGCAAGGTTTGTTGAAATAGATAAAAGCCAAATCNTTCGTAGCGATATTTGGAATGAGAAATTTCCTCATTATGTAGGTATTCCAAGTATGAACAATATAGCCAAATTTCTATCCCAAGATTTAAATATAAAATTTAATACAAAAGTTTTAAAAGTATCAGAAGAAAATAATTTTTGGAAAATTTATGATCATAATGGGAATATATTTAAAAAATTTGATTGGGTAATCTTTGCAATTCCCCCACAGCAGGTTTTAGAAGTTATTCCTAAAAAATTCAAATATATTAATGATATAAAAAATATAAAAATGCAAGCTTGTTACTCATTAATGATAGGTTATGAAAAAGAAATTAAATTATCATTTGATGCAGCAATAATTCATGGAGCAAATATAAGTTGGATTTCAGTAAATAGCTCAAAACCATCAAGGAATCAGAATTTTTCGATAGTTGTACATTCTACAAATAATTGGGCTGATAACAACATCGATGTTTCTGATGATGAAGTAAAAAGTTTTTTATTAAATGAGACTTCAAAAGTAATTAAAATTGATTTAACAAATCCAAAAATAATTGATTTACAAAGATGGAGATATGCCAATATTGCAAAACAAAAACTCCTTAAACAATTTATTGATTACAATCAAAAAATAGCTGTATGTGGTGATTGGTGCATTCAGGGTAGGGTAGAGTCTGCATTTTTAAGCAGCTATAAAACATTAAATGAAATAAAGAAATATATTTAATTAAACAGAAGGCAAAGCTTTGGCGGGAGGCTTACTATCAATACTTTTAGGCTTAGAGTTGTTATTATTTGGATTAATTTGTATAGATTTAATTGATTTTGTTTTATTTTCAGCATTTTCTAATGGTCTTTTAGATCTTTTACACAACCCTTCTACATATGCACCAGATTCAATTCCTAGAGAGTCATGGTGAATATCACCAATTACATGAGCAGATTTGGATAACTGTACTTCTTGGGAATGAATTTCACCCTTTACTTTTCCTCTAATTAGAATTTTACCCGAAATTATCTCACCATTTACTGAACCGTTTTCCCCTATAGTAATACTTAAAGCAGTTACATTTCCATCAACTGTACCGTCTATTTGAATCTCACCTTCAGATTTTAAATCACCTTTTACGTTTAGGTTGACACTTACAATCGACGGTGGTCCTGCTTTTTGTCCATTTAGATTAGTCTTTGAAAACATATTTACCAGCCTTTAAAAATTTTCCGGGGTCCAGAACTTTATTCCCATACCATACTTCGTAGTGTAAATGGCTTCCAGTACTTCGTCCAGTATTACCTACTTTTCCAATTTTATCTCTAAATTCTACCATTTCCCCCCTTTTTACAAGTATTTTTTTGAGATGTCCATAACGAGTTCTTATATTAAAACCATGATCAATTTCCACCATTTTTCCATAAGGTCCAGTTTTACTGACCGAGGATACTTTTCCAGGAGCAGGAGCAAGAACAGTTTGTCCCTTAGTTCCGCCTAAATCTATCCCGCTATGAAAAGACCATTTATTTGTAAATGGGTCTTTTCTACGTCCATATGGAGAGGAAACATAGTAGCTTTTAACAGGTGCAGTTATTGGAATTCTTTTTAGCAACATATGTAAACTTTCCCACTTGATTAATTTCTCTTCCATCAAAAGAACAGTTTTTTGGAAATTTTTTGCTGTTTTATCTGCTTTACCCCCATGGTCTTCTAGTTGCCAATCTAGAGGTAATAATGGGCCTCCAAGTTCATTAGAATTTTTGGATATAATTTTTTCAAGGTTTAAACCAGTCATTTTTATAATTGTTTCAAGAGAATTTAAATCATTATCAGTTCTATCCATAACCTTTTCAACAAAGTATTGTTGGTCATACCTTAATCTTTCAATATTTTCAGATAATTCAATGATTTGGTTTGCTAAATTTTCAGCAGAATTTTTAAATTTTTCATTTTCCCTAGATATTGTTTTTACTTGCTCTTTTTTGTAATAAAGTTGATTTTCTAGTTTTTTGGAATAATTACGTTCAAGGTCTACTTCACCTTTTAGATTGATTATTTCATTAGCTAAAGCTAATTTTTCTTTTTCTATTTTTGATTTAGCCTGCTTATTTTTTTCACTATCTTTGTTATGTTTTTGTTTAAATAAAGTTAGGTCTTCTGTTATTTTATTTAATTCAATCTCTAATTTATTTTTTTGAGCTACAAGATAAACTAGATGTTTATGTTTTGATTCAAGTTCTAGTGTAGTTTTAATAAAGTTCTTTTTTGTATTTTTAAATTCATTATCTAATTTTGTGTACGAAACCCTAAGTTGATTTATCTTATTATTTTTAGCTGAAATTATTTCAGAATGAAGCAAATACTGTGCACTAGAAAAAATAACCCAAAAAATAATAGATAATAATAATATTATTGAAATTACTTGAAACCATGTTGGTATTATTAAAAATTTAACTCTTCCATTTGCTCTAAGGTAAATTTCTCTATTTGGAAAAAAAAAATAAAAAATATTATGAAGGTTTACTATTTTTTGTAAGGTAATTTGAATTCTACTCAAAGAAAAATAATTCTTTGATGAAAAATTAATTATTGACAAAGATTTAATGACTCTTTCTATAAGAAGCTTCATTTATTCCAACCCTAACTTTTTTCTTAATTATAACCATTAAGTATTATCAATCCAACATCATATAATTATATAAATTAAAATAGACTTAAAAAAATTAGGACAGGTATATTGACATATTTGCCTTTTTTCTTCCAATATTATTTTCTGGAATTGGAATTTTCTTTCTAAAAAATTGATTAATTGAATTTTTCCAAGTTTCTTGGGGATTCATTTCATTTTTTTCGCAAATCCATCGAAACCAATATTCTCCTATTTTTACATGGCTTATTTCATCAAAGTAAATTTTTTTAAGGCATTTAGCAGATTTTTCATCTTTTACATTTTTAAGTTTCTCAATCATTTTTGGTGAAACATCAAGTCCCCTAGCTTCAAAATACATTGGAACTATTGCCAATCTATATATTAAGTTATGACTTGTTTTCTTAGCGGCATCCCACAAACCTCCATGTGCCTCTAAATGTCCATACTTAGAACCTAATTCTTTTAATCTTTTTGAGAGCATTAAAAAATGAATTGCTTCGTCTTTGGCAATATCTACCCAATCGTTATAGAAACTCAACGGTAAATTGTAATTATTAAATCTTGCAATTATATCCCATGCAAGATCTATAGCATTTAATTCTACATGAGCTAACGAGTGTAATAATGCTATTCTAGTATTTTTTTTATTTAAACCACGTCTTCTGGGCATAAATTTTGGTAATAGTATGGTTGGTTTATTTGGTCTTCTAGGATGCTCAATACATATACTTTCACCAATTTCTGGTATCTGATCATTCTGCCATTGATTGAATGCTTTAAGAGTAAAATAGCACTTTCTATACGGATTTGCTGTCATGAGAATTTTCAGAGCATTCTCAGAGAGTGTTTTGCAAGACATTAACTATTTTGTATCTCTTTTAAGACTTCTAAGACTTCTTCAGCATGTCCATTTACTCGAACTTTTTTCCAAATTTTAATTATTCTCTTATCTTTATTTACTAGAAAAGTTGTTCTTTCTATACCCATATATTTTTTTCCATAAAGGTTTTTTTCCTTCCAAACACCATATTTAATTGAAGTTTTATTTTCTTCATCAGCAAGCAATATAATTTTTAAATTATGCTTAGTTATAAATTTTTTATGTTTTTCAATAGAATCTGGAGATATACCAAAAATTTCTGAATTTAGTTTTGAGAACTTTGATTTAAGTTTACTAAAGTCTTTAGCTTGATTGGTGCAACCTGGAGTATCATCCTTTGGGTAGAAATATATAACAATATTTTCTGTACCTATATCACTTAATTTAATTTTTTTTCCATTAGATCCATCTAAATTGAATGCTGGAATTTTTTTACCTTCTTCTAGGTTCATAATACATTGCCTAATACCTTGATTAAATTATTCGATAATATTATATTTTTGCTCAGAAATTATCAAGAGTATTTATTTATGTATAAATTTATTAATTTTAAAGATCTTCTTTTAAAAAAAACAAGAAATCAGTACTTGGTATTACCAAAAAATTTTATTTCTATATCGAAACCAGATAGTATTTCACCCATATTTAAATGTCATGTCAAAAATTTACAAGATTTATTTCTGGAGTTTATAAACGATCAAAATAGAATAAGAGATATAAAAATTGATAGGGAAAATAATAAATTTCGTTGTATTCAGTACACTAAATTCTTTAGATTTCCAGATATAATTGATGTTGAATTTATTGAAATAGATGCAGAACTTTCTGCAATAGCTATTTATAGTCGATCAAGATATGGTTATTATGATTTTAATGTAAATAAAAATAGAACAAAAATGTGGATAGAAGGAATTAGTAAAAAAATCTCTATATATGAGTGATCGATTCAAAGTTATCAATAATAACTTTCTGAATATCTTGTAACTTTTTATTTAAATCATTTTTACTTTTAACTTCTAAAATTTTAAATAATTTCAAATATGTTTCTGCAGTGAAATTTTTTATATCAGTATTTTCTTTAAAACACAAACTAATCAAGGCGTGAACATTAAATTGAATATTTGAAATTTTAATTATGCTATCTGTAGTTTTTTTATCCAATATTTTTTTATCTTTTAAATTAATAAAAACATTATTTGTCTTTTGATCTAAGATATTTGGGTGCTTTGAAGCATATTCCAGTTGCAGGTATTGAGAAATAAATTGAATATCAAGCAAACCTCCCTTAGCATCCTTAACTTGCCATTTATCTCTTCTATGTTCTTTATGAACTTTATCTCTCATAGACAATACATCTTTTAATAATTTCTTTTGATCATTTTTTTTTGATAGAATTTTTTTTATTATTTTATTTATCTTTAAAATTATCTCGCTATCACCTGCTACAGGTTTTGCTCTAGTAAGTGCCATTTTTTCCCATGTCCAAGATGATTTTTCATGATATTCCTCAAAACTATTTAGGTTTGTAGCAATTGGGCCTGAGTTTCCAGATGGCCTAAGCCTCATATCTATTTCGTATATCCTTCCTTCTGAAGTAAGAGAGGAAATAGAACTGATAAATTGTTGACTCAATCTTGCAAAATATTTACTTGTAGAAAGTTTTCTTTTTCCATTTGATTCTGAAATTTTATTATGGTTATCATATATAAAAATTAAATCCAAGTCAGAACTGAAATTCATTTCTTCGCTTCCTAAAGTCCCTAAACCTAAAATAGCAAATTCTGAGTTTGTTACTTCTCCATACTCATGTTTAAATTTTTTATATGTATACTTTAAAATAAATTCAATAATAATTAATGCTAAATTTGTAAATAATTTTGCAGAAGTAAGTCCTGAAATATTACCTCTT
>NZXH01000044.1 GCA_002701885.1 Rhodospirillaceae bacterium | reverse complement strand
TAAAATACCCGCAGGAATCAAAGAGGGTCAAATAATTAGGCTAAAAGAACAAGGAGAATTATCACTTAACGGCAGTAAAAAAGATTTACTAATTAAAATAAGAATACAAAAACATCAATTTCTTGAAAGAGAAGGGGATAATATAATCCATAAACTTCCTATAACAATAAGCGAAGCTATACTTGGTGGAAAAATTAATGTTCCTACAGTTGATGGCAATAGAGAAGTATATATTCCAAAAGGCTCTAATTCTGGAATGATACTGAGATTAAAAGGACTTGGCGTTCTAAGGGAAAAAAATAATCTGTCTGGAGACCAGCTAATAAAATTAATAATTTCACTTCCTAAAAAAATTGACCATGAACTTGAAGATTTTGCTTTAAATTGGTCAAAAAAAAATTATAATCCAAGAAACATTTTATAATTACATAATGATTGTTTTTAGCTGAAATCAATTATATTTACCTAGGTTTCTAAATTAATCATTATCCTGAATGGATTTGTATATGAATACTCCTAATAAACTTATGGATGGAAAAAAAGGCTTAATAATGGGCGTGGCCAACGATAGATCTCTAGCGTGGGGAATAGCAAGTACACTTGGATCTCATGGCGCAGATATGGCTTTTTCTTATCAGGGAGAAGCTCTAAAAAAAAGGGTTGAGCCATTAGCAAAATCAGTTAACTCAAACTTTCTTATGGAATGCGATGTTACAAATAAAGGTGATATGAATAAAATTTTTGATGAAATTTCTGATAAATGGGGAAGGCTAGATTTCCTTGTTCATGCAATTGGCTTTTCAGACAAGAACCAATTAAAAGGAAGGTATATAGATAGCACAACCCGAGATAATTTTATAAAAACTATGGATATTTCATGCTTTTCTTTCACTGAATTGTGTCGTTTAGCTGAACCACTAATGAATAATGGTGGAAGTTGTTTAACTTTGTCATATTACGGAGCTGAAAAAGTTATGCCACATTATAATGTGATGGGTATTGCAAAAGCCGCCCTCGAAACTTCAGTGAAATACCTTGCAATGGATATGGGCAATAATAATATTAGAGTTAATGCAATCTCTGCTGGACCAGTAAAAACATTAGCATCTAGCGGAATTGGTGACTTTAGATATATACTTAAATGGAACGAATATAATACTGCTTTAAAAAGAAATACTACTATTCATGATGTAGGGGGAGCCGCTTTATATTTATTATCTGATCTAGGTAAAGGCACTACCGGAGAAACACACCATGTTGATTGTGGCTACCATATTGTAGGAATGAAAGCTGCAGATGCTCCCGACATTGCAGTAGTATTAGAAGAATCTGCCAAAAGCAATAATTAAAAGATTTAATCAAATGTCATTCAACACATTCGGCCACTTATATAGAACAACAACCTGGGGAGAAAGCCATGGCCCTGCAATTGGGTGTATTATAGATGGCTGCCCACCTAATATTCCTGTAGAAATTGCTGATATACAAAAATGGCTAGACAAACGGAAACCAGGGCAATCAAGGTTTACTACTCAAAGAAAAGAAACAGATGATGTCGAGATATTATCAGGAGTCTTCCAAGGTAAGACCACTGGAACTCCAATCTCTCTATTAATCCGCAATATTGATTCAAGGTCAAAAGACTATGAGCAAATTAAAGATAAATTTAGACCTGGGCATGCCGACTTTACATATGAAAAAAAATATGGCCATAGAGACTATAGAGGTGGAGGCAGACAATCAGCAAGGGAAACAGCATGCAGAGTAGCATCAGGTGCTGTTGCTCGAAAGATCCTTGGGTCTAATATTTCGATTAAAGGGGCAGTTATTCAGATAGGAACTCTATGTATAAATAGAACAAATTGGAATGAAGATGAGATAGATAATAATTCATTTTGGTGCCCTGATTTTCATACTGTAAACAAATGGGAAGAGTATTTAGATGATATCAGAAAGTCTGGTTCTTCCGTAGGTGCAATTATAGAAGTTATTGCAAAAGGGGTGCCTATAGGGTTGGGAGCTCCCATTTACAAAAAATTGGATGCTGATATAGCTGGTGCAATTATGAGTATTAATGCAGTTAAAGGGGTAGAAATAGGTTCTGGTTTTAATTCCGGGACATTAAGAGGTGAGGATAATGCTGATGAAATTAGTATTACAGATGGCAAAATAAATTTTCACAGCAATAATTCTGGAGGAATACTAGGTGGAATTTCTTCTGGGGAGGACATAGTAGTAAGATTTGCAGTTAAACCAACTTCATCAATATTGATGGAAAAAAGAACAATTAATAAACAAAATCAAAACGACACCATAAAGACAAAAGGCAGACATGACCCATGCGTTGGAATACGCGCTGTGCCAGTAGCTGAAGCAATGCTTGCATGTGTATTAGCAGATCATCTTCTTTTACATAGAGGTCAAATTGGAGGGAGAGATGGAGAAACATGAAAAAATTCATGCTCTAGATATTAATGAAAACAAAATAGACTCTTTAGATGAAGACTTGAATAAGTATTTTAATATTTGTATTGAAAAGATAGGGTTTATCCCAAATGTATTGAGATCATATAGCTGGAATCAGAAGAAACTTAGAACCTTTGCAAAGTTTTATAACGAAATAATGCTTGGAGAGTCTAAACTTTCTATTTTAGAAAGAGAAATGATAGCTTTAGTAGTATCTTCATCTAATAATTGTTACTACTGTCAAGTTGCTCATGGCGCTGCCGTGCGAACAAACTCTAAGGATAGTATCTTATCAGAAATATTATCTATGAACTATAAAAGTGGGAATTTTTCGCAAAGACACTATGCTATGCTGGAGTTTTCTTATAAATTATCAATAACACCAGATCTAATTAAAGAAGATGACCGGGAACTTCTTAGAAATAATGGTTTTTCTGATGAAGAAATATGGGATATCTGTGAAGTAGTTGGGTTCTTTAATATGACCAATAGGATTGCATCAGGAATTGAAATGGTTCCAAATGAAGAATACCACTTTCAAGGCAGATAATCATTTTTTTACTGCAGCTATAAAAAACTCTTTATTCCCAGCAGGGCCTTCAATGGGGCTAGGTATAATACCTTCTACTAACCAATGCATATCCTCTTCTAACCAAGAGTTTATTTTTTCGCAAACGTTATTTTGTAGTCTATTATCTCTGACCACACCTCCTCTTTGCACATCTTTTTTCTCAACCTCAAACTGAGGCTTAATTAAAGCAACTAGCCTTGAACCCTTAACAGATAAATTAAGAACTGAAGGTAAAGCTTTTTTAATACTAATAAAACTGACATCACATACAATAAAGTTTATCAAGTCTTCAAAAGAAATATCACTTATATACCTAGAATTAATTCTCTCCATAACTACCACCCTACTATTTTTTCTAAGCTTCCATGATAATTGACCGTAACCAACATCAACAGCATAAACTTTTTTTGCTCCATGTTGCAGAAGAACATCTGTAAAACCACCAGTAGAAGCACCTACATCCACTGCGACAACTCCAGGAACTTTATATCCAAATTTTTTTAATGCATAATCTAGCTTAATGCCACCTCTTGAGACCCAAGGATGATCAGGTTTTAGAATTTTTATTTTGGAACTCGGCTCTACCAAATAACCTGCTTTACTAACTACGCTATCATCACACATAACGACACCTGACAAAATCAAGGACGCAGCCCGAGACCTACTTAAAGCTAAGCCCCTATTTACAACTAATTGATCTATTCTAACTTTTTTTTCTTTCATATAAAATTTTTTTAACGGTCTCGTAAAATTATGAACTTTGCAACTTCCTGTAATTTTTCTGATTTTTTACCAAAATTTTCATTTAAATTTTTATTAGCATTTTCAATAAGCTTTTGCGCTTCATTCTTTGAAAATTTCAAACCATAATTTGATACCAAATTTTTCTTTCTCAAATCTTTATCTCTATTTATTCTCTTACCAATTTTACTCTCGTCACCCTCAACATCTAGAATATCATCAACAATTTGGAATGCTAGACCTATATCAAAACCAAAATCTCTAAGAACCTCACACTCATGAATACTCGCTCCTCCAAGAATACCACCAGCTACACATGAAAAAGAAATAATCGCAGCAGTTTTCATTTTATTAAGTCTCAGTATTTGATCTTTATCAAAATTCTTTGACTGAGAAAGTAAGTCAATCATTTGGCCTCCACACATACCTTCGTATCCACTTACCTCTGCTAGCTCACTAATTAAACGAACCCTGACATCTAAATCATTATGAACTTTTTTACTGGTCAACATTTTAAAAGCCTTAATTAACAATGCATTTCCTGCAAGCATTGCAGTAGACTCGTTAAATTGTATGTGTAAACTTGGCTTGCCCCTTCTTATTTCATCATTATCCATGCAAGGCAAATCATCATGGATTAATGAAAATGTATGAACCATTTCAACTGAAGCGCCTACCATCAGAGCATGTTTCAAAGGAACATCAAATATATTTGATGAGGCATAAACTAAATACGGTCTAACCTTTTTCCCAGAACCAATGGATGAGTATCTCATAGCTTCAATTAGATTAGCTTCTAATGTTTCTTTAATTGCTAATTGCTCAGCTAAAAGTTTATCAATTTCACCACTAATGAATTTTAAATTATCACTAAGTGACATTCTTAATCTATTTCTATACTCTCAGAATCAAAAGAGCCATCTTCTAAAGGGATTATTTTTTCAATTTTTTCTTTAGCGGAATTTAGTTTTGATTCACAATGAACTCTTAATTGAGAACCTCTTGTATATATTTCAATAGATTCTTCCAGGGTGACTTTTCCATCCTCAAGTTGAGAGATAATTTTTTCAAGCTCGGATAAACCTTCTTCAAATGATAATTTTTGAATATCTGGTGGTATTTCTATCTTGTTATTCTTTTTAGTCATAAATTAACTCTGAAATTAAAGTTATACTTTATTTTTTTTTAATATCTACATACTAGCAGCTTTACTCAAAGCAGCAACATGATATGACGAACTTTCCTCCAAAGCCCTATGATTATATCCACCTTCAAGCACAGAAATTACCTTCCCATCACAGCATTTAGCAGCTATCTCACAAATTCTTTCAGTTACCCAGCCGTAATCTTCAGATATTAGTTTCAAATCAGAAATATTATCTAACTCATGCCCATCAAACCCTATAGACAAAAGAATTATATTTGGATTAAACGATTCAATAGATGTAATTAATTTTTTTACAATTAATTGCCTAAAATCAATTGATCCAGCTCCTGGAGAAAGAGCATAGTTAATTATGTTTTTTTTTGAACAGCCTAAATCAATCCCTGTTCCTGGGTATAGTGGGGATTGATGGACTGAAACAAATAAAAAATTTTCTTGGTTTTCAGCCCATTCCTCTGTTCCATTTCCATGATGAACATCTATATCTATTATAGCAATTTTTTCTATACCTAAACTTTTAGCAGCATGAGCTGCACCAATTGCAATATTATTAAAAACACAGAATCCCATACCATTAGATTTTCTTGCATGATGCCCCGGCGGCCTAACAACACAGAAGGCATTTTTTATCTTGTTATTGTTCACCATTTCTATGGCTGATATCACACCACCTGGGGATCTCAAAAGGGCTTCTAAAGACATAGGAGAAAGTGTTGTATCACTATCTAATGAGACACTTTTCTTAAGGGGGAAAAAATTTGTGATTTTATCTACATAAGTTTTATCGTGCACAAGACACAATTGCTTTTCAGTAACATATGGACATGTGAAGTGCTCTAGAGAGCTCGATTTTAATGTTTTTATTATTTTAATTATTTTATCAACTCGCTCAAAGTTCTCTGGGTGTTGTAAGCCAGTATCATGCAACAAAAATGACGGGTGAAAAAAAATTCCAGTTTTCAAATTCTTATTCCATAGATTTATTTACTAATGGGTCCATCATTTTCTTCCAGAAACTAGGAACTAATGCAATCATAACCATGACACTATAACCAAAAGGTAATTGAGGTGAGGTTTTGTCATGCCTTAATTGAAAAAATCTCCGACCAGCATGCTGATGATGATCTGAATGTAAGGGCAAATTGAATAATGCATAATTACTTAAAGCATGATTAGAATTCCAAGTATGACTGCTATTTTGTTGCTCAAATATTCCCGGTGCAATTTCTTTTCTTCTTAAACCGTAGTGTTCAATATAATTTATGACCTCTAATTCAAAAACTGCAATAAGACTTTGACAAATAAAAAATAACAAGCCAAGAAAACTAAAAAAATACCAAATTGCAAAAAACATTAAACAATTAATAATTAAATTTTGAATCATAACATTCTTTAAACTTAATACTTTTATTTTTTTTCTTGAAAGCCTCTGACCTTCAATACCCCATGCGCTTATATAACTTCCGATTAATGAAGTAATAAAAAAGTTATATACACTTTGACCAAGTTGAGCAGAAGCTGGATCTTTGGGTGTTGCTACATTTATATGGTGGCCATGAACATGCTCTATACAAAAATGAGGGTAGCATACGGTAAATAAAGTAAGCCTGGAAAGCATACGCTCAAACTTTCGTTGATGAATTAATTCGTGCGCTGCTGTAATTCCAAAAGCACCACTGGATATACCTGCAGAAATAAATAAACCAACATATTCAATATAGCTAAGTTGATAAAAAGAAATATAAAATAAACAAAATAAAATTACAAACAACTGAGTAGGGAAAGCTAACCATGTCAAATATTTTAAATAACTAAATAAGTTTTTATTATTATATTTTAAATCAGAATTATCAT
The DNA here is from genome assembly GCA_002701885.1 of Rhodospirillaceae bacterium. Classification (GTDB taxonomy): domain Bacteria; phylum Pseudomonadota; class Alphaproteobacteria; order SHVP01; family SHVP01. The sequence continues at coordinate 18,419 of NZXH01000044.1, read as the reverse complement.
TTCTACCAAACAGTATATCTAGAATAGGAAGAAGAAAATAACCAATAAATAACGTTAAAAAAGTATAGAGCCCACCTAAATATAACCCCAAAGGAACTGAGATAGGCAGGGAGAATGAAACAAGGTATGGTAAAGCCTTAAAATTATCAATATTCTTTTTATTTATCATGCTTCTGCATTTCCTCTGCAACTAGTTCTTTCTTTGAAAGTTTTCCAATCATAGTTTTAGGAAGCTCTTCACGAAATTCAAAAAACTTAGGGATCTCAACTTTACTTAATTTGTCTTTAAGAAAAGTAACTAACTCTTCAACTATGATTTCTTCTCCATCTTTTGGCTTGATAAAAGCTTTGACAGCTTCACCAGTTTTAGTATCTGGCACCCCTATAACTGTTACTTCTGCAACAGAGGAATATTTATAAATTCCTTCTTCAACATTACGAGGATACACATTAAAACCATTCACTAAAACAAGATCCTTAATTCTATCAATAATAAATGTATAACCATCTTCATCTAGATAACCAACATCACCAGTTCTGAACTTTCCATTAATAATTGTTTCATTTGTAACTTCAGGTTTTTTCCAATATCCCTTCATAACCTGAGGCCCAGAAATACAGATTTCGCCTATATCACCTTGATTTAATATTTTTTCAGGGTTTTCCTTGTCTGTTATATAAATAGATGTTCCTGGCATCGGGAGCCCAACAGAATTTTCTTTATTCTCACCAGTTATAGGATTAGCGCAAGCTACTGGTGAAGTTTCGGTTAAACCATAACCCTCCACTAAATTACAACCTGTAATACTCTCAAAACCTTTTCTAACATCTAATGGAAGAGGAGCACCGCCAGATAAACAAGCCTTAATAGAACTTAAATCAAACTTCGATATTTTTGGATGACTTAGTATAGCATTATACATAGTAGGGACACCTGCCATAAAGGTAGCTTTCTTTGAATGTATATCCTTTAAAACTGGAAGTAATTCAAAACGTGGATGCAAAATCATTTTAGCTCCCATTTGAACTGACATATTCATTACTACAGTCATTGCGAAAACATGAAAAAAAGGCAAAACAGCCATAACACTTTCTTCACCCATATTAAACCCTGGGAACCATAATTTTTCTTGAACTAGATTTGCAAAAAGGTTTGAATGAGTGAGCATTGCACCTTTAGACACACCGGTTGTCCCACCTGTATATTGAAGTACAGCAATATCCTCGTCTGGCTCAACATTTATACCTTTATAATTACCATCGTTATTTAAAAGCTCACTAAAACTCATAACATTAGAACTACTATCAAAATTTGAAGTTTCTTTTCTTTTAAAAAGAGAAAATAGAATATTCTTTGGAAAAGGCAGGACTTCTGGAAAAGTTCCTACAACTATTTTCTTTAACCTAGATCTACCTAATAAGTTAAAAATTTTAGGATATAAAATCTTTAGATTCAGCGTTACCATAATATCAGTATCCGAATCTTCTAATTGGTGAACTATTTCATCTTCAGCATACAGTGGACTAAAATTTACGACTACACCACCTGCTTTTAATATTCCAAAATAAGAAATAACAAACTGAGGGCAGTTTGGAAGAAAAAGCCCTACTTTTGTTCCCTTCTTTACGCCTATCTTTTGAAAACCAAGAGCCGCTTTATCAACCATTTGAGAAATTTTTTTGTAACTAAATTCCTTTCCTAAAAAATCTATGCATGGTCTATTGCCATAATTTACAACAGTTTCATCTAAAATCGAATAAAGAGGTTTACCAGTTATATTTACAAACCAATCAACATCAGCTGGGTATTTTTTTTCCCATAACATTTCTCTCTCCCATTAAAAAATTATTGCACCTTACTATTTACCTTTAAAAACAGGACTTCTTTTTTCTAAAAAACTTTTTACACCTTCTTCAAAATCTTCGGTAGCAGAACTCAATGAAAAAAAATTTGTTTCACTTTCTAATTGCTCTATTTCATTGCTATAAAGAGATTGATTTATAAGTTTCTTAGTATATCCAATAGCCTTAGTTGGTGCGTTGGATAACTGTTCAACAAGTTTTTCAGTGCTTAGATCAAGTTCATCTTCACTTGTTATACGGTTAATAATGCCCAACTCTAGTGCACTTTTTGAATCAAATTTTTGACCTAAAAAAGCTATCTCTTTTGCTTTTTTAATACCAACAAGTCTTGGTAAGAAAAAGGTCGAACCACCATCTGGACTTAAGCCAATGTGATTATATGCTAGATTAAATTTTGCATCTGAAGAAGCTATGGCCAAATCAGAACATAATACCAGGCTTAGCCCAAAACCAGCAGCTGCACCTCTAACCTTAGCAACTATTGGAACTGGGGCATTTATAAAATTTAGAATTGCCATGTGTAATTGACTAAGAAATTTTTGAAAATGAGACTTTCTTTTTTCTGGCGATAANTCAAGTATATTACTAAACATTTTAATATCACCTCCTGCACAAAAGTGATCCCCCGCACCTTCGAAGACAACACACTTAAGTGCTTTGGTAGAAATTACAGTTTGACTAATATCAATCAAGCACTCCCCAAAACCCTCATTCATTGCATTTAGCACTTCAGGCCTATTAAACTTTACTGATGCAACATTATTTTTTATATTTAAAAGAACTTCCTGGGACATTGTTAAGCTCCAAAATTTTTAAAATCTACGGAATTTAAAGCAGATGAACCAGCTTTTATTGAAATAAGAGAGTTCATAACCTTTGGTAAGTTTTGCTCAGAAAAAAACCGCGCAATTAGAATTTTATTTTTATAGAAACTTGAATTCGCTTTTTCTTCTTCAATTTTTTTATATGAGACTAATGCAGCTTTAGATAAATAGTACCCTCCTAAAAGCACACCAAATGAATCCAGAAATAAACTAGCATTAGAAGCTGCAGCATCATAATCTTCAGTTATTTTGGAATTAATCCAGTCTGTTGATTTTTCAATGGCATCCAAAGACTGTTGAAGTAAATTTGCAATAATTAAAAAATCTTCATCTTCTATTGAGTCTAAATCTAAAATTAATTTCTTTATATCATTAAATAAATACTTTACAGCAAGACCACCTGATTGATTTAGTTTTCTAAATACTAAATCAAGAGCCTGAATTCCATTTGTTCCCTCGTAAATTGGGGCAATCCTGGAATCCCTCAAAAATTGCGCCGCACCAGTTTCTTCAATAAATCCCATGCCTCCATGAACTTGTAGACCTGTAGAGGCAGAATCAAAACCTATATCTGTGCACCAACTTTTAACAATAGGTGTCAGTAAATCAACTAACTCGTTATAAAGATTTCTCTTTTGTTCATCACTATGATGCTTACCTAAGTCACAATAAACTCCCGTTGTTAAAATTAACCCTCTCATGGCATCAATTTTTGATTTCATATCTAAAATCATTCTTTTAACATCTGGATGCTCAATTATTGAAACAGCTTCTTTAGATTTTGCTCCTATTTTCTTGCCTTGCTTGCGTGAAAAGGCAAAATCTAATGCTTGTTGATAAGATCTTTCAGCTATTGAAAGGCCTTGAACACCAACATCTATCCTGGCATGATTCATCATAGTAAACATGCACCGCATTCCTTGGTTAACCTCTCCAACCAACCAACCTTTTGCACCAACTTTTTCGCCATATAGCATAACTGCAGTTGGGCTTGCATGTATCCCTAATTTTTTCTCCAGGGAGCTACATCTCAAATCATTTTTTTCAATCAAGGCCCCCTGTTCATTAACAATAAACTTGGGAACTAAAAAAAGAGAAATACCTTTTGTCCCAGCAGGACTATCAGGAGTCCTTGCTAGAACAAGATGAATAATATTTTCTGAAAGGTCATGATCTCCGTAAGTAATATAGATTTTTGTTCCAAAAATATTATAAGTACCATCAGGATTAGGTATAGCTTTAGTAGTTAAAGAGCCTACGTCTGAACCTGCTTGTGGTTCAGTCAAATTCATTGTCCCTGTCCACTCTCCTGAAACAAGCTTTAATAGATATTTATTTTTTAATTCGTCTGAAGCATGAGCTGATAGGGCTTCGACCGCACCTGAAGTTAATAAAGGACATAAACTAAAAGCCATATTTGCAGAGGTAAAAAATTCGTTCACAGATAAACCAAGAGAAAAGGGCATATTTTGGCCACCAATATTCTCAGGAAAACTAATACCATTCCACCCTCCATCAACAAATTTTTTATATGCATCTTTAAAACCTATGGGGGTTTTAACTAAGCCATCTTCTATTATAGAGCCCTCTTTATCTCCTGAATGGTTAATTTCAGCAATTGGACCAGATGCTAATTTACCTGCCTCATTCAATATAGCCTCTACTAGATCCTCTGAAACATGACTAAAATTTTCTAAAGAATTAAGCTCTTGGTAAGCGGTTACTTCCCTTAATGTAAATAAAACCTCATCTAACGGTGGAGTATAATTTGGCATTTTGAACCTTTTTATTTAATAATTGATACAATTAAGTTACATATTAGATAATAGGATAATTCATGCTAAATATGAGTGCAACTTTACATAACTTTTAGAAAAATCTATAAAATAAATATATTAATATCAATTATTTAAGATTAAATATGACAATATACAAACCTTCAAAAAAGACCCTTAAAATAGCAATATCTATGCTAAAAATGGGAAATTTAGTAGCTTTTCCGACAGAAACTGTGTATGGGCTTGGAGCAGATGCTACTTCTGAAGATGCTATCCTAAAGATTTTTAAAATTAAAAAAAGACCTAGATTTAACCCTTTAATTATACATTGCAACAGTAAAGCAAAAGCTATGGAAATTGGTAAATTCGATAAATTGAGTGAAAAATTAATCAATCACTTCTGGCCTGGACCACTTACAATAGTTTTACCTATTCTAAAAAATTCTCAAATTTCTAATCTTGCAACATCTGGTCTTAAAACAGTTGCTTTAAGAGTTCCAGAAAATAAATTTGCTAGAAATCTAATTAATTTATTTGGAAAACCAATTGCGGCACCAAGTGCAAACCCTTCTGGTAAACTTAGCCCAACATGCGCAATACATGTTAAGCAAAAATTAGGGAAAAAGATTAGTATGATTATTGATGACGGAACATCTAATATGGGCATAGAATCGACAGTTATTTTAGTAAGGAACAATAATGTTTTTTTACTTAGGCCAGGAGCAATTACAAATGAAAAAATTGAAAATATTATTAATAAAAAACTGATAACAGCAAAAATAGAAAAATCCCTATCTCCAGGCATGCAAAAAAATCATTATGCACCCTCGAAACCAATAAGATTAAACGCCAAAAGAGTTTTTAAAAATGAGGCTCATTTAGCTTTTGGAAATGAAAAACTTGGGAAAGCATTTAAAACACTAAATTTGAGTGAAAAAGGTGACTTAAAAGAAGCTGCACGAAATTTATTTACAATGCTACATCAATTAGAAAAACTTAAAGTAAAAAAAATCGCCGTCTCAAAAATACCTAACTACGATTTAGGGATAGCAATAAATGACAGATTAAATAGAGCAGCCAAGAAATAATGAAAAAAAACTCTTTAGACATATCTAAAAAAAATATAGACGATTTAAAGTCAATTTGTGGAAAAGGGCTTTGGGTTGAGGATATAGACTTAAAAAAGCAATATCTAACAGAACAAAGAGGCTACTATAAAAGTTCTTCTCAAATTATATTAAAACCAAATAGCACAAAAAAGGTTTCTAATATTCTTAGGTATTGTAATGGGAATAATATTCCAGTTGTACCTCAAGGAGGAAATACTGGTTTAGTCGGTGGGGCTGTTGCAGGATACGTATCAAATGAAATTATTTTAAACTTAGAAAATATGAATAAGATTAGAGAAATTTCTCATTCAGACTCTCTTATTACTGCTGAAGCAGGAGTAACTCTTCATAAAGTTCAATCTAATGCAGAATCAATAAATAAAATTTTTCCTTTGAGCCTTGCATCTGAAGGAACATGCCAAATAGGTGGGAATTTAGCAACAAATGCTGGTGGAGTTCATGTAATAAAATATGGCAATGCAAAAGACCTAGTTTTAGGCCTTGAAGTTGTCTTAGCTGATGGCACTATATTTAATGATCTAAAAAAATTAAGAAAAGATAATTCAGGCTATAATATAAACCAACTTTTTATTGGGTCTGAAGGAACACTGGGAATAATTACCGCAGCAACTTTAAAACTGTTTCCTAAGCCTGTTGAGAGACATACAATTCTAGTAGCACTGGATTCAATAGATTCTGCAATTGATATAATGAACCAACTAAAAAAATTATTTTTTGATAAATTAAGTGCACTAGAATTTTTTTCTGATTTTAGTCTAGAAATTGCTATGAAATTTATTTCAAAATTAACTCCTCCATTTAATGAAAATTACCCCTGGTATATTTTAATTGATATAGAAGAAACAATTGAAACCACAGAAACATTAGAATTAATAGAAAACTTCCTTTATAAAAACCTTCAGAAAGACATAATCAAAGATGGGTTAATATCCAAAAACTTAAAAGAGAGAAATGAATTATGGCAAATAAGGGAAAGCATACCTTATGCACAGAAATCTGAGGGCGCAAGCATAAAACATGATGTTTCTGTTCCCTTAAGTAATATATCTGACTTCTTAGTTAAAACTTTACAAAAAGTTTCAGAACTAATCCCTAATATTAGACCATGCATATTTGGCCACCTTGGGGACGGGAATATACATTTTAATTTAACAAAGCCTCCAGATATAGAAGATGATGACTTTCTAAAATTTCAAAAAGAAATTAATAAAATTATATATGATAGTATTTTTCAATATGAGGGATCGATAAGCGCTGAACATGGAGTTGGGCTTTTAAAAAACGAAGATATTAAAAATTATAAGAGAAAATCTGAATTAAAATTAATGTTTAAGATGAAAAATTTTTTTGACCCCAAAAATATTCTAAATCCAGGAAAGTTAATTTAACGCAGCTTCTATATTTTGGAAAGGCAAACCCAATGAATCAGAAACAGGTTTATTTGTTACCTTCCCTGAATGGACATTTAAGCCCTTTGCTAAATAAGGATCTTCATTTAAAGATTTTTTTAGACCTTTATCAGCTATATTTAAAATAAATGGAAGTGTAGAGTTATTTAATGCATAAGTTGAAGTCCGGGCTACAGCACCAGGCATGTTTGTAACACAATAATGGATAACATCATGAACAACATAAGATGGGTCAGCATGGGTTGTCCCTCTACTTGTCTCAAAACAACCACCTTGGTCAATAGATACATCAACCATAACACTACCATTATTCATTTTCTTAACTAGGTCTTCATTTACAACACATGGAGCTGAAGCGCCAGGCACTAACACTGCACCTATAATTAAATCCGCATCAGTAACTTTTTCCTCAATTACATCAATTGTTGGATACAAAGTTGTAATTGAAGTTCCAAATATTTGGTCTAACTCTGAAAGCCGTCCTGGGTTTAGATCAAAAATATAAACATCCGCACCTAAACCTACTGCCATTTTAGCAGCATTTGTTCCAACAATACCCCCTCCAAAAATTACTACTTTAGCAGCTGGAACTCCTGGCACGCCGCCAAGAAGTTGGCCTCTTCCTCCTTTAGATATTTCTAAGAAATGAGCACCACATTGAATTGACATCCTACCAGCAACCATACTCATCGGGGCCAATAAGGGGAGACCTCCTTTATGATCTGTTACAGTCTCATAGGCGATCGCTGAACAACCTGAATTAATTAATGCTTCAGCTTGCCCTGGATCAGGCGCTAAATGAAGATAAGTAAAAAGAATCATATTAGATTTAAGAAATGAGTATTCAGGTTTTTGTGGCTCCTTGACTTTAACAATGAGCTCAGCTTTATCCCAAACTTCTTCTGCACTCTGAGCAATTTGTGCTCCTGCAGTAATATAATCTTCATTAGTAATCCCTATCTTTTGAGCTGAATTTGCCTGAACTAAAACAGTATGACCTCTAGACACTGCCTCTCTGACACTTGAAGGAGTCATTCCAACTCTGTATTCATGAGTTTTTATTTCCTTAGGTACACCTATAAGCATAAATTATTCTACCTTTTTTAAAACATTACCAATAGTTTCAAATAATCGATTTATTTCATCTTTCTCAATAATTAAAGGAGGAGATAAAGCTATAGTATCCCCAGTTACTCTTACCAAAACTCCAGCATCATAGCAAAGAGCAAAAACTTCATTAGCTCTCGCTCCTGGCATATTATGTCTTGATTCTAATTCAACACCAGCTATTAAACCAATATTTCTTATATCTTTAACGAAAGGATATCCTTTGAGAGAGTGTGCAACATTTTCCCAGTATTCAGACATCGACAATGCTCGGTTAAATAAATCATCTTCATTATAAACATCAAGAGTAGCTAATCCGGCTGCACATGCTAAAGGATGTCCAGAATATGTATAACCGTGAAATAATTCAATTGCACCTTCTCCCGAACCTTCCATAAAAGTATCATAAATTTCTGACTTAACAAATACGGCGCTCATTGGAACAGTTCCATTTGTTAGTCCTTTAGCTGAAGTAATCATATCGGGAACTACATCAAAATACTCTGTGGCAAATGGCTTACCTAATCTACCAAAGCCTGTTATTACTTCATCAAATATTAGAAGTATCCCATGTTTATCACAGATCTCTCTTAATCTTTTTAAATAACCTACTGGAGGCACTATTACTCCAGCGGAACCTGAAACAGGCTCAACAATAACAGCAGCAACTGTAGATGCATCATGCAAGCTTACAATTCTTTCTAGTTCGTCAGCCCAATTGGAACCCCAAGCAGGTTGACCCTTTGAAAAAGCATTTTTTTCTAGGTCATAGGTTGCTGGTAAATGGTCCACCCCAGCAAGTAAGGGGCCAAAAAATTTTCTATTGTTCACCATACCACCAACAGAAATTCCTCCAAATCCGACACCATGGTACCCTTTCTCTCTTCCAACAAATCTTGTTCTAGAAGCCTGACCAGTCAATCTATGATAAGCAATAGCAATCTTTAAGGCAGTATCAACAGCCTCTGAGCCTGAATTAGCAAAAAATACATGATTTAAATCATTAGGCATTAGAGCTGTTAGTCTGGCTGCAAATTCAAATTCAGAAGGATGGCCCATCTGGAATGCCATTGAGTAATCCATTTTTGAAACCTGATCTTGAACGGCCTCAACAATTTTTTTTCGACAATGCCCTGCATTAACACACCAAAGACCAGCTACACCATCAAGAATTTGTCTGTTATCATGGGATGTATAATACATCCCTTTTGCAGCAACTAACATTCTTGGGTTAGCCTTGAATGACCTATTATTAGTAAAAGGCATCCAGTATGAATCTAAATTATTAGTCTTAACATCTATTGCGTTTTTTATCATCTTTATTCCTAAGCCTAAAATTTTGAAATAGTCAATTATTTTCTTGTAGGTTCGTACAAAATTACAGGGTCATCAATACCCTTCATACCATATTTTCCAGCTTCATCAAAGTTAATAGGTTTCCCTTGTGATAATTCTCTTACTATATTTGAGACTAAAATTTTATCAGTTTCTGCCGCATCGCAAATTCTAGCAGCCATCTGAACAGTAGAGCCAAATAAATCATTTTCTTCAACTATAGGCTCACCAGCATTAATGCCGATTCTCATATGAAGTGATAAATCCTGATTTTCTGAATTATGAGCTTGTAAACCTTTTATCATTATTAAAGCCGATTCAACAGCTTGATGTGATTTTAAAAACCTTGCCATTATTCCATCGCCAGTATGCTTTACTTCTTTTCCACTAAAATCTTTTAGGGCGACTCTAACTATTGCATTATGAACTCTTAAAACTTTTTGAGCCCCTTCATCTCCTAGTTCCTGAGTCAACTTTGTTGAACCAACTATGTCAGTAAAAAGAACTGCAATTGGACCATCCGTTGTAGATGTTTCTTTCTTTGGATTCCTCCAATCATTTATTGCATTTTCAATTTGGCTAGATGCAGATTCATCCCCTTTTAAAAATTGTTTTAAAGCATTAGACCCAGACTGAAACATTGAAATATACTGTGGCTCCAATAAGTACTCTTCGTAATTGTCTGCTAATTTTTTGGCAGTTGAAGATTTATTCCCTATAAGAGAGAGAACCCTCTCTAATAAATTCAGAAACTGATCATAGTTAAGATTATTCTCTTCTCTAACTACTTCACAAGAGCCAGCTAAAAATAAATTAGCCCCAAAACGATCAGAGGCTCCAAGATTTATATTATTTGATACTAGATGTTGCATTGAAGCTTGCAAGAAATTCATTAATGATAAAGTTGCTTCTTTATGATCACCCTCAGGCTCTTCTTCAATATCCTCTGCAAGATTGTTGTCATTATACTCAGCTGATGAAGCAATTTGAATATCACTATCAGTTGTATTTTTAATTTTTTTCTTTCTTTTCTTATTTTTATTTTTTTTTGGTAACTTATTTTTTTTGGAAGAATTTTTTTTTGAACTTCCGAAAAGCCTTGAAATCAATTCTCTTTCTTCTCGAGATAAAAAAGTTTTAGTAAGAATACTATAACACAATAAAAACGAGAGAATAAATACACCCCAACTAGTATATTCAAACATTGACTTAGATCCCATACATGAGGTTAGTTAAAGAATAAATTATATATTTATTATTCTTCTTTTCAAACACCAAATTGATTATATAAATTTAGACCAAATTTTTGGAAGATTAGTGTGACTACCCCAGCAAAGGCAGAACTAAATACTAGTATACTTAATATCTTGATTGCTAAAGAGGATTTAAAAGCCTTATTTGTATCTTCACTACTTTTTTTTGAAACTTTTATTTTCTTTTTTATAGATTTTTCTATTTCAGGCTTTTCTTCCTCAAGATTTTCTTCAGGAATATCATCCATCCAACTTTTCTGATCACTATCATCTTCCTTTTGATTTGAAGATTCATCATAACTTTCGGAAGACTTCTCTGGTTCTGTTGTAAAAACAGTCTTTTCAAGTTTTGTACCAGTGGCAGGGTCAATCGTCTCTCTTATGACCTTAACAGCTTGAACATGTCTCTGTGAAGCTAACTGTTTAGCATCTTCAACGGCTACAGGCTCCTGATGACCAGGAAAAGTTGCGTCAATTAGCCATCTATCTTTTGACTTTACATATAACTCTACATTAGTTTCCATCAGTATTCTTTAACATAAAAACTATCATAATATTTTAAAAAAAATAATAAGATTATAATTTATTAAATTTCATCTTTATTTTTTTAAAGCTTCATCAATAGCTTTATCACCTGTGGGGATTCCAAACTCAAATTTGCCAAAAATTGACATATTTCTATCCCAATTAGCTCCAAATTGTGCAGCCATAGCGTTAACATCCCTGTAATATCGATGAACTGGATTTGTATCATATAAGCCTACTGCCCCCATATGACCAACAAGCCTGTTTACTGCACTAACGCATAATTTAGCTATAAAAGCCCTATCTCTGGTAACTCTTGCAATTTCATTAGCTGAAAGTGATCTTTTTTTTAATCCATTCTCATGTAGTAGTTTATTTATGTTGTTATAAATAAGAATTGCAGCATCTATCTCTGCCGAAGACTCAGCGAGTCTATGTTGGACAGGCACCTGATCTTTTATTGAGTTGCCAAAAATTGCACCTTTTCTCTCTGAGGTTAGGTTTTTATATGTTTCATAAGCACCTTCAGAAGCTCCAATTAAAGGCCCAAGAAAACTAGAACCGAAATAAGGTAAAAATGGCATCTCATATAAGTAACTTTCTGGATTTATCTTAGCTCCTGGAGGGTTTCTTCCAAATGTGAGGTGAGCATTAATAGTTCTATATTCAGGAACAAATAAATTTTCACATTTGATATCTTTACTTCCAGTTCCTCTCATTCCAATTACATGCCAAGTATCAATGATTTCTAGCTCACTTGTAGGTATCAAAAGCCTAATAAATTTAGAGTGATCTCCAGGGTCGTTCCCTTCAACATGAGAATGAACTATTGACCATTCAGAATGGTCTACCCCAGACGCAAACCTCCAAGTCCCAGTGAGGTGATAACCACCTTTTGTTTTAGTTGCACAACTACTTACTTGAGCAGATGCAGTGACAATTAATTGGTCTTGATTTTCGCCCCAAATCTCATCTTGACAATCTTGAGACATTCTCCCTGCTATTGCAGCATGCGCTCCTACAACTGAGACAATCCAAGCAGAAGAAGGGCATCCTCTAGCAATTACTCTTGCAGCATCTGCATGTGTGGCCCAACCCATGGAATAACCGCCATACTTTATTGGCTGATAAATTCTCATTAACCCAGCATCGAATAGGTCGTCCATATTTTTCTTAGGTAAACAGCGATTTGTTTCAGTTTCTATGGCCCTTTCCTTAAAAACTGGAATTAAAGCTTCTGCACGTTTTAGTATTTCATCTCGATTAGGAACACTGCTACTTCTATGCAAACCTAAAGACATTTAAACTCTCCATAATACCGTCAGTTATGAGCAGAAAAAAAATCGCTCCCTTAAAGTGGTGCCCAGGGGCGGAATTGAACCACCGACACGCGGATTTTCAGTCCGCTGCTCTACCAACTGAGCTACCTGGGCAAAATGTTATCACTAAGAGGCTGGGTTATAAAGGGTCATATGCTCTAAGTCTAGAAAAATAAACAAAAATTTGCTAAATTTTACCCTGCAACAGATAATTATCATAGAAATATATTAATCTTTTTTAGACACCCACCCCCCTAATTAATGAAATAGTCTCATAAAGTGGGAGTCCAACAACATTTGAATATGACCCCTTTATTTCAATTATAAATCCAGCTGCTGCGCCTTGAATAGCATAACTTCCAGATTTGCCTGACCATTCATTAGAATTAAGATATAAGTTTAAATCTGATTGAGATAGTCTTTTAAATTTGACCCTTGTCATGACCAATTTATTGTAGACTTTGTTTTTTTTAACAACTACTACAGATGAATAAACCCTATGCCAACCCCCTGACAATAATAGCAAAGATTTATATGCTTCATTTTTATTTTCTGTCTTATCTATTATGCGCGTTCCTTTGACAACAATAGTATCAGCTGAAAGGACTACATTATCAGGGTATTCTGCTAATATTTTTTTTGCTTTAAACGACGCAACTCTTAAAACATATTGCTTAGGCTTTTCGTACTTCAAAATTGTCTCATCTATTCCTGGATTAACCACTTTAAATGGAATTATCCCTATAGAATTTAAAAGAGATAGCCTCTGAGAAGATTGTGAAGCAAGTATTAGTTTACTATTTACTTTATTGTAAAATAAATTAGACAAATTATTACTTATATCTAAAAGTTATTCTACCTTTAGATAAATCATAAGGGGTCATTTCTACCAAAACTTTGTCCCCAGCTAAAACCCTGATCCTATTTTTTCTCATTTTTCCAGAAGTATGAGCTAATACTTCATGATCATTTTCTAACTTTACTCTAAACATTGCATTTGGAAGAATTTCTTCTACTAAACCAGACATTTCTAACATTTCTTCTTTTGCCAATTATCACTCCTTTTTTATATTAATAAAATAGTATACACATACAAAATTAAAGCCACAAATCAAATAGTAATTTTTTATTCCAACTTATTTATAAACCTTTTAATCAACAATTTACTGATCTGATCTCTAACTTCCCTATAAGAGCTCAAAATTTGCTCTCTACTGCCATGAAAACCACTAACATCGTAACAAGGCCAATATTCTATTTCCCAAGAATTATTTCTGGTTAACTCTTTAGCTAAATGTTGCGCTTCTGGAGATAGTGTAATCACAACTTCGTAATCATTATCTCTCAAACCTTCTAATAGTTTTGGCTGATGACCAGATATATTAATACCTATCTCAGACATCACTTCTACAGCAAAATTATCAATATCACCTTTCTTTACTCCTGCAGAATCAATAAGAACTGAATCATTTATGTAATTCTTTAAAAGGTATTCAGCCATAACAGACCTTACAGAGTTTAAATTACATACAAAAAGAACTGATTTAGTTTTATTATTCATATTATTAACGCAGATGTAGAACAGAAATTAAAGTAAATAACCTCCTGGATGTCTTATCATCTAAATTCACCTTTCCAGAAAGCCTCTCTTTAACTAGTGTTGCACCTTCATTATGTAAACCTCTTCTAGCCATATCTATTGTCTCGATTTGAGAAGGAGAAGATAGTCTAATTGCTTGGAAATAACTATCACATATTGACAAGTAATCCCTTATCAGGCCTCTAAAAGGGTTTAGTGAAAGCCCTAAAGTTACAATTGAACTTTTTTCAACGTTTCTGATATCAAAAAGAATCCTGTTATCTCTTATAGATAAAATTAAGCTATATGGACTAGATACTTTTGGCTTAATCAATTTAAAATAGTTTTTTTCTAACAAGTCATATATTGCTATTCTCTTTTCTTGCTCGACATCTAAACTTCTTTTTGCAACAGTGCTTTCGTCAATTTCAAGAGATATTATATCCTTCAAGATGTATTTACCTTATTTAACTTATTTAACTTATTTAACTTATTTAACTTATTTACCTTATTTATTTTCTAATCTGATAGAAATAGATAACGCGTGTGCTGTTAAGCCCTCGCATTCTGCAATGGTCAATGCATCTTGACTTAGGGCTCTCAAAGAGTTGTTGGTGGATTCAATTAAGGAGCTCCTCTTTAAAAAGTCTAATACAGTTAGTCCTGATGCGAACCTTGAGGTTCCTGAAGTAGGTAAAACATGATTTGGGCCAGCTATGTAATCGCCCAGAGCTTCAGGACTATTTCTGCCAAGAAAAATTGACCCAGCATTTTTAAAGTTTTCAAGTAAATCTTTTGGGTTTTCTATAGATAATTGTAAATGTTCGGGAGCAATTTTATCAATTATTGGCCCCACGTTATTTATTTCTTTTGCTACAATAATTAAACCATTATTTTCCCAACTTTTTTTTGCTATATCAGCTCTACTCAACTTTTCTAAAAAGTAAACAATTTTTTCTTCTACATTATTTGCAAATTCATTTGATTCACAAATCAAAATTGATCGTGCTTCTGGATCATGCTCAGATTGGGACAATAAATCAATAGCTATCCACTCAGGATTACTAAAGGAGTCAGCCACAACCAAAATTTCTGATGGCCCAGCAAATGCATCAATTCCAACCTTTCCGAAAACAATTTTTTTTGCTGTAGCTACATATGAATTACCTGGTCCAACAATTTTATCTACAGGCTTTATCGACTCTGTTCCGTAGGCTAGAGCAGCAATTGCCTGCGCTCCGCCAATTTTATATATTTCTTCAATGCCTACAATGTCTGCACATGCTAATATGACTGGATCTACATAACCATTAGGCGCTGGGACAACCATCACCAATCTTTCTACATTAGCCACTTTTGCTGGTACAGAATTCATTAATACACTGCTGGGATATACAGCCATTCCTCCTGGCACGTAGATTCCAACTGATGAAATTGATGTCCACCTATGTCCCAATCCAATACCTTTATCATCATAATAAAAGTCATCTTTCGGTAATTGAGACTCGTGGTAACTTGTGATTCTATCTTTAGCACTTTTAAGGGCACTAATTACTTTTTTAGAAACATTTTTTTTTGCATTTTCTATTTCATTTTTTGAAACTAGCATTTCTTTTGCAGAAAAATAACAGTTATCAAATTTTTTGTTATATTCAATTAGCGCTGAATCACCATGTTCTTTTATATTTTCAATTATTGAAAAAACTTTTTTTTCTATTGACTCATTCCTTCTTGAAGACACATTAAGAATGCTCTCAAGAACTGTAAAAAAATCTAAGTCTAAAAAATTAAGCCGCTTTACCATGAACTGTCTCAGTAAAACGATTTATCAACTTATTTATTTTTTCAGGTTTGGTTTTTAATGATGTTCGGTTCACAATCAAACAAGAGGAAATATCCATGATTTTTTCTATCTCAACAAGACCATTTGCTTTTAAAGTTTCTCCTGTTTCAACAATATCTACTATTCTTTCACATAAGCCTAGATTAGGAGCAAGCTCAATTGCACCATTTAATTTTATACATTCAGCCTGGACACCTTTTTTTTCAAAATATTTTTTTGTTATATTGGGATATTTTGTAGCAATTTTTATATGACTCAAAGATGAACTTTTTTCTTTAGATTTCGCTTGATCAGAGCGAGCTATGACCAGTCTGCAAATACCTATATTTAGATCTAAAGGAACGTAAAGTTCTGGGTAATCTAATTCTAATAAATCATCTTGACCAGCTATTCCTATATCCGCAGCTCCGAAGGCTACAAATGTAGGAACGTCAGCACTTCTTATTCTAATTAAATCTAAATCCTGTTCATTTGTTAAAAATCTTAGCTTGCGAGAATGTTGTTTACTGAAATCTTCTTCTGGCTTTATATCAGATTCTAACATTAATTCTACTGCTTGCTTTAAAATTCTTCCTTTAGGCAAAGCAAATATAATTTTATCTAAATCTTTCAAATTTTTCTCCTACTAACTTTATTATCTCAAAAAAATACCTTCTAATAGAATTAAAGGTTACCTAAATTATGATCTGGAATAATATTTGTCTTCCATGGTTCAGACAAATCTTTAAGTACACATTCTACACATTCAACCTCTAAATCAATAATTGCCCCACCAGAAAAATTTAAAAAAATATGCATTACACCACTTTCAGTAGTGTGATAATTTATTGCCAGTAACTCAAGGGGTAAATTTTCGTTATGCATAATTAAATTCTTTGTTTTGACCCTTAAAACTCCTTGAAACCTTATAATTGAGTAAATTCTATGACATTTATCTTTTTCTTCCCATTTGAACCTATTTACCAAAAGAATAAAAGCTCTTTGCTTTGACAAATAAGTTATATTCTCTCTTAATACTATACAATCTTGAATCATGCTTGAAATAATATCTAAATCTAAAAAATCTATCGCTAAAATATTAGTAAAATTATTGTTTATCACCATTAAACTCCGGCAACTCTTTTTATATCAGCTCCACAATTAGTTAGTTTAAAAACTAAATTTTCATACCCTCGATCTAAATGGTATATTCTGCTTATAACAGTTTCTCCGTGTGCCGCAAGGCCAGCTAGCACCAGTGAAACTGAAGCTCGTAAATCAGTAGCCATAACTGGTGCGCCTTTAAGCTTTCGCACTCCATTGACTGTAGCTGTTGAACCAACTTGGGTTATATCAGCACCCATTCTTGTTAGTTCTGGAATATGCATAAATCTATTTTCAAAAATATTTTCAGTTATCTTTGAAGTACCCTCACCTAAAGATAGAAAAGCCATCATCTGAGCTTGCATATCAGTTGGAAAACCAGGGTAGGGCTCAGTGATTATATCAACCGGCAATATACTTCTATCCCTTGAGATAAGAACAGAACTATTATCTTTAATTATTGATACTCCTGTTTTTGATAGAATATTAAACAAAGAACCTAGATGCTCAATATTTACTCCCTCCAACCTAATTTTTCCCCCAGTTATTGCAGCAGCTATTGCATAGGTTCCTGCCTCAATTCTATCATTAACTACAGTAAAATCTGTTTCACTTAATTCTTTTATACCGTTTATAATAATTTTATCTGTACCCATTCCAGAAACTCTAGAGCCCATACTATTCAAAAAACAACCCAGTTCAAAGATTTCTGGTTCCTTAGCAGCATTGTGTAAAACAGTTTCACCTTTAGCATGCACAGCGGCCATCATTAAATTTTCAGTAGCACCAACAGATACCTTGGGCATATTTATTACCGAACCAGTTAAACCTTTTGGAGCTTCAGCTTTAACATAACCATCTTCTAAAGAAATTTTTGCCCCTAACTTTTCAAGGGCTTTAAGATGAATATCAATTGGCCTCGTTCCTATTGCACACCCACCTGGTAGCGAAACCATTGCTTCACCACATCTGGCCAATAAAGCACCTAAAACCAATACAGAAGCGCGCATTTTTCTAACTAATTCATATGGAGCTTTATTATTTATTATTCTTTCATTTCTGATTTCAATTACTTTACCGCCAATTCCTGATTGAATATTTAATTTTGCTCCAAAGAAAGTTAGAAGCTCTAAAATTGTCCTTACATCAGCTAAATCAGGAACCCTTCTAATGATTACTTTTTTATGTGTAAGTAAACTTGCTACAATTATAGGTAAAGCGGCATTTTTTGAACCGCTTATCTCAATCGTCCCATTTAGTTTTTCGCCACCTCTAATTTTTATCTGATCCATTAACCTTAACAACCTTATTTTTAATTATTGGCCTATGATCGGTTTCATTCAAACTCTTTTCAACAATTTTTCTTTTTCT
>NZXH01000043.1 GCA_002701885.1 Rhodospirillaceae bacterium | reverse complement strand
TTTGTTTTCATTATTATTCTTAATTTTGTTTAACCTAAACATCAATTTTTCACTTAAAAGACATACTTGATTTAAAAAATCACCCTTCAAAATTGTATCAATGACAGCATTAGCCGCTGCCATTGCTAAAGGGTTACCTCCAAATGTTGACCCATGTGTCCCAGGCACCATCCCACCAGCAACTTTTGCTGTTGACAAACATGCGCCTACAGGAAAGCCTCCCCCCAAACCCTTAGCTGTAGCTAAAATATCA
This sequence comes from Rhodospirillaceae bacterium, assembly GCA_002701885.1. Classification (GTDB taxonomy): domain Bacteria; phylum Pseudomonadota; class Alphaproteobacteria; order SHVP01; family SHVP01. The sequence goes on along the minus strand of NZXH01000043.1, from coordinate 25,533 downwards.
GGCTCTATTTCCCATAATTGATGAGCAAACAAACTTCCAGTTCGACCAATGCCAGTTTGAACTTCGTCAAAGCATAGTAAAATTTCATATTGTTCACATATTTTTTTAACTTCATAAATAAAGCTTTTAGGAAAGACCCTTATTCCTCCTTCACCCTGGATAGGCTCTAGAAGAATAGCAGCAGTATCATCCGTTATCGATTTTTTTAATTCATCAATATCACCAAATGACACCTGGTCAAACCCTTTTAAGTGCGGACCAAAACCATCTAAATGTTTTTTTTGCTTACCTGCCGATAAAGCCGCAAAAGTTCTACCATGAAATGCGCCTTCAAATGTAATAATTCTATACTTGTTGGGTTTTTTTATATGATTAAAGTATTTTCTTACTATTTTAATAAGACATTCAATTGACTCTGTCCCTGAATTAGTAAAAAAAACTGTTTCAGCAAATGAATTTTTAACAATTTTATCAGCTAATTCCTTTTGACCATTAATAGTATAAAGATTAGATAAATGCCACACATTATCAACCGCATTTTTTAGAGCATTTACTAGTACAGGATGGTTATGACCTAATGAAGTAACAGCGATCCCAGATGAAAAATCGATATAACTTTTACCATTACTATCATATAAATAGGCTCCATCACCTTTTTCAAAGGTTAGTTTAGAGGGTGCGTAAGTAGGCATAATAGAGGTTATCAACGAAAACTCCTTTCTTTATATAAGTAAGCTAACTTTTTAATTTGTAGCCCTTATCAATTATATAATAACCAATAATAAACATAATTATATTTAGACCTAAAAGATATACCAACCCAATATATAAATTACTGTCTACATAACCAATAAAACCAGACCTAAATCCATCAATCATATAGAAAAAGGGATTAAATAGTGTAAACCTTTGAAATATCTCTGGCAGCCTATCAACTGAATAAAATGTTCCAGAGAGAAAAGAGAGCGGAGTAATTATAAAATTAGTTATAGTTGCAATTTCATCAAATTTGTATGCCCATATACCTACAATAACTCCTACTAGTGATAAAAGCATGGAACCCAAAAAAGCAAAACTAACAATTAAAATAATATTATAAAAACTTGCATCCACAAAAAAATATAATACCAGTCCAACAAATGCTCCTACAATTATACCTCTAGTTGCGCCGCCTAAGGTTAAACCAATCAAAAGTTCAATTGAGGTTAAAGGCGGCATTAGAATATCAACAATATTTCCCTGAAGTTTTGAAATCATCAAACTAGATGTTGCATTTGAAAAGGCATTCTGGATAATAGCCATCATTATTAAACCTGGGGCAATAAACTGATTGAAAGGAACGCCTGCAACACTAAAGTTTCCCCTGCCTATTGCTATAGAAAAAACAATCAGAAATAGTATTGCTGTCATTGCTGGAGCAACTAAGGTTTGCATTGGCATACCCATAAATCTTAAGAATTCTTTCTTATATAGTGTAAATACGCCATACCAATTAAAAAGACCATATTCCTTGTTTGGTGAAGGACCATTTTCATAAAGAGCCATTTATTTTCCTCAATTTAAATTTTATCTTTCCTAAGATTTATATTAGCAGAAGGCGAATTCCCTCCCTTATCTTCACCGAAGTAAATAGTTTTATGAGGATAGGGAATCTCAATATTATTTTCATCGAATGCATATTTGATCCTCCTGTTAAACTCTCTTTTTACTAACCATTGAAATCCTGGTTTTGTCTTTATTCGTATTTTAAGAATTACAGCAGAATCATCAAATCTTTCTAAACCCATAACTTCTAAATCATCCATAATATTTAAATTATAATTTTCATCATCTCTAAGAGTCTTAAATACATTATTTATTATATTTATAACATCATCAGTATCTTCCCTATAAGAAACACCTATTTCAGAGACAACATAAGAATAATCTCTAGTCATATTAACAATTGTATCCACTGAAGAAAATGGTATTGTATGTAACCTACCCTTAAGGTCACGAAGTTTGATTGTTCTTATTGTCATTCCTTCAACAACACCAGAGTGATCTGCAACTTCAATAACATCACCTACAGCAAGTGTGTTTTCAAATACAATGAATGCCCCTGTAATAATATCCTTTACTAAAGTTTGTGCTCCAAACCCAATAGCAAGACCAATAATTCCTGCCCCAGCTAATAACGGAGCAATATTAACACCCAATTCAGAAAGAATAATTATCGCTGAAGTAATAATAATTAAAATTAGCAATGCATTCCTTGCAAGTGGTAACAATGTTCTAATTCGATTTCCTGTTTGGTCTAAATTTGTTCTAACTAACACTTTATCGATTGCAGAACTTATAACCGACCATAAAATTAATGAAAAAATTACTACAAAAATAATAGTGATAAAACGAGCTGCCAATTCGAAGCCAAGATCGGATTTAAAATAATCAATAATATCTATACTAAATACTTTTAAAACCAATAAAACTGATAGAGCAAAAATCATAAATGTAAGAATTTTACGAGCAAAAATTATATAACGGCTATGATTGGATGTGCTTTTTTCAACTATATCCAAGTCGTTTCTAATATCAGTTAGTTTATTTAAACTGAACCTAATAATTTTAATTAATATAAAGGCGGCAAAAATAATTATTAAAGATTTAAAAGAATTAATAATTAACTTTTCCATATTTAAATTTGAAACATTTAGCTTAACTCTATTAATTATACTTAGCTTTTTAGATTTTTTTTCAGCGGAAATATCATCAAGTAAGATTATTGACCTTATTAAATCAGCTAACTCTCTAGTTTCTTCTGGATCATTTAGTTTTTCTAATAATAACTCCAATTTTTTTTTGTCATAGTTATCTAATTCTTCAGACAGTTGAGATTTTGCATTTAACTCGTTTTTTTCCTCTCCATGGGATGGGCTAAATGAGCAAAGTATTAATATCATCAGAAAAAATGATAAAAAAGCTGAGTTTTTTAATTTTAAGTCCATTCTTTAACTCTTAGTTAACCGAAAGGTAAGAGATTATTGATAAATAATACACCTAAAATCCCTACATTAATCGCCAATTTATGAATAATGGAGAGATTTTAGCTTATTTTGACTTATAAAGAAATATTTCAGAATGGACAATGTCAGAAAAGAAAATAATTTGGTAAACCTGGAAAAAATTATAGCATCCAGTATTGATTACTATAATAAAAACCAGCCCCAAAAATCAATAAAGATTCTAGAAAACCACCTAGTATCTAATTCTGACCCTAAATTATACTTCACTTTAGGTAATTTATATCTCACACAAGGTAATTACATAAATTCAATAAAATATTTAAAAAAAGCTTCAGAATTAGCACCAAGAGTAGCCGAAATATATAATAACCTTAGTAATGCATATTTATTAGATAATGACCTTGATCGTGCTGAAAGTTCAGCAATCTACTGTATAAATATCAATCGAAAGTTTCCAGAGGCATGGGTAACACTTGCTAATATAAAATTAAAAAAGAAAAATGTTAGAGGTGCGATTAATTCGCTAAAAAAAGCTTTAGAAATAAGCCCAGATATGCATGCTGCGTTAATTAATCTTGGAAATATTTATTTTGATTTAAATAATATGGATAAATCTTTAGAATTTTTCAAGAAAGCCACTGAGCTGCATAAAGATTGTTTTGAAGGATATAACGGCATTGGTCTAGTGCACGATAAGCTTGGAAAAGCTGATAGAGCAATTTTTTATTTTAATTTGGCTCTTAAGATTAAACCAGATGACTCTAATGTTTTAGGCAACCTTGCAAATGCATACCAAAAAAATGAAAATACTGAGGATGCTTTAGCGCTATATAGAGAAGCATTGCACCTTGATCCAAATAATACAGACTTACTTGGAAATTTTTCTCATATATTACAGAGCATAGGAAGGAATGAAGAAGCAAATCTGAACTTTAAAAGAGCTTTATCTATAGATCAAAGCAAGAAGGACTTAATGCCCTATTTAATTAACTCAGAATTAGAACTTTGTAATTGGGAAAATTACAATGAAGATATGAAAGAATTAAATAAGCTTGCTAGTGAAAATAAAGAAAATCCAATTCCACCATTTTGTCTTGCTAATAGTTTGGCCACACCTAAAATTAGACAAGAGGCAGCATATAATTACTCAACAAAAATTGAAAATAATATCTTGAATTATAAAAATAAATTTAATTCTAGCTTCTCAAAAAGGGGTGAGCCAAAAAAAATTAAGATTGGTTATATATCACCTGACTTTAGAGAACATAGTTTAGGTGAAAGTTTCTTGCCTATTATTAAAAATCATGACAAAAAAAAATATGATATACATGGATTTGCATCAAGAGTTTCAGATGATAAAGTTTTCAATGAAATAAAATTAAATTTTCATTCATGCCATGATATTTCTAAAAAAAACTCACTTGAATCTGCAAAAATTATTTATGATGAAAATATAGATATCTTAATCGATCTAGCAGGTCATACAAGAAATAATGCCCTTGAAATACTACTATTGAAACCAGCCCCAATTCAAGCACACTACCTTGGGTACGGAACTACTCTTGGATCTAAAAAGATTGACTGGCTTATTACTGACAAAATTCATACACCTGATAGATTATTTGAATTTTGCAATGAGTCAATAATGCAATTACCTAATAGTTTTATGTCAGCAGAGTACCTTGAGGTTGACCATACTAAATCATCTAGAACAGAAGAAAGTTTACCAATAAAAAACTTAGTTTTTGCAAACTTTAATTCTCCCAGCAAGTTTGACCCAAAGAGTTTTAAAAGTTGGATGAAAATTATTAAAAGTGTGCCTGGAAGTGTTTTATGGCTTAAAAATAGTTCAGAACTTACTAAAAAAAATATTTCTAAAGAAGCTGAAAATTTGGGAGTCAATTCCAAAAGATTAATTTTTGCAGAAAGAAAGTCGAGAATTGAGCATATAGAACGACTTAAATTAGCTGATATTTGTTTAGACAACTTCCTGCACAATGGAGGTGTCTCAACCATAGATGCCTTGATAGCAGGAGTGCCGGTAATTACATTAAAAGGAATAAACCACTCTGAAAGAACCGGTTCTTCTATACTTTCAGCAGCAGGACTTCAAAATTGTATAGCAGAAAACGAAGAGCAATATATTAAAACCACTATTGATTTAGCTTTGGACAAAATCAAACTTAATAAACTCAATCAGGAAATATTAAAAAACGTAAAAAATTCACCTTTATTTAATAGTAACTTATTATGCAAAAACTTAGAATCAAGCTATAAAGCTATGTATCAATTTTGGAAAGAAAATAATAAACCTAAGTTTTTTCAAATCTAACTTTATAAGCTTTGTGATTTCAAAACCATCATTTTATGAGTTTGCATTTCATGAATAGTATAAGGTATTCCACCTACGCCATGACCAGATTGTCTACTACCTGCAAATGGCATCCAATCTACCCTGAAAGCGGTATGATCGTTAATCATAACAGCTGATGCATCAAGCTCAGTATAAACTTTCATTGCAAAATCTATATTACTAGTAAATACTGAGGCCTGAAAAGCAAAAGGTAAGTCATTAGCTTTATATATAGCATCATCTAGATCTTTATAAGAATTAATACAAACTACTGGACCAAATATTTCTTTTCTCAATACATTTACATTATCAGGAGCATTAAGAATAACAGTAGGGCGATAGCAAGAATCTGATATTTGTGCACCACCTGTCATTATCTTACCACCAGATTTTTCTGCTTCTTTAACCCATTCATCCACTCGCTTTACTTCAGAAGGCCTAATCAGAGGGCCTACTTGAGTTTCAGGTTTAGTTGGGTCTCCAACAATTAATCCTGATGCTTTTTCTGACAGAACGGAAGACAGCTCCTCTACTTTAGATTCATCAACCAAAACTCGCTGAACAGAGACACACACTTGCCCAGCATGATAAAACCCGCCCTTTAATAATCCTTCTACCATAGAAGTCATCTCTGCATCTTTCGCAACTATTACTGGTGCAGCGCCCCCGTGTTCCAAAGCACATCTAGTACCAGGAGCTAATAAAGACCTTAATTTCCACCCCACACCTGGACTTCCGATAAATGAGAAAAAACCTACCCTACTGTCTGTTACTAATGCTTGAGCAGCCTCAAGGTCCTCTGTAACAACCGCTTGACACCAGCCTTCAGGTAATCCTGCTTTATAAAGTAACTCTACAAATCTCATACAGGATATTGGAGTATCCTCAGCTGGTTTAACAATAACTGGACAACCAGCAGCAACTGCAGGACCAACTTGATGAGCTATCAAATTCAGAGGATGATTAAATGCACTAACAGCAACTACAACTCCTATAGGTTCAGGCTGCGTCATAGCTATGCGATTTGCTGATGCTAAATTTATGTTCATAGGTATAACTTCCCCAGATTCAGATTTTAAAACCTCAACACAAACCTCTATACTAGAAATTGCCCTTTCTACTTCTATAATTGAATCAACAAGAGGCTTTCCACCTTCCCTAGCCGCTTCTATTGCTAAGTCATTAATATCAACTTTCATTAACTCTGCTGTACGTGACAAAATTTCTATGCGTTTATATTTTGGAATCCAGGACTTTCTATCTCTAAATAATTTATAAGCATTTTCTAATGCCTTCTCGACAGTTTGCAAATCACTCCCAGCAACTGAAGCAATATAGGAATTATCAAAAGGAGCAAAAACTTTCCTATTTGGAGCATTAGATTTTGCTCCTGGAACCATTAATTGATAAACACGACCATTTTCTGACATAGTATCCTCCTATTTTTTTTTAGTGATATCACATTATGCTGCTTTTTAAGAGACAAAATTTATCCTATTTATATCCCGACATGCTTTTAGGCTTTATTAAGAGGAAATAAAGAGAAATAATAACATTTTTAATCTAAGCGCCCGTAGCTCAATTGGATAGAGCACCTGACTACGGATCAGGAGGTTGGGGGTTCGAATCCTCCCGGGCGCGCCAAAAATTGTTAAAAATTAACCATATTTTGCTTTAAAATTGATTTTTTTGGTTAGAAATCGATAAATTATACAAATATAATGATAATAGCTTAATATCCTCCTTGTCCCACACATAATGTCATGTTTATGATGGGACTTGTGGCTGAGCTGTCTTTACGAAGATATCGGTGATATGATTTTTTGTGTATTTTTGACCTTATGCCATTGAATTTTTATGCAGCCTTGTATAGGTTGTGCCCTTTTCCTATAATAAGAGGGGTATTGATTGGAATGTTGATAAGAAAATTAATTTTAGTTTTACTTTTACCTTCTCTTTTACTGAGTGGGTGCTCGTTTATTTCTGATAGGGTCTTCCCTGATAGGGACGGTTCAGAACTTCCACCTCCTGCATCAGCCACTGAAGTAGCTGAGTTAAGCAAAGAGTCAAGTTCTGCAAAAGAAGCATCAGAGCTATCTAAAAATCCTCCTCCTCAACTTGGGAACTCTTCATTTAAACCTGCACCAGTAACACCTGGCATAGAGACGGGAACATTTGTAGGCCAAAAGGTTTCACAACTAAGAAACGAATTGAATCAACTCCAAATAAATATTGTTAGACAAAATGAAAGATTGCAAAAAATTAGNGAACAGGTAGTGCAAACATCNCAAACTTACCATGGAACTGTAGCAGCNATCCAAACACGTCTCCAAGTAGGCACAACTCCAGGCAACCCAGTCCTTATTGACCAATGGAACCAGGCACAAATTGCGCTTGATAACATGGGCGAAGGAATAAATTTATTAAATAGTTTAGCAAACAGTGTTGCAAGTGACTCAGCTTTTGCCGCTTTTCTGTTAGAAAGCACCCAAGCAACTTTTGGTTTATCAGGAGCAATTGATGAAGATCATAGGCAACTTGTTATATTAGAAGATGAAACAAATAGAACAGTTGTACTTATCGATAGACTTCTCAATGAGCTTAGCGAAGATGTTAGCAGACAAACTGCTTATGTTGGCAGTGAAAGATCAAACCTCACTACACTATCTGCTTCAATTAAAAATGGAGAATTACTCGGCCCTAGTCTAAGAAGCACAATATTCACTACACTTAGAAAAGACTCTAATACAGATAATAATTCATCCCGTCCACTTGCTAATTCCTCTATAATGAATAAGCAACCTCTAGTCGTTATTAGGTTTGATAGGCCTGATGTGCCATTTGAAAGAGCTTTGTTTGCAGCTATGAGTAGGACATTGGAACAAAGACCAAATGCTCAATTTGATTTAGTTGCAGTTTCACCAAGTAAAGGAAACCCAGCAGAACTTGCGTTAAACTCTTCAAAATCAAAAGATCATGCTGCCAGGGTTTTCAGGGCCATCACCGATATGGGAATGCCTGCAAATAGAGTATCTCTTTCCTCAACGACATTAGACAGAGCTGTGACTAATGAGGTTCATATATATGTAAGATAATTTCTTATATTTTATGAAAATCTCTATAACTATTGTAACCATTTAAACTTTCAGCATAGTAAACACCTCTTGCAATTGATCTAGCAACACAATCAGCAGCAAGATTACCTAATTTTGAAAGAACTATTTCAGGTTTTTCTGAAACCTTTAATAACCCAGTAGAAATAACAAAGACCGTGTCCCCATCATATGGACTGTGTGCTGGTCTTATTGCCTTACCAATTCCATCTTGGCACATAATTGCCAACCTTAAAGCCTCTGATTTGCTCAAAATGACATTAGTTGCAACAACAGATATTGTTGTATTACCGCCTAAAGCAGATGATAAATCATATTCTATTTGGTTCTGACTGATATTAGCAGATCCAAACCCACCAAATTCATCCGAGAATTCCACCTGACTAGCCCAAAACTTATCTGAACCAGGAATGACTACGTCTCCATAAGGGTTAACCACTGAAAGTGCGCCAACTTGCCAACCAGATTCATTTACATAAGATGCTGAACCAAGGCCACCTTTCAGCCTTCCAGCAGTTGCACCGATTCCAGCACCAATATTCCCTAATTCAAATTTTCTACTTGCTTTTTCACATGCTTCATTACCTAAATTTATAAAGGGGTTATTATCATCCCAGTTTCTATTTTGATTTATCGGAAAATCGAAAATAATTGCAGAAGGAACTATAGGTATTATATTTCCTCTTACAGACAAGCCTCGTTTGCGCTTTTTTAACCATGAAGTAACTGAAGAGGATGCCTCTAAACCAAAAACGGACCCACCGCTCAAAACTATAGCATCAATTCTATTAACAGCGTTTTCTGGCTTAAGAGTATCAGTTTCTCTTGTGCCAGGGGCGCCTCCTCTTATATCTACTGAAGCAACGCACCTCATTCTAGGCAAAACAACCGTAACACCAGTTGTATCTAATTTATCCTCAGAATTACCTACAAGGATCCCATCAACATCACTAATTAGATTAAATTCCCCAGCTTTAGTAACCATTCAATTCCACCTATTATATTTTAACTAGTACTTTAACTAGTTTTTTTATTAATTTACTAGTTAATTTTGGAAGAAAAAAATTATTTGATACTCTTTTTGATATTTCGGATAGAGTCGGATAAGGAATAATAAGGTTAGCCATTGAAGCTATAGTAACCTTTTTATTCATTGCTAGCATCCACGGAACTATGAGATCTGCAGCATTTGGAGCTAGAATTTTCACCCCAAGTATAATTCCATTTTTTTTCACAAAAACTTTTATCACACCGATTTCATGACCTTCAGTTATTGCTCTATCATTTTCAGAAATAGGCCACCTAAGAATATTTACCGAACTATAATTTTGAATAGCGTCATCTTCACTTATTCCTATAGAAGCATACTCAGGAGATGAGTAGATCACTTCGGGAACATTCATTTTTGCTTTTGCAGGAACCTTAAACAGAATATTCCTTATAACAATTCCAGCTTCATAAGAAGCAGAATGAGTAAACATATTTTTACCTATTACATCACCAGCAGCAAAAACTCTCTTATTTGATGTTCTCATTCTTGAATTCACAACAATCCCTGATTTAGTATACTTAATACCAGCATTATCAAGGGCTAAATCATCTAAATTAGCCACTCTTCCTGTAGACAATAAAAGATGTGAAAAGTCCTTCAATATCTCTTCGCCTTTTTTCTCAAAAACTATCCTATATTTTTCTTTACTTAATTTAATAATTTCTCTGATATTTACTTCATCATAAATATCTACTCCTTGAGATTTCATTCTTGATTTTAATATTTTAGATAATTCCTGGTCCTTACCATTCAAAAAAACATTATTATCTAAAAGAGAAACGTCGACTGATAAGTTGCTATATGCTTGCGCAATTTCCACACCTACTGCACCAGCACCAATTATAACTAGGTGACTAGGATTATCTGTGTTTTTAAAGATAGTTTCATTAGTATGGTATGGTATATCGTTTAGACCTTGAATTTTAGGAATTTGGGGCCTTGACCCAGAACAAATAACAAATTTTTTTGATGTTACCAATTTATCATTNATGATAACTTGTTTTTTATTTACAAACTTTGCTTCTCCTTTTAATACTTTGACACCCATTCCTTCAAATCTTTCAATAGAATCATTAGGCTCAATTGTTTTTACAACCCTATCAATATAATTCTTAACAAAAGTAAAGTTAGTTTCTGGAATTTCTAAATCAATACCAATTTTACCTAATGCTCTCATATAAGCTTTTAATTTACCTGTATAAATAAGCGCCTTTGAAGGTACACACCCGTAATTAAGACAATCACCTCCCATCAAATCTTTTTCTACTAGAACTACTTTAACACCAAAAAAAGCAGCGCTAGCAGCAACCACTAGGCCTGCAGACCCAGCCCCTAAAACACAAATATCTGTATTAATATCATTAGTCATTACGCCCTCTTATTTTTTGTTTATACAAATATGACAAAAATAGTAACAATATTATACCAACAAAAGGAATTATAAAATTTATACTATTCAAAAAATCAAAATTTAAAAACTCCTTTTTATTAATAATAAGGCCAGCATTAGAACCTAGACTGCAGTAAAAAAATGTCATAGGAATCATCCCTATAAATGTTGCAGCAATATATTTCTTGGAATCTATATTCATAATTGCTGAAACAATATTTACCAAGAAAAATGGAAATATTGGCAATAGTCTTAGTAAAATTAGGTAGCTGAAAGGGCTTCTATTAAATCCTTCTTTTATATTTTCTAAATATTTATTATTTATTTTTTTTGAAAAGTAATTAGAAGCATATCTAAACATTATAAATATAAAAGTTGCACCAATTGTTGCGCTAACTAATACAATTAATGTACCTTTATATGGACCAAAAGCCAATCCACCGATAATAGTAAGATAAGTTGCAACAGGGATAGATAATGTTGTAACTAAAATATAAATAATCATATATAATAAAATCACTAAGTATAAATTAGCCTCAATACCTGACATGATAAAAAAATAATTTTTTCTGATCAAGTCAAATGAAAAATAATGTTCTATACCAAAAAACTTGTAAAATATAAAAATTGATATAAAAAAAAGAATTATTGAGAATGGGTGAATAGCTAATTTTAATAGTTTGTTAAAAAACATGATATTTAAATAGTATTAATCTCACAAAAATAAAGGGGTTAATTGAAGCAAAAATATAAATTAAGAAATGTATTAATAGCAAGTAAGCTTTGTTGCTCAACTTTAAACTCTTCTACCTTGCTATAGTTTCACCATATTACTAGTTACAAATAAAAAATAGTTTTTTAGGCTAAGAATAGATAAATTATGAATAAATCGACATTTTGTGTTAAAAAAGATAAAAAAAATAAAAAAAAAATAGATATTCTCATCATCTGTTTGACTTAAGAGTAAGTTAAGATTATACAGCTTTTTTGCAATATTTATTCAACTAACCTTATTTACCTAAGGAGATATTAAAGTGAAGCGAACTTTTCAACCAAGTGAATTAGTTAGAAAACGTAGGCACGGTTTCCGCTCAAGAATGAAAACTGTTGGAGGGCGTAAGGTTCTTTCAAGAAGAAGAGCTAGAGGGCGTAAAAGAATCTCAGCATGATAATATCGGGATCTGATCTTCCAATAATTGGAAAATTACGTAACCATACAGAATTTGTAAATGTTTCAAAATATGGAAATAAAGCTATTGCCGATGGTATAATACTTCGGGTGGCTAAGAGACAAACGTATGAACAAAATGTTCCTAAAAATGAAAAAATTAGATTAGGACATATTGTCACAAAAAAAATTGGTAAAGCAGTTATAAGAAACAAAATAAAAAGAAAGCTAAGAGTAGCTGGAAGAATAATATTGGCTAATTACGCTAAACCAGGTTACGATTATGTTCTAATTAGCAGAAAGAAAATAGTTGATTACCCTTTAGATAAAATAAATAGTGAGTTATTAATTTTATTAAAAAATACAAATACTTTAAAAAAACAGAAGATAATACATTAAGTGTGACATCGTGAAATATTTATCCCTATTTATCATATTATTTATAAATTTCTATGCATATTTAATTTCTCCATTATTAGGTGCAAGATGCCGATTTCAACCAACTTGCTCATCATATGCAAAAGAAGCACTAATTGAACACGGACCAGTTATTGGGATTTTTTTGTTTGTGAAAAGAATTCTAAAATGTCATCCTTTTACTTCCAGCAAGTATGACCCCGTTCCCAAAAGAAAAATCAATGAAATTAAATAGTTGATAGGCTTATTATGTTAGAAAATAAAAATCTTTTAATTGCAATTGTTTTATCAATAGCAATCCTACTGGGTTTCCAATTGATATATGGAGTTCCAACAGTAGAGAATTCTGATTCAGTAAACAATCAAACAAGTATTCAATCTAATAATAATATATCAGAAAATAATTTAGACCCTAAAGTTAGCAATGATATAAGTTCCTCTGATAATCAAGAAGTGAAAAATATTTATCATGACAGAAAAAAAATAATAACCGAAACTAAAAGAATACAAATCCAAAGTGATAAATTGATTGGATCAATACAACTTCAAGGGGCTATGTTTGACGACCTAACCTTAATTAATTATGGAGAGAACATAAATAAGGAAAGCGATAGAGTTATTCTCCTCTCTCCAAAAAATTCTCTTAACCCATACTACGCAAACTTTGGATGGATTCAACAAAACAAAAAAGATTGTATTACAAATAGTAGCGAAATTGAATGTGAAAAATTTGATTTTGTTGAATTACCAAATAAAAAAACCACCTGGAAAACTAATTCAAAAACACTCTCCCCTCTAAACCCAGTCACTTTAGAATGGAAGAATAGTCAAGGAACAATTTTCCAAAAGATTATTGAAATTGATAACCAATATATGTTTAAAGTGACCGATAAAGTTATTAATACTGGTAATAAAAAGTTAAAATTATATCCCTATGGTCAAATAATAAGAGATGGTGCGCCAGAAACCCAAGGTTTTTTTATTCTTCATGAAGGGCCCATAGGTGTTTTTGATGGAATATTAGAACAACCTGACTACGAAGACGTTGTTGAAGCAAATGAAGAAAACTCCCCTATTGAATTTAATCCTTCAGAAAAAGGGGGTTGGATTGGAATTACAGATAAATATTGGCTAGCGGCCATGGTTCCTGATAATTCTAAAACTTCAGAGTACAAGTATATTCATAAAAAATCTTCCCGCCCTTGTCTTTCAGAGAAGTCAAACCTAATAAACATTACACCAACAACTCAAAAAGGTCCCTGTGGTATCTTTGTAATTCAGCATCTAACTGAACCAATAATAGCTGATCCAGGCAGTGATATAAAAATAGAAAATCATTTTTTTGCCGGCGCTAAGGTTGTTAAGTACCTGGACCAATACAGTAAAGATTTAGATATACCAATGTTTGATAGAGCTGTTGATTTTGGATACTTATTTTTTCTTACTAAACCAATTTTCCTAGCACTTAGATTTGCATCTGAGGTTTTTGGAAATTATGGCATTGCTATACTGATTGTTACTCTGTTTATAAAATTAATTTTCTTTCCGATCGCAAACAAGTCATATAAATCTATGGGAAAAATGAGACTCATCGCCCCTGAAATAAAAAAAATCAGAGAAAGATATAAAGATAACCGACAAAAGCAGCAACAAGAGATGATGGCATTATATAAAAAAGAAGGGGCTAATCCAATTTCAGGCTGTTTGCCACTTTTAATTCAAATACCAGTATTCTTTGCTATTTATAAAGTTCTTTTTGTAACAATTGAAATGAGACACGCTCCATTTTTTGGCTGGATACAAGATTTATCAGCACCTGATCCACTAAACTTATTTACTCTATTTGGAGTTATACCTTGGACCCCTCCGTCATTTATCCCTATTATAGGGATTTGGCCTCTATTGATGGGTATAAGTATGTGGCTTCAAATGCGCCTAAACCCTCAGCCTATGGATCCTATTCAAGCAAGAATTTTCATGATAATGCCTTTTTTCTTTACTTTTTTACTAGCTGCATTCCCCGCTGGACTAGTTATTTATTGGACATGGAATAATATTCTTTCAATTGCCCAACAATGGGTCATTATGAGAAGAACAGGCGTTAAGAACCCCGTTGCCAAAGACTAAAGTGAAAAAAATAGAAAGCACAAAATTACCATCTCTAGAAAAACTCTCTCTGAAAGACATAGAAGCCGGAAAAAAGCTTTTCTCAAAAAAACTGTATTTTAAATTAGGCATAAAAAATCAAAAGGATCTTCCTCAAAATGATTTACCTGAAGTAGCTTTCGCAGGGAGATCTAATGTTGGAAAGTCTAGCTTGATTAACAACCTAACATTTCAGAAAAATATTGCACGTGTATCAAAAAAACCAGGGTCAACTCAACAAATTAACTTTTTTGAAATTCCTGAAATGTTAAGAATTATTGATTTACCTGGATATGGCTACGCAAAAGTCTCAAAATCTGAAAAGAAAGAATGGAATACGTTAATTGAGCAATATTTTTTGATAAACTCATCATTAAACAGAGTTTTTCTATTAATTGATAGCAGAAGAGGGATAAAAGATTCAGACATTAATTTCATGAAGAATTTAGAAAAATTTGCTATAGTTTTTGAGGTTATTGTTACAAAAATTGATAAATTAGATTATAAAAAAGCCAGGAAATTAGTTTTAGAAATAGAAAAAATTAATTCAACTTTTACAACAGCCTTTCCTAGAGTAATATTAACCTCAAGTATAAATGGTCTAGGCCTTGACAAATTACGCGCAGAAATTTTTACATTATTAATTTAGAACCTCTTCTCAAGGAAATATAAAGTGAGCGATATAGAAAAAAAGAGAATTGAAACAGCTGAGACACTTTCAGAGGCATTACCTTATATGAAAGAATTTTCTGGAAATACCTTTGTAATAAAATTTGGCGGAAATGCCATGGGCGACCCAGATCTTACAAGAAGCTTTTCTGAAAATATAGTTTTAATGAAACAGGTTGGTATAAACCCAATTGTTATTCATGGCGGAGGCCCTCAAATAGGTAAAATGCTTACCAGACTGAATATTCAAACAAACTTTATTGATGGACTAAGAGTTACTGATAAAAATACAGTTGAGATAGTAGAAATGGTTTTGTCCGGAAAAATAAATAAAGAGATAGTTGAATCATTAAATAATGCCGGTGGGACAGCTGTAGGGATTTCTGGAAAAGATTCGAAATTAATAATCGCGCAAAGACTAAATAAAAAAAATCATAAATCTGATTCAAGAATAGAAAATATATTAGACCTCGGTTATGTAGGAGAACCAAAATCTATAAATCCATATATTTTAAATATTTTTGAAAAATCTGATATTATTCCNGTAATAGCACCNATTGGNATAGGTGAAGATGGCGAAACTTATAATATAAATGCTGATACAGTGGCTGGAGCAATTGCCTCTTCAATAAATGCAAGAAAGTTAATAATTCTTACTGATGTAAAAGGGGTTTTCGACGAGCATGGAAACCTTTTAGAACAACTTAATATTCAACTTGCCAGGCAATTAATTAAGAAAAATACTATATCTGAAGGTATGATTCCAAAAATTGAAACCTGTTTATCTGCTCTAGATAACGGGACTGAAGCCGTTCACATTTTAGATGGCAGAATCAAAAATGCTATGATTTTAGAGGTTTTTACTGAAAAGGGTATTGGAACCAAAATGGTGCCTTAAAAAAATGGAGAATCAAGAAGAACAAATATTTACAAATGTAAAAAGTATTAATTATTGGGTATTTGATCTGGACAACACTATTTATAGGTCTAATACAAATCTTTTTTTACAGGTTGAGAAGAAAATTGGCACTTTTGTAGCGAATTATCTAAATATTGAAATTAAAGATGCGAAAATTATTCAAAAAAATTTCTTTTATAAGTACAAAAGCACTCTTAACGGAATGATTAGTGAATACAATATAAATCCAGAAAGTTTTTTGGATTATGTTCACGATATTGACTATTCAATTCTGAAAAATGACGAAAAATTTAATGATTTGTTGTCTAAACTTCCTGGCAACAAATATATCTATACAAATGGCTCAACTAAACATGCACTAAATGTATTGGAGTCTTTGGGTATAACTGAACAATTTTCAGGTATTTTTGATATCCAGAATGCAAAGTATAAACCAAAACCTGATTTAGAAACTATGAAAACTTTTCTAGAAAAGTTTTCAATAAAACCGAGTAATGCTTTAATGGCTGAGGATATGCCAATAAATTTAAAACCTGCACACACACTTGGCCTGAAAACTCTTTTAATTGAGACTGAATATAATTGGCAAAAAGAAAAAAATTTAAATTATATTGACTTTAAGTCTGATGACTTGCAAAAGTGGCTAAAAAAAATTATAAACAATGTATTTGATAAATAATACTTATTAATTTACTTTATAAATTGTAACTTTTAATTATGGATATTCTAAGCAAATGGATGCTCTAAAAAAAACTATTGATAATATTTGGGAAAATAAAGATGACAAAAGCATGCTTACCCAAGGGAAATCTATAGAAGCAATCACAGAGACACTAAACCTTCTCGACAAAGGCGTGATTAGAGTTGCTGAAAATATAGATAATAAATGGGTTATAAATGAATGGACTAAAAAAGCAGTTTTACTATCATTCCAAATAAATTCAATGAAAAAAATATCTTGTGGTCCTGGAAATAATTCTAATTGGTTTGATAAAGTTGACTCTAAATTTGAAAACTGGACCGAGAGTGAATTTATAGAATCAGGTTTTAGAGCTGTTCCTAATTGTGTTGTCAGACATTCAGCTTATATAGGGAGAGATGTTGTTTTGATGCCAAGCTTTGTTAACCTTGGAGCCTATGTTGATGATGGAACAATGATTGATACATGGGCAACTGTAGGGAGTTGCGCTCAAATCGGAAAAAATTGTCATATATCAGGAGGTGCTGGAATAGGAGGAGTTTTAGAGCCTTTGCAAGCAAACCCAGTAATTATAGAGGACAATTGTTTTATAGGAGCGCGTTCTGAGGTAGCAGAAGGAGTAATTGTTAGAGAGGGTTCTGTTCTATCTATGGGTGTTTATCTTGGTAAATCAACTAAAATTGTTGATAGAGAAACCTCAGAAGTTTTTTATGGAGAAGTCCCACCATATTCAGTTCTAGTTCCAGGTTCTTTACCTACTAAAACTAATGACAACCAATTATCACTTTACTGCGCGGTTATAGTAAAAAGGGTTGATGAAAAAACAAGATCTAAAACATCTATAAATGAACTATTACGAACTGATAGCTAAATGACATACCAAGATATTGATCCAGTTAAATTATCTCAGTCATTAATTCAATGCCCAAGTGTAACACCTAATCAAGCAGGTGCATTAGACTTAATTCAGAAAATTCTTGAAGCAAATGGGTTTGACTGCACTAGACTTCCTTTTAAAGAAAAGGACACACATGAGGTTGATAATCTCTATGCATGCTGGGGTAATGGAGCGCCTAATTTATGTTTTGCAGGGCACGTCGATGTCGTTCCTCCGGGTGAAAAAAGTTTATGGGAAGAAGATCCATTCTCTGGAAAAATTGTCAATAATATTCTATTTGGAAGAGGCGCTGCAGATATGAAAAGTGCTATAGCTTCATTTATATCTGCCGCTATAAAATATGTTGATGAAATAAAGGTTAATCACAGTGGAACAATTAGTTTTCTAATAACCTCTGATGAGGAAGGCCCAGCGATTAATGGAACTAAAAAAGTTTTAGAATGGCTTAATAAAAATAATATTAAAATTGATGATTGTATTATTGGTGAGCCCACCAACCCAAATAAATTAGGCGAGATGATAAAGATAGGCAGAAGAGGCTCTCTTACTGGGCGCTTAGAAGTTTTTGGTAAAGAAGGCCATGTTGCTTATCCAGAGATTGCCGATAACCCAATATCAAAGTTAATAAATATTGTTAAGGTTTTAAATGAAGAAAAGCTTGATAATGGAAATCAGTATTTTCAGCCATCTAATCTAGAAATAACAACCATTGATGTTGACAATGAAATTACTAATATGACACCTCTATCTGCAAAAGCAGTTTTCAATATTAGGTTTAATGACCAACATACTTCTGATTCTCTTAAAGAATGGCTTAATAAAGTCTGCATTCAGCACTCTGAAAACTTTAAACTTGATATTTCAGTAAGCGGTGAATCTTTTTTTTCTGGACCTGGAAAATTAAGTACAATTGTAGCTCAGTCAATAAATGATGAATTGGGTGTCGACCCTGAACTTAGTACAAATGGAGGAACATCCGATGGAAGATTTATCAAGAATTTTTCAAATGTAGTAGAGTTTGGTCTAATTGGAAAAACAATGCATAAATTAAATGAAAATATTAATATTAATGATATTAATTCACTAACAAATATTTACTTTAAAGTTATTAAAAAATATTTTTCCTAAAAAATAAAATTATATATATTAGATTTTATATTATTCTTTAAAATTTACATTAGATAAATAAAGGCCATGTGCAGGCGCAACAAAACCTACTCTTGATCTGTCGCAAGCTTCTAGCGCCATCTTCATATCCATTACTGACCATTTACCTTCTCCTACACATTTTAAACTACCAACAATAGATCTTACTTGTTTATATAGAAAAGATTTTGCCACAACTTCAAATTCAATATCTTGACTGTTTTTATTTATTTTTACTATATCTATTTTTTTAACTGGAGAGTCAGATTGACAATTAGCAGCTCTGAAAGTTGAAAAATCGTGAGTTCCAACTAAATATTCACTAGCACGATTCATACTTTCAACATCAAGGTATATTGGAACATGCCATTTTCTATTTAAGTCAATAGATGGAGGTGAGCGCCTATTCAAAATTTTATATACATAAGTCCTATCAATTGCAGAAAATCTTGCGTGGAAACTGTCTGAAACTTTTTGAGAAGAAACGATAGATATCTGTTCAGCCTTAAGATAGTAATTTAAACCATCACGTACTTTATGATCATCAATTTTCTTTTTACAATCAAAATGAGCTACCTGCCCTAATGCATGAACACCTGCATCAGTTCTTCCCGCTCCATAAACAATTATATCTTCATTAAATAATTTTTTTGCTGCACTTTCTATACAACCTTGTATAGATTTGGAGCTTTCCTGTCTCTGCCAACCTACATAATTTGTTCCATCATACTCTAGTTTTATACAAAAACGCATTTTAAGTTTATCCCAGTTTCGTGCCTATATTAACTTCTGCACCTCTAAGAAATTCTGCTACTTTCATAACTTTTTTGCCTTCAAGCTGAACTAAAGAGGGCCTATAACTAAAATCCCCACATCCAATAGTGAATAGGTTATCTGAAACTTCTCCTTGAAAATATGGTTGACTAATCGCCTCACCCTCAAGAATTTTCAACCTTTTCCCATTTAACAAACTCCAAGCTCCCGGATAAATTGAAAAAGCCCGAACCTGGCGATCAATATAAGCCGATGAATTTGACCAAATAATTTTACTTTCTTTCTTCTCTATTTTGTTAGCATATGTTACAAATTTTTCGTTTTGTTGGGTTTCATTAAACCTATTACCAGAGAAAGAATTCAAGACTTTCATTAATTCTACTGCACCCATTTCTGATAAAATTTTTTCTAACTTACTAAAATTAGTAATTGGATTTATTTTTACTTCTGCGCATGAAATTATATTTCCAGCATCTAACTCTGAATTCATTCTCATAATGGTAATTCCAGTCTTCTGATCTCCTTCTAATATAGCCCTTTGAATAGGTGCGGCACCTCTCCATCTTGGGAGAATTGAAGCATGAATGTTTATACAACCAAATAAAGGAGCAGTAAGAATACTTTTAGGTAGTATCAAACCATAAGCAACTACTACACCTATATCTGCTTTAATTTTTTTTATATATGCAGCATCAATCTCTTTAGTTAATTTTTTGGGTGTTTTAACCTCAATATTATTTAGTATTCCAAACTTATGAACAGCAGATTGATTTAATTTGTGCCCTCTACCTGAGTTTTTTGGTGGCTGTGTATATATACTACAGATTGTATTTTTTGATTGATGTAAAGCGCTCAATGCAGGCAAAGAAAATGATGGCGTGCCCATAAATATTATTCTCATATTACCTCTATTTACTTTGCCGAAAGTTTTTTCATTTTTTTCATTTTACGTAATATTATATTTTTTTTAATTTGCGAAACCTTATCAATTAAAAGGTTTCCATCCAAGTGATCTATCTCGTGTTGAATAATAACAGCTTCAAAACCACTAAATGTATTTGTTTTGGTTTCACTATTTTCATTGATAAACTTTACTTGAATTTCTTTAGACCGTAAGACCTCAACAAATTGGTCTGGAAATGACAAACAACCCTCTTCATGCAATTGGCTTTCATTACTTTCGAATATAATTTCTGGGTTTATCATTTTAATATTAGAAATCATGTTATTCTTTGAAGTATCTATTACTATCATTCTTTTTGCTACTCCAACCTGAATTGCAGACAAGCCCACTCCAGGCGCGGCATACATTGTATCAATCATATCTTGCAACAACTTTAACTCCTCTTTACCCACACTTGAAATATGGTTAGATTTTTTTCTAAGAAATGGATCGGGGGCTTTAATTATAGGTAAAATAGACATATTATGTATATAAATAATTTTCAAAAAATTAGTAAATAATATATTATCAGGTTTTCTTTTAATTTAAAGTTTATAAATTATAAACAACCTTAATACTATAGGGCGTGTAATGGATTACAGTAACTATATAAGTATAATTTTAATATTCATACTTTTTTTTGTTTTAGTTTTTCAAATTTATAATCTTTTCTATTTCAAGAGATTTAAAAATGTAAAACAAGATTCTGATAAAAATTATGATAAATCTAACAATTTATATTCTGAAGTAATTGGAAGGCTGTCTAGCCTTACTGAAACATCTTCAATCTCTCAAAACGAATTAATAAAAACACTTAATAATAGAATAGATAATCTCTCAAGAGATTTAAATCTAAATTTACAGAATAATAATTTTAAAACTTCAGAAAGCCTTGGGGAGTTAAAGAAACACCTTAATAAAATTGACGAAGCTCAAAAAAATATTTCAGAACTTTCAAGTGAAATGATCACCCTTCAAAATATTTTATCAAATAAACAAACCAGAGGAGCGTTTGGAGAAATACAATTAAACGAAATTATAACAAATATTCTTCCCCCAGCATACTATNGTTTTCAAGAAACCTTATCAAATGGATCACGGCCAGACCTTGTAATAAAACTTCCTTCCCCACCTGGTAAAATTATAGTTGACGCAAAGTTTCCACTAGAAAGTTATAAAAAACTTAATGANTCNAAAAATAAATCTGATAGAAATATTGCAATAAAACAGTTTAAAACAGATCTAAAAAAGCANATTAAAGATATAANTCATAANTATATTATTGCCGGAGAAACAGCTGANTCNGCACTTATGTTTATACCTTCNGAAGGNGTTTATTCAGAAATCCATTCCTCATTAGANGAAATAATTGAGGATTCTATGAAGTCTAAAGTTTGGATAGTTTCNCCTACTACTATTTGGGCGCTTCTTAATACTATTAGAGGTTTNCTTAAAGATGTAAGCATAAAAAAGCAAGCGNGTGTAATACAAAAAGAAATAATCAGTTTAATTGATGACCTAGGAAGACTTGANCTAAGAGTTCAAAAACTTCAAAAACANTTTAGTTTGGCAAATAATGATTTAAATGAAATAGAGACTTCTACAAATAAACTAGTAAGTTTAAGTAAAAAAATTGAGAATATTAAGATAGAGGAGAATTAAAAATTAATTAAAATGGTCTCCTNCTACTTAATGCTGCGGATATAGTTCCGTCATCTAAATAATCTAACTCTCCACCTACTGGAACTCCATGAGATAATTGAGTTATAGAGATATCTAATTTTTCAATTTCTTCTTTAATAAAGTGAGCAGTAGTTTGCCCATCGATAGTCACTGGCAATGCTAAAATAACTTCGTGAACATTATTATTTTTTACCCTATTTATTAANTGATCAATTCGTAANTTTTTTGGNCCTATNCCATCTAAAGCTGAAAGTACACCGCCTAGTATATGAAATAACCCTTTGAAACTATTGACTTTTTGAAGTGCCCAAAGATCAGTAATATCTTCTACAACACAAATTACCTTATGGTCTCTTTTAATATCCTGACAAATTGAACACGGGTCAGTTATATCAATGTTTCCNCATGAANNACAACTGACAATATTTTTCATNGCTAANGTTAAAGACGCGGTTAACGATGGCATNAGAGTGTCTTTCCTTTTTAATANATNTAAAACTATCCTTCTTGCTGATCTGGGGCCTAAACCCGGAAGACGAGAGAAAAGAACCTCTAGGTTATTTATTTCATTAGAATTATTCATTACAGTTTAAAAAAATGATTTTAAACCTGAAGGAATATTTACACCACCTGTAATTTTTTTCATTTCTTCATTAGAATATTCTTCTAACTTATTTTTTGCATCGTTATATCCAGCAATAATTAAATCTTCGATTATGGAAACCTCATTTTCTTTATACAAAGATTCTTCAATAGAGATTTTTAACATTAGACCTTTGCCATTTAAGGTTATTTTTACGAGACCACCTCCAGATTCACCTATAATTTCTGCTCTTTCAAGAGATTGCTGCATATCTTCCATTCGTTTCTGCATCTCTTGAGCTTGCTTCATCATTTGACTAATATTCTTCATTTGTCACCTCATTAAATTCATTATTATCTGTTACCCCGAGACCTTCATCTATTTCATTAATGTTCTTTATTTTTGAACCTGGCATTGTATCAAGAGCCAAACTAACAACGGGATCTACTTCCACTTTTTTCCTAGTTACCATAGCGTTAGCTAACTGTTTCTCTTTTATTGTCTGCTCTCCTTCTTCATCAGAAAGTGTAATTAGCCATCTTAACCCAGTCAAATTACTCAAAAACAAACTTAGCTGATTTATAAAATTTTTTGGAGTATTTTTCTCTAATCTTAATGAAATTTTACCATTTTCAAATGAAATAATATGGACATTTGATAATAAGTAAGAACGTAAAAGAAACTCATCTTTTTTTTCTGTTAAATTAATCAAATCACTAAAACTTTCAATAATAAATTTTCCAGGTGATCTAGTTTCTTCTTGGTTTGTTAAATCAATATTTTCAGTCTTTTGAGATAAAATCACATTTTTTGATGGCTTACTATTATTCTTTTGCAAATTTGATATTTCAGTGTTGCTCTTATCTATTTTTTTTTTTTCCTTTATTAATTTTACTAAACTATTAGGATCCGGTAAATGAGAAGCATAACATATTCTTACAATCAACATTTCAAAAGACGCAACATTGGATGAAAATTTATTAGCATCTTCAAGACCTTTCAATAGCATCTGCCAAAACCTACTTAAACTACCAAAAGAAATTTTATTTGAAATTTCAATTAATTGGTTTCTTTCTTTTTCAGATATAGTAATATCATCTTGAGAATTACCAGTAATTTTATATCTTGTAACCCAATGGCATAAACTCATTAATTCTTGAATAATAATATTAGAATCTATACCACGATCGTATTGAATTCTGGAGTTCTCTAAAGATTCTTTTACTTCACCTTCTAAAAGATAAGAAAATAATGATACAATTTCTAATTTACTAGAGAGCCCTAGCATTTTTCGTAACTTGGTCGTTTCAACCTCATTTCCACAATATGCAATAGCCTGATCTAGTAGGGAAAGTGCATCCCTTACAGATCCTTCAGATGCATTAGAAATCAGTTGCAGTGAATCCGGCTCTATTTTAACATTTTCTTTTTCCGCAACACTTGATAAATGCTCTACCATCTGACTATTAGAAATTCTACTTAAATCGAAACGTTGGCACCTAGATAAAACTGTTATAGGAACTTTTCTAATCTCAGTAGTAGCTAAAATAAATATAGTATGAGAAGGCGGCTCCTCTAAAGTTTTAAGAAGAGCATTAAATGCTGCAGTAGATAACATATGCACTTCATCAATAACATATACTTTATAATTCGATGAAACTGGCCGATACTTAACATTTTCAATTATTTCCCTAATATTACTAACCCCAGTATTACTTGCCGCATCGATTTCAATGACATCTACGTTATTCCCTGAGTCAATTGATTTGCATTGATCGCAATTATTACATGGTAACAAATTATCATTATCATCTTTTGTGATATTTAAACAATTAATTGATCTAGCAATAATTCTTGCGGTTGTAGTTTTTCCTACACCTCTCATACCAGTTAAAATAAAGGCCTGGTAAACTCTATTGCCTGATATTGAATTAGATAAAGTTCTAGCAAGAACATCCTGGCCAACTAAATCACTAAAAATTTTTGGCCTATATTTTCTTGCGAGCACTCTATAATTTGTTATCTTTTTCATGTATAAATAGGAAATCTATGAATTTCATTTATAGGAGACTAGAAATTGACCCAAAAATATTTGTTACGGCTGCTTCTTTCGACCTGACCGGGTTAGCAAATTTTTTGCCCAACACTAGCCTCCCATCTTGATTATATAGTATGTTTACCTTTTAACCCAATACTTAAAAAATGCCCTATTAAGATTAAAATTAAGAATTTTTAAATTTACAGTACTAAACATGCCGAATACACCAATTTTTAATACTTTTGCAGACAATACTCTTGATAGGTCAGGGAATTTACGCAAAAACCCTGAGTGGATTTCTTCTCAATTACACCACCCTAAAGCAAAGTTTATTCCAATGCTAAACTTAATGGTACCTATTAAAAAAGAAAATAATTTTTCATATATAAAATATCTTAGCTTTTCAGAAATTAGTTATTATTTAGACAATTCGTTAAACCCAATTTTTCTTGGAACAAAAAAATCAATTCCTTATTTTGTATGTGATTTATCCGAAAGCAATAAAATACAAAATCTAAATGATTTAATTAGTTTTGAA
>NZXH01000042.1 GCA_002701885.1 Rhodospirillaceae bacterium | reverse complement strand
GAATTTAATTTTTTGTTTTAAATACTGAATTTGCCTCTCCTAATGCGATAGTTTTACTAGATATTTCAAAATTAGTTCTTTTGATCTCTCTTTCTAGAAAAAGAATATATTCCCTCAATTCTTCTAATGATAGATTTTCTAGATCAATACATAAATAGTCTTGTTTATTTTCTTCTTGCGTATCATCATCATAAGTCATAACTAATACCTAATTTTAAAAATTTTAATTTCTTATTTATATATTTATACTATATAATAATTAACATAAATATTTAATAAAATTTCTAGGAATATAATGCCAGTTAAAAATTTAACTTTTCCAGGTTCAAAAACACCTGAAATGATTGTAAATTCTATAAAATTAACAGAATGGAAATTAAGTATTTCTGATCCAGAAAATTTTGATCTTATTGTTATATATAGAGGCCTTCATTGTCCGATTTGCAGTAAATACTTACAAGAATTTGATAAAAATTTTGATGAATTCCAAAAACTAGGAACAAATTTAATAGCAATAAGTACGGATAATGAAGAAAGAGCTATTAAGTCGTTTAAGGATTGGAAATTAGAAAAACTTAACCTTGGATACAACCTAGATCAGAAAACAGCAATAGAATGGGGTTTATACTTATCTAAAGGAATACCAAACCCTTCTTTAACTATAGCTGAGCCTGAATTTTTTGTAGAGCCAGGAATCTTTCTTGTTGACACAGATAAAAGACTTTACTTTTCAAATATTCAATCAATGCCTTTCACAAGGCCTCCAGTAAGAGAATTGTTAAGCGGAGTAAAGTTTGCTATAGATAAAAAATACCCTGCTAGAGGAACATTAAAGTATTTGAAATAATTATTACAATGTATAAAATAAATATTTTTTCAAGAGGAAACTTATGACACAGCCTTTAATGCCTAAAGCCACTGCAGTTTGGTTAATTGACAATACATCGTTAACTTTTGATCAAATTGGCGCATTCTGTGGCCTTCATACATTAGAGGTACAAGGTATTGCTGATGGAGAAGTTGCAATGGGTATAGTTGGCAGAGACCCCATTGCACAAGGAGAACTAACTCAAGAAGAAATTAATAGATGTGAAAATGACAAGAAACAAAAACTTGGAATTAATAAAACTGACCTTACTTTAACAAGAAAGGACAGTGGCCAGAGATATACTCCTTTATCAAAAAGGCAGAATAGACCTGATGCTATTGCTTGGTTAATAAAATATCACCCAGAACTCTCGGATGCTCAAATATGTAGGTTAGTTGGGACGACAAAACCTACTGTTATATCTGTTAAAGATAGAACACATTGGAATACACCAAATTTAAAACTGATGGACCCAGTGACATTGGGAATGTGCTCACAAATAAGCCTAGATCAAGAAATAATAAAGGCTGTTAAAAGACTAAAGAACAAACAAATAAGAGAAGAAAAAGCAGCTGAACTTGCTAAAAAAATATCCCAAGAAAAAGCAAGTATGGATTTAGAAAATAACTAAATAAAAAGGTAGATTTAACTTTAACCTCTTTTCAAGAGTTATGAGATTTATTTTTATATATAAGTATCTGGCATGGTTGATATAAATAAAGATATATATGAATCTAATTTAAGTAAGCGTGATGCAAATTATCAGCCACTATCTCCGCTTTCATTCCTAATAAGAACAAAAGAAATTTTTCCTGACAAAGTCGCTGTTGTATATAAAAATAAATCTACGACATATAAATTATTTTTTAAAAGATGTAGTAAACTTGCATCTGCTTTAGTTAAGTTTGGTATAAAAAAAGGTTCAACAGTATCAATTTTATGCCCAAATACCCCCCCAATGCTTGAAGCTCACTATGGAGTTCCGATGAGCAAGGCAGTTTTAAACTGCCTTAATATCAGACTTGATGCAAGAACACTTTCATTTATCATTGATCATAGTGAAACAAAGATACTAATTTACGATTCTGAGTATAGCTCAACAATAATAGAAATTCTAAATTATCTAAACTACCCAATAAAACTTGTTTGTATTCAAGATTTGTATGAAAATAATAAAGAATTACATAATGCTATAGATTATGAAGACTTTATTAATAGTGGAGAAGATAGCTTTGAAGTAAAACTCCCTGATGATGAATGGGATGCAATCAGCTTAAATTATACCTCTGGAACAACTGGAAATCCAAAAGGTGTTGTTTATCATCATAGAGGGGCTTACCTTCAATCTATAGGCAATCACCTAGCATGGAATATTAAAAACCATCCAATATATTTATGGACATTACCCATGTTTCACTGTAATGGCTGGTGTTTTCCATGGACCATAAGCTTAGCTATGGGCACACATATTTGTCTGAGAAAGTTAGAAGTAAAAAAAATCTTTTCGCTAATAGAAGATTACCAGGTAACACATTTGTGCGGGGCGCCGATTGTAATGAATATGATCGCTAGTGAAAGTGAAATACCTTTAAAAAAATTTCATGACAAAATACAGATTGCAACCGCAGCTGCTCCTCCTCCTTCTTCAGTAATTAAAAAAATAGAAGAATTAGGCTTTTCAGTTACACATCTATATGGTCTTACAGAAACTTATGGCCCATCAGTAGTAAACGAATGGGATACTAAATGGGATAAACTACCAGCGACAGAAAGTGCGAAAATTAAAGCTAGACAGGGTGTAAAATACCAAACTTTAGAATACTTAGCAGTTATGGAACCTAAAACGCTAAATCCAGTAAAACAAGACGGAAAGACAATTGGAGAAGTGATGTTTAGAGGAAATGTGGTTATGAAAGGATATTTAAAAAATCCTGATGCTACAGAAAAAGCTTTTTCAGGGGGTTGGTTTCACTCTGGAGATTTAGGGGTTGTTCATCCAGATGGTTATATAGAACTAAAAGATAGATCTAAAGATATCATTATTTCAGGTGGAGAAAATATCTCCACTATAGAAATAGAAGAAATAATCTTTCAAAACGAATCAGTTTTAGAAGTTGCTGTTGTAGGTAAACCTGATGAGAAATGGGGTGAAGTACCTTGTGCTTTTATAAAATTAAAGAAAAATAATAACATTACAGAAGAAGAAATCATAAAATTTTGTTATGAAAACATGGCCAGATTTAAAGTCCCAAAACAAATAATTTTTTGTGATTTACCAAAAACATCTACAGGCAAAATTCAAAAATTCAAACTTAGAGATAAATTAAAGACACTTTAGTGCGATCTAATATCTAAAATTAAATTTTTTTGAAAATTAGGTCTAAAAAATTATTTTGATCAAACTGATCTATATGTAAAAACTTAAAGTAAGTATTTAAATTTGAAACGCATATATCCTTAACGAACTTTCTACTTTTATTACGCTCACCATTAGTAAAAAAAAAGCTTAGTATTATTTCATGCTCTATAAACTCAGCTAAAATCTCTAATTTTTTTAGCTCATTGTATACTTCGTTAAACTCTTGATTATTTATTTTTTTTAAATTCATTCTCATTGATCTTATTTTTTTTACTATCTTAAGCTGCCAATCAGTTGTAGCAGAATGTAGATTCTCAAAATCTGATAACGATATAATTATATTCTTTTCTTTAGCTGCCCAAATTGCGAATAAAAGTATATTAACATCAACATCAAACTTACTCTGTAAGTCTAAACAATAATTTTCTATCTTATTATTTGAATATATTTCTACAGAAAATTTAGAAAATGATTTAGAAATAATAATTAATACCCAAAAATATTTTATTTATGCTTCGTAATTTTCTTTTATTTGGCGTTTGTTTGCATACATGTCTTTATCAGCCTCAGCTAATGCTTGGCTTACATCCTCTGTGCCATTAAAGGTATAAACGCCAACAGCAACCTGGACTGTCAACATTTTTTTGTTAAATATAAATTTACTGTCAATAATTGCCTTAGCTAATTCATCTGCTTTCTCTTTTGCAGATTTTGTATCTGCCTCATCGAGAATTACACAAAACTCATCTCCACCTAAACGACCAATTTGATCAACCTCTCTTACATTATTGATTAATACTTGAGCTACATGCTTCAATGCTTCATCACCTGCAACATGGCCAAAATTATCATTTATTTCCTTTAAATCGTTGACATCGATATAGACAATACTGCTAGGCTTACCATATCGTTCAACTCGAGCCATTGATCGAGTTAATTCCCTAACAAATGCTCTTCGATTTTGAACAGGGAGTAAAGAATCTCTGTCCGCAAGTTTTGCGAGATTAGCGAGCTCTCTCTTGTTTGCATCAAGTTCTCTTCTCATAGCTGCAACTTCTGCCATTAAAGCCATGATTGCTTCTCTTACCTTAGGAGTAAGTTCAGCCTCAGGAATACCCATAATTGAAACCTGATCATCTATTGGGTCTAATTTAGAAGTTGAATAAGTATCAGTTACTTTGCTCGGAGAACTAGAAGATGTTCTTCGGACTCTTGATACTTTTGAAGTGCCAATTGGACCTACAGGGTTAATTTTCATATATTATCTTAAAATACCTTCTATTATATTTGCCATCATTCTACCACACATAATCCGCCCAGTAACTATAATATATTAGTAAATATAAAACGAATAATGTATTATTATCATATTGGCAAATATAAATTAATACTCTAGTCCAAATTAAATTCTTTTTTTTTTAGAATTCAATATGTTTTTTGTATTTTTTCTTGAGGTTTTTTAATGAATAGCTTTGAAATTAAAGTTGGCATAATCATGGGAAGTCAATCAGACTGGCCAACAATGAAACTAGCAGCTGAGGTACTTGAAAGTTTCAATGTCCCTTATGAAAGCAAGATCTTATCAGCTCATAGAACTCCTGATCTTATGTACGAATACGCTAAAAACTCAAGGGAACGTGGCCTGAAAGTAATAATTGCAGGTGCTGGTGGAGCTGCTCATTTGCCAGGAATGGTAGCCTCATTGACGTCTATACCTGTTTTAGGTGTACCAATTAAATCAAATACTCTCAACGGAATAGATAGCCTTTTATCAATTGTACAAATGCCAAAAGGTGTTCCTGTAGGCACACTTGCAATCGGAGATTCAGGTGCTACAAATGCTAGTCTTTTAGCAATATCTATCCTTAGTCTTGAAGATAATAATTTAAAAGAATTATTGGTTGAGTATAAAAAAAAGCAAACAAAAAAAATTGTTGAACTTCCAGACCCGATTACATCAAGTTAAAACCTTAAAAAATGGATAAGAAAATAGTTTCACACACAGTAATTGGTATTTTAGGCGGAGGACAACTTGGAAAAATGTTATGTATTGCAGCCCAAAGACTTGGTTATACTGTTCATATTTACTCTGAAAGCAAAGAAAACCCTGCCGTAACAATTGCTGATTATCATACTATTGGCACTTTCAATGAGTTTGATAAGATTGATAATTTTTCTAAAAGTTGCTCCATAGTTACTTTTGAGACAGAAAATATTCCAAAAACTACTCTAAATAGAGTCGCATTATTTACAGAAATAGCTCCTAACTTTAAGTCATTAGAGATAACACAAGACAGATTAAAAGAAAAAAAATTTTTGAATTCTCAAAAAATCTCCACTGCAAATTTTTTTGAAATATTATCTTTATCTGATATAGAGACTGGTTCAGAAAAAATTCTATTTCCAGCAATAATAAAAACTAATCGTTTTGGGTATGATGGAAAAGGTCAATATTTAGTTAGGAATATCGACGAATTAATAATAGCCTGGGAAAAACTTGAGAAAAAAGAATGTATTCTTGAAGAACAGATAAATTTTCAAAAAGAACTTTCAATTGTGCTTGCAAGAAAAAATAACTATTCAATAGAGTTTTATGAGCCGTCAATAAATTTTCATGAAAACGGCATTCTTATAACTAGTGACGTTTCATCTACACCT
Organism: Rhodospirillaceae bacterium; assembly: GCA_002701885.1. Classification (GTDB taxonomy): domain Bacteria; phylum Pseudomonadota; class Alphaproteobacteria; order SHVP01; family SHVP01. Next base: position 20,902 of record NZXH01000042.1, on the reverse strand, counting down.
GATAAAAAAATAATATTAGAAGCTCGAAGAATAGCAACTAAAATAGCAAATAATTTAGAACATGTTGGCGTTATTTGTATTGAGATGTTTCTAACAGAAACAAATAAACTATTAGTCAATGAGATTGCTCCTAGGGTTCATAATTCGGGACACTGGACTTTAGATGGCGCTATAACAGATCAGTTCGAGCAACATATACGTTCTATTTGTGACCTACCATTAGGCAAACCTAACAAACACTCATCTATAATCATGAAAAATATTTTAGGAGATGAAATTTTAGATATACGAAATAAATTATCCGATCCGTTTGCAAAAATATATATTTACGGAAAAAAAAATGTGAAGAAAAATAGAAAAATGGGGCACGTGAATTTTATAAAACATGCGACACACTAAAAATTTTTATACAGAAAACTTAAAGGGAAATTTTAATTTATTTGTTTCAAAAATATTTTTTATATTTTTTTTAATTTTTTCAAACTCCATTATATTTGAAATTCTTCTGTCAATAAAATTAGAAACATCAGCTCTATCCTCTGCATCTAACCAATATAATATAGTAGTGGCATATATTCCTCCTAATAAAATACGCTTCGTATAATAGTTATAATCAAGCGATTTATCACCTGCTAATATCCACATCAAATCTACTGAGTTACTAATTCTATTAATAGATCTAAAATTATTTTTTACAAAAAAATCTGACCCAATAATCTGCTTAACAACCTGTTTATCTCTTGAAAAAAAATCCAGCCTTAAGTTCAAAAGAATCTTAATACGTTCTCTAATTGAGCATTCTTCTAATTTGATATTCTTTGTGTCAAATTCAAGTTTTTTATCCGCAACTTCAGAAAAGAAGTTTGTTAAATCTACTATTCCATCTGGGAAAAGATTATCTATAAATTTTAACTTATCAATTTCAATTAAGGCAATTTCTAATGTATTAAAGGACCAACCAGTAAAAGGCGCATGCTTAATTGCTCTATTTAAAGTGTCTATCTTGACTTTATCAAATTTACCTAAATAAGACTCTCTAATATCAATCAATCTTTTACCTTTCTATATATCTAGAATTTATTATAAAACTTCATCTCAGACTCAAAAACTAAGTCTTCTAAATTATCCATCCTTTGAACATAAATTATACCTTCTAGATGGTCACATTCATGCTGAACAACCCTTGCATGAAGCCCTTCAACAGTTTTATCAATTTTCTTACCTTTTTCATTTAACCCTTTATATCTTATTTTTTTATACCTTGGCACTAGACCTCTTAGCCCGGGAACTGATAAACACCCCTCCCAATCATAATCAATATCATCTCCAATAGGCTCAATTATAGGATTTATTAAAATATTTAAGTCCATTTCACTAGTTTCAGCTTCTCCTGGTGGTGAATAAAAAATTACTAGTTTTTTTGATACATGAACCTGAGGAGCAGCAAGTCCCAAGCCTTGAATATCTTCTAAAGTTTCCAGCATATCTTCTACAAGATATTTCACATATTCAGACTGTGGATCAGAGATTTCCTCTGATTTTTTTCTTAAAACTGGATGGCCCATTCTTGCAATTTTTAAAATTGACATAAATAATCCTATTTATTTATCATAATTTAGATAATTTTAACAATTATAGCTATATTTAGGTTATTAAGACTTCACTTTTAAGTAACTCTATGCTATTGACCGCATCTTACTATTAGAAAAAAGTTAAATCAATTTAAACCATTAGGAGTTTTTTTTGCAAGTTTCTGTAAGAGATAATAACGTTGATCAGGCCTTAAGAGCTTTAAAGAAAAAGATGCAGCGTGAGGGCATTTTTAGAGAAATGAAACTTCGCAATTTCTATGAAAAACCCTCTGAAAAGAAAGCTAGAGAAAAGGCTGAGGCTATTCGCAGAGTTAGAAAACTAGCAAGAAAAAAAGCACAAAGAGACTCGTAGACTATAAATTTAGCTAAATAGACTTAACAATTTTTTCAACCATCTCTTTGGCATCACCAAAAAGCATCATTGTGTTATCTTTATAGAATACTGAGTTATCAATACCGGCATACCCAGGAGATAAAGATCTCTTGACAAATAAAACAGTTCGTGACTTTTCCACATCTAATATTGGCATGCCATAAATTGGACTCTGGGGGTCATTTTTTGCCGCAGGGTTTGTAACGTCGTTTGCTCCTATAACAAAAGCAACATCCGTATTTGAAAAGTCTGAATTTATTTCTTCAAGCTCAAAGACATCCTCATAGTCCACATTTGACTCAGCAAGAAGAACATTCATGTGCCCGGGCATTCTACCAGCAACTGGATGAATAGCATACCTCACGTTAACGCCTGCTTCTTTTAACGCATCAGACATTTCTTTAATAACGTGTTGAGCCTGAGCAACAGCTAAGCCATACCCTGGAACAATAATGACCGAACCTGCATTTGACATAATAAAAGCAGCGTCTTCTGAGCTTCCAGGCTTTACATTTTTGTCGCCATCTTGCTTGGAGTATACAGTATCACCACCAAAACCACCTAATATAACACTAAAAAAAGAACGGTTCATAGCTTTACACATTATATAAGATAAGATTGCACCTGATGAACCAACTAAAGCACCAGTAATAATTAAGGCTGTATTTTCAAGTGTAAATCCGATTCCTGCTGCAGCCCATCCTGAGTAAGAGTTTAGCATAGAAACTACAACAGGCATATCAGCCCCACCTATTGGTAGAATTAGCAATACTCCAATTAGAAAGGATAAAGCTACTATAATCCAAAAAGCGAGCGGTTCTTGAGAAAATACAAAGTATATCGAGACAACAACAATCAGAATCCCTAGTAGTAGGTTTAAATAATGCTGTCCATAAAAAACCACAGGATTACCACTCACTAAGCCCTGAAGTTTTGTAAAAGCTAATATAGAGCCAGTAAAAGTTATTGCCCCTACTACTACTCCAATTGCCATCTCGATTAAACTAGCTATTTTAATATCACCGCCACTGCCTATCCCATAAGATTCAGGAGAATAAAATGCAGCTGCAGCTACTAAAACTGCAGCTAAACCAACCAAACTATGAAACGCGGCAACAAGCTGAGGCATAGCTGTCATTTCTATCTTGCGTGCAATGGTTGTTCCAATTATTGCACCAATCAATAAGCCTATAATTATTAAATCAAAACTTAAAATACCTGGATTAAATAATGTCGTGATAACTGCAATTAGCATCCCAGCTATTCCAAAAATATTACCAGACCTTGCTGAAATAGGAGAAGATAAACCCCTAAGAGCCATTATAAAGAAAACCCCAGATATCAAATAAGCGATAGCAGATATATTCTCAATCACAATAAAAACCTACCTATTTTTTTTCTTAAACATTTGAAGCATTCGCTGAGTTACGACAAAACCTCCAAATATATTTATTGAAGCTAAAATGATTGCAAAAAAACCAAAAATTTTTGATAAATTCAATTCAGCTGGACCCGCAGCAATTAAAGCGCCAACTATTATTACGCTTGAAATTGCATTTGTAACAGACATTAAGGGAGTATGAAGAGCTGGGGTAACACTCCAAACTACATAATAACCGACAAAAATAGCCAATACAAAAATTGAAAATTGAAATATAAATGGATCAATCATAATGTCTCCTAATAACATTTCTAAAAAAATAATTACTTACTGATAAATTCACTATGAACAACCTCTCCATCTTTAGTTAAAGTAGTAGATTTGATTATTTCGTCTTCCCAATCTATTTCATTATAGCCCTTCTTGCCTTTAATTAATAAATCAAGAAAGTTTAATATATTTTTTGAGTACAAATTAGATGCGTCTGCTGAAATTAAGCTAGGAAAATTAGGTTTACCGACAATTTTCACACCATTATGGTTATAAATTTCTCCATATTTTGAACATTCACAATTACCTCCCTGCTCTACAGCAAGATCAATAATAATTGAACCCGCTCTCATGGTTTCAACTGTCTCTTTTTTTATCAAAATAGGGGCTTTTTTTCCGGGTATGAGGGCAGTGCATATAGCTATATCACACTTAGATAGTGTTTCTTTAACTAAATCCTCTTGTTTCCTTTGGTAATCTTTACTCATCTCTTTTGCATAGCCACCTGATGTCTCAGAGTCAACTGACTCTGAAGTTTCTACCATTACAAATCTTGCCCCCAAAGATTCTACCTGCTCTTTAACATTTGGCCTAACATCAGTTGCGTAGACTATTGCTCCTAACCTTTTTGCAGTAGCTATTGCTTGTAAGCCTGCTACACCCGCACCTAAAACAAAAACTTTAGCTGGTGCAATAGTTCCTGCAGCAGTCATCATCATGGGCATAGCCTTTCCATACTCACTTGCTGCTTCTAAAACAGACTTGTATCCCGCCAAGTTAGATTGAGATGATAAGACATCCATACTTTGTGCTCTTGTAATTCTTGGTACAAGTTCTAATGAGATCGCAGTAATATGATCTTCTGCATATTGATTAACTTGTTTAATATCACTGAAGGGCTCCAAAAGACCTATTAAAATAGAATTTTTTTTAAGATTAACACATTCTTCTTCATAAATAGGTCGTTGAACTTTTATAATAATGTCAATATCTTTGAGATCATCTTGGTCTGAAAAAATAACCGCACCTGATTCTTTATATTGATCATCAGTTATTTGAGCTCCATGACCAGCGCCTGCTTCAACAAATACCTCTAAACCAAGGGAAATTATTTTCTGAACAGTTTCTGGAGTTGCTGCTACCCTTTTTTCATACTGTCTCTTTTCACTTAAAACTGCTAATTTCATAACTACTATATATCACTTAATAAATAAAAAAAAATAACTATTACACTAAAAAAAATGCCAATAGAATTAATAAGACTATAACTAAAATAGATGACCATTGGGTTAACTTTACAAATAAACTCCATGTATCTTGTTTCTCCTCATAGTCTAGATTTTCATCAGTCATTACATTCTCCCTGGACTAAAATTAATAAACTTTATTTAATTTCCGTATCTAATTCTTCTAAATCGTCAATCAAATTTTCGATAACTTCAAGCCCTTTATACCAAAATTCTTGAGTTGTGGCATCTAAATTAAACATCTTTATTAATTCTTTGTAACTTTTTGAACCTCCAGCTTTTAGAAGTTTGATATATGTAGCTTCAAAGCCATCAAAGTTATTCGTATAAACCTGGAATAATGAGTTCACTAAACCATCTCCAAAAGCGTAAGAGTATACATAAAAAGGACTATGAATAAAGTGAGATATATAACACCAAAAATTTTTATAACCATTACCTAATTGAAATGCATCTCCTAAACTCTCTTTTTGGGATTCAAGCCACATATTACTGATTTCATCTTTTGTAAGTTCGTTTTTGCGACGTTTATTATGAATTTTCTTTTCAAAGTCGTAGAATGAAACCTGCCTTATCACAGTATTAATCATATCTTCTATTTTGTTAGATAAAATTTGTTTTTTCTCATGTTTATTTGAACATGATTTTAATAATGATTGAAATACTAATTGCTCACCGAAAACAGAAGCAGTCTCAGCAAGAATCAATGGAGTATCTGACAATAGTAGGCCTTGTTCATTAGCAAGAATTTGGTGAACCCCATGACCTAGTTCATGAGCAAGGGTCATAACATCTCTATTACTTCCATAAAAATTCATCAAAATATATGGGTGAGACTCCGGAACAGTTTGGTGAGAGAATGCTCCAGACATTTTCCCTTTTCTTGGAACAGCATCTATCCAATCATTTTGAAAAAACAACTTACCAATATTTGCAAGAGTTGGAGAGAACTCTTCAAAAGCAGCTAAAACAAATTCTTTAGCCTCATTCCACGACCATACTCTCTCTTTTGTAAAACCAAGGTCTACATTTCTATCCCAGAAATTTAATTTACTTTTCCCAATCCATTCTCTTTTTTTGTTATAGTATCTATGAGATATACGCGGATAGAACTCTTTTACAGATGCAAATAAACATTCAACTACTTCAGGCTGAATATGATTAGATACATGACGAGAGGAATCAACTTCTGAAAAATTTCGCCACCTATCTTCAATTTCTTTATCTTTAATCATTGTGTTTGTAATAAATGTAAATAAATCTATCCTCTTATCAAATTCTTCAGAAATGCTTACACCAAGGGACTTTCTAAGTTTTTCATCATGACTGCTTGCCATTAAATCTAGTGCCTTATCTAGATTATAGGTCTTCTCATTTTTTTTTATTTCTATTGAAGCGAGAGTTTCATCGAATAATCTAACCCATGCATTTTTACCAGTAGTTTTTTTCTCCAAAAAAAGCCTCTCTAAATCTTCATTCAACTGGTAGTTTTTATATATTTGAATGTTTTTTACCCATTGTATATATTTTGAAGCTTCTTTATTCTGCGATAGTTTGTAAATTTTTTCTGATGGGATTTTATTTATTTCTAACTTAAAGAAAATTATTTTCGAAGAATATTCATCTAGAACTTCTTTTATATAATATGCTTTATTTGATAAGCCTATATCAAGTAGATTTTCTGAGGTAACTAGGTCTATATAACTGTATATTTTATGTAACTTTTCCTGCACCTGCTCATAGAGATTTATTGCTTTATGCAAATCCTGGGCATTTATTAATTCTATTTTATTTTTATACCTTTTACTAAGGAGTTTTATGTCTTTATTTATTTTTTCTAAATCTTTAGAAATCTCGCCAGATTTAATAGATGAATAAAGATCAGAAAGATCCCAAGTTGGTATATTTAATAATTTTTCCATAAATTAAACCAAAAAATTTATACTAGCGTTTGCAATAGGGCTAAATTTATCATCATTCCATGCTATAACTTCTACGTTTGCAACTCTTTTCCCATATTTTATAATTGATGCTCTTGCATATGTATCTACACCCTTTCCTATTCTTAAAAAATTTATAGATATATCAATAATCTCAGGAATACTTTCAATATTTTTTTCCCATACAATATGAAATTGAGCTGTATTTTGAAGTAGTGCAGCAACAATGCCTCCATGTAAAACATTAGTTATAGGGTTCCCTATGTGATGCTGAGAAAAATCCAATTTTCCACAAAATTGCTCCTTATGTAAAAAGAAAACTATTCCTGTTTTTCTTGTGAATGGAAAGAACGAGGAAATAATTGAAGGATCCAGTTTTACTTTAGCCTGTGAAATTACTTTTTTTAAATTTAGTCTATCTGTCATGGGATAAGATTACTCAACAAACTATCTATTTTTGAATAGAAAGGTAGCGTTTGCATTCGCAATAGCCTTCTTATTCAACTGATAAACTGTAATATAAGAATACGCATATTGTTTTTTAATTTTAATACATTCAGCTTTAAAATATAGATCATTAACAGAAAAATCACTTGTAAAATGATCAATCTTTAAGCTCAAAGTTACTGCAGGCCTATAAGCTCTCAAACGATTTAAAATAGCTAAATACGCAACTGTATCAACTATTCCATAGATAAAACCATAGTTAATATACATCCTTTGATCAAAATCCAAACGCCACTTCTCTAAATTTGTTTTTAATATTACACAATCTAAACTAATTTCATATACATTTATTTCTAAATACTGAACATAAGGAATAGCCCTTAGAAATTGAGTTAATTGGTCTTTATTTAAATTACTTTCTTTAAAATTCATAATTTAAAATATTCTCTATACCAATCAATAAAAAGAGGAACGCCTTCTTCAATTTTTATCTTAGGATAAAAGTCAAGATCTTGTTTTGATTCCTCTATATCAGCTAAGGTGTTTTGCACATCGCCTAACTGCATTGATTCAAGTTTTCTTATTGCTTTTTTTCCTGTATGATATTCAATCAATTCAATTAGCTTAACTAATTTTTCTGGCTTATCATTTCCTAGGTTATAAACTCTATGAGGTATTTTATCATTCTTAGCAGGGCACTTATCCATTGCAGAGACTGTTCCATTTACAATATCATCAATGTAGGTAAAGTCTCTAGACATATTTCCATAGTTAAAAATTTTAATTGGATTACCTTTCATAATAGAATCTGTAAACAAAAATAAAGCCATATCCGGCCTTCCCCAGGGCCCATATACAGTGAAAAACCTAAGCCCAACTTGATTGATACCAAAAAGATGGCTGTAAGAATAACTTAAAAGCTCATCACTTTTTTTTGTTGCAGCATAAAGAGAAATAGGCTTATCAACATTATCTTTAACTGAAAAAGGGATTTTAGTGTTTCCTCCATAAACAGAACTTGAACTTGCATAAACTAAATTTTTTAAATTCTTTTTTGAACGTGCATATTCTAAAATATTTAAATGGCCAACCAAATTTGACTCAACATAATTATGAGGATTTGAAATTGAATACCTAACTCCTGCCTGTGCTGCCAGGTGAATAATCCTATTGATATCACTATATTTCTCAAGTGAAGAAAAAAGGTTTTTAGACGCTATATTCTCTTTTAGAAATTTGAATTTATCAAAACCTTTAAGTCTATTTAGACGATTCTCCTTTAATTTAGTATCATAGTAATTGTTTAAGTTATCTATACCAATTACATTCTCTCCTCGAGTAAGTAATTTCAAAGCAACTTGATTGCCTATAAACCCAGCAACTCCAGTTATAAGAATAGTCATAATCAAACTCACAAAAAATAATTAATTTAATATTTAAGTTAATATAGTATATATCTTCTACAGATATTTAAAATGGTATTTTATAATTTAAATTATAAAGGATTGAAATGGAAAAAAATAAGTCTTGCATTATACTTGGAGCAGGGCCTTCTATTGGTCTGGCTGCTGCAAAAAAATTTGCTTCTCATGGGTATAATATTGCTCTTGCCTCAAGGAATAAAAATAAATTAGATATTCTTGCTAAAAATGAAGATTTAAAGAATATAAAGGTAGAAACTTTTGAAGTTGAAGCCTCAAATGAAAACCAAATCTTCTCCCTAGTTCAGTCAGCTGAAAAAAATTTGGGCTCGGTAGAAGTAGGAATATATAATCCTAGTAAATTTGTTAAAAAAAGTATCTTAGATTTAACCTCTAAAGAGATAGAAAAAGCATGGAAAGTTTCATGTCTTGGCGGTTTCATATTTGCAAAAGAGCTAGCTAAATTAATGATGAACAGAAAACGTGGAACAATAATCTTCACTGGGGCAACAGCAGGCATGAGAGGTGGTAATGGTTTTGCTGCATTTGCAATTGGAAAGTTTGGGCTCAGAGCATTAGCTGAAAGCATGGCAAGAGAAATGCACCCAAAAGGAATTCATGTTATTTGGGTCAATATAGACGGTGCTATCATGAATACACAGATAAACAATAACAACAAAGAAGAAGATGAAAAATTTATAAAGCCTGATGATATTGCAAATAATTATTTTCAACTTCACTCCCAGAATAGAAGCGCTTGGTCACATACGGCGGAGCTTCGCACTTGGAAAGAAAAGTTCTAAAAATAAATTAATCTTTGAGCTTTGCGATTGCTGCCTGCTGCTCGGGAGTAGCATCTTTTTGATATTTTGACTTCCATTCAGAATAAGGCATACCATATACTATTTCTCTAGCCTCATCATAATTAATGTCTAAACCATGATTTTCAGCTTCTTTCATATACCATTTAGAAATACAATTTCTACAGAAGTCTGCTAGTATCATTAGATCAATATTCTGTATCTCTGGGTTTTTATTTAGGTGGTCCAAAAATTTTTTAAAAGTTGCAGCTTCAATTTTTAATTTTAGATCTTTTTCATTATCCATTCTTCACCTCAACAATAATCAAATGAAAAAGAATATAGCTCCAAATCAAAAATAATATTTAAGAATAACTATCCTTGGCGAGCTTTAAACCTAGGGTTTTTCTTATTAATAACGTAAATCCTGCCTCTACGTCTCACTACTCTGTTATCTCGGTGGCGTTTTTTGGCTGATTTGAGAGATCTAAGAACTTTCATTTTTCTATATATTCAAATTAATTATAAGAGGCCTGAACTTAAGAAATCACAATTGCAATGTCAAGAATTATCAAATTTTTTTTTAAAAACCCTAGGATACCTTAAATTATCTCATAAAATAACGAATAACTAAATTAAATTAAAATAAAATAATTTAATTATTTCATTGTCTTCCATAAAATCTTCTATTTCTAAGACCCAAATATCAGTATCTATTTTAATTTCTTTAGCTATAAATTTGTCAGCCTCACTTTTTATGACCAAATTGTTTTTCCCAGCTAACTCCCAGGGGGACCTATTATCATTAAAATTATATCTATAAAAAAATGATTTTTGATCACTCTTTATTGCTCTCATAATAATCATTCCTCTCTCATTATCTCCTTTTTTAATAACAGAAATCGGAATACTATTTTTATCAGCTAATTTAATTATAGCCTGCACAACAATCTTTGATTTTAGTCTATTATTCAATTTTACCTAATCTAACTAAAAAGTTAATTTTTATTTAATTAATATCTTATTTACTTTTTACTCATAAATTATTTACTTAACCTAGGAATATTTAATCATGTCAGATTATAGAAATATAGATAAAATATTCGATAAAATTCTGAATTCTGAAGAATTTATATCAAGCCCTGTTTATTTTGAAAAAAAATTCTCAAATTCTCTACTTCAAAATCATGCCAAGGTTTTTCTTTATTTATTAATAAAATCCATCAAGGCTAAGTCTGTTCTAGAAATAGGAACCTATATGGCTGGAACAACTAAAATCATCTCTGAGGCAATCGGAGATAGTGGCCTTGTAATTAGTTTAGAATCTAATAAACAAAGAGAAAATTTAAACATAGAAGAAATTGGAACTTGGGATAAAAAATTTCAGGAAAATACTATGTTAGTAACATCTACTTCGAACGATTTTTTTAACATAAGTAAATTTAATGAAAAAATTTGGTTTGACTTTATATTTGTTGATGGTGACCACACATATACAGGTGCACTTACAGATTTATTGAACTCTGCTAGATACGCTGCTCCTGGGGCTATAATAGTTGTAGATGATGCAATTCAACCTCCAGTATTTTCAGCAGTTAAAGACTTTTTAGTTCTTAATAAAGATTGGAGAGAAATTGGAGGTAAATTTAATGAAGCAAATGCCAGAGAATATATAGAGCCAACTTCCTCAAATAACTCTATTCCATTTTTAATTCTAGAAGGTCCTAGTAAACACTTCATTGGGCCAAGAAATTACTCTGTATATAAAGAATTTAAAAATAGCTTATCTGGCCTAAATATAAAATTAGACAAACCTTCGGAACAAGGAAAGCTTTATTCTAGATTTTTAATCAGCCACTTGAGTGGAGGAGAAGATGGGGGAATGTCAATTGTTGATCATGTGAATGATATAGAAAAAAATCAGCAGGAGATTAATATAATACTTGATAAAGAGTTTATATCTCACAATGAAAATACTATAAAAGTCGACATTCACCTTTTCTTCGAAACTCAAGCAAAAATAAATAACAAGCTCTCTCTTTTAAAACCACCAGAATTAATTTAATTAGAGTTATTATTACCAAAACAAGTTAGTTAATTTATTTTGTTTTTAAGTTGACTATTGGTATATTAAACAATAATCTACATTACTCTGCAAATTAGTTATTAGAGCTAATATGAATATTGACATAATTAAAAGTAAATTACGCAAAAATTTTGCTCCTGTAGTTTTGGCTCTCAGAGACTTTAAAGTAAGTAATTCTTTTGATGAACAGTTATTAAGAAACAAAATTCTTAAAGCTGTGAGTGAAATAGATGATAATCCATATTTGGAAATGCAGCATAATAGAGAGTTCATGCCAGATGGGTTAAATCAAAATACACTGCTAGAGATCAATAATACATGTAATATTGATTGTCTAATGTGTAAAACAAGTCTTTCTACTAGAAAAAAAACAAAGATGAGTAAATCTGTTTTAACGGCTGTNCTTGATAGGTTATCAGAGGAAGGAATTAAAAAAGTTGCCCTTCATACAATAGGTGACCCTTTNGCTAACCCTAGATTAGAATTAGTTNTNCAAGAACTTAGAAACCGAAATATTAAAACAGCTCTGAGNACNAATGGACTTTTATTAGATAGNCATATTGATACAATTCTTAAGTATACNGATGTTTGTAATGCTGTAAGNTTTTCTATAGATGGGGCTACAAAGGAAAAATATGAAAAAATTAGAAGCGGNGGAAACTGGGAAGANCTTTTAAGAAATNTAGATTTAGCAAAATCAAAACTAGTCACAAAGGGAGTTGTTACAAGCATAGCTATTACATTATCAAAAGATAATTTAAATGAGGTCGGCAAGTTTATTGTAAAGTTCAGAGATTATTTGCGTTACCCGCATCAAGATTTTAGCTTTTCTCTAATTAACTCTCTTTCTCCAGATAACAAATACTTTAATGAATACAACCCTTTTCCAATTCATACATATAAAAATATAAAGTGCGACCAGATAATTGATAACAAATTAACTATTTTAGTTAATGGAGAAACAACAAGTTGTTGTAGAGATTATAATGGAGACCTAATAACTGGAAATATTTTAATTAATTCTAAAGATCAAATCTTCAAAGGCCGTCAAATGACTAGATTGCGTGAAGCTCACTCAAATAATGATCTTTCTAATTTTCCATTATGTGATACTTGTTTCACAGTCGATGAAAGGGTAGGGAATGTTATCAATAGCGCATTAAGTTTAGTTATTAAACTTCATCCAAGAGAAATCGCGGAATTCTATCAAAATATTTCAGATCAACTTTGTGAGATATTTGAAAAACCNGGCCCATANAAACAAAAACTCTCGGGCTTACTTTCATCAATTTGATTATTGAGTTTTATATTCATAATTAAGATTNTTAACANTAGAATTTATTNACANTCATATCGATTANTAATAACACTATGCNTAAATCTCAAATTANAANNAAAGAAAANAATCNTNTATTAAAAATTAATTATTTTTGGTCTATAAGCCATANAATCTTTTAGGNTTTACAGAAAGAACCCTATCTTTGATATTTTGNTCTATATCTTCTCTTTTACGAAAAATACTTATTGCATCAATCTGTGTTGANGGGTCAGTATGACCATAATCAGTTCCAATAATTAAACTATTTTGACCCGAATACTTAAGGATCCATGNAATATCATCATCATTTTGACANGTNGCATAAATTTTAGAATCTCCAAATATATCATTTGGNANTTTGCCGCCTACAGACTCTATCCTTCGAACAACTTCATTAAAAACCCATGGAATCCATTGAGCNGCAGACTCAATAAANCCCCAACGAAGATTAGGAAAATTTTTAGGNATCTCACTTAGTAATAACCACATACAACCAATCACNGCAGGAACTCTTGTCACTGCAAAACCTTTTGCACCAATAGTAATAGGCGATTCTCTAAATAAATCACAATTAGCTCTGTTTCCATTACCTATATGAACACAAATTGGTAAGTCTAGATTTTGTGCTTCTTGATAAATTGGATAAAAATAAGGGTCNGTCATTATACGGCTACCCTCAAATGCCCTCATGAAAACCCCAACTGCGCCATCANTTTTTGCCTGCCGAATCTGTAATATNGCTTCATCAATGATTAGAGTNGGNGGAATACAAGCCCANCTAAGCCTTCCTTGTGAAAGAGCACANATGTCTCTTAGCCATAAATTATATGATTTTGAAAGTGCAGCNTCTGCATTCGGNTCATTAGTTAATGGCTGNAACCACATAGTNGGAAAAATGACTTGTTTATCNATACCAAGCTCATCCATATGGTTAAGCCTAAGCTTNATATCTCTCATCTCCCTTGCAGCTTGCGGTGTAGTCATATTTCTNCCNGCAACCTNAGACATTTTTCTAATTTCTTGATCTTTGAACCTTCTAATCAAGGCAGGNGCTAAAACACCATNAATTGTCCANCCTTGCTTAGAATCATTTTCANTATTTTCGGTTAAAACTGGAAAGTATTTTTTTTCTGATGGTTCTAAATAGGACCATGTATCCTCTGTCTCAATAACATGAGCGTCTGCATCGATTACATCAGTTTTATTCAAAAAAATATTCCTGCTTAAATTTAAACATTTAATTTAATATAAATTAAGTTTAAACAAAAGGAGTAAATAATATTCTATCTTTTAAAGAACTAAAAATATCTAGAATATAACAATAAAATTTACTGTTTCCTATAAATTCTAAGTTTTTTAATACTAAATAAGAAAAATTCTGCTAATTTTTATGATAAAGAAATATAGTAATTATGATTAAATATTTAATTATAACATTTATTACCCTACTTATGTCCACGTCATCTGCACGAACACAACAAGTTATTGATGGCGATACATTGCAGATAGGTGATAAACGTTATCGAATTTTTGGCATTGATGCTCCTGAAAAAAATCAAATATGTTCAACTAATAATTATGAATGGAAATGTGGATTGGTAGCTACTAGTGAGTTAATAAAAATTGTAGCTGGGAAAAAAATTAAGTGCGAAAAAAAAAATATAGATCGTTATAATCGTATAGTAGCTATATGTTTTGCTGAAGGTAGGGATATAGGCAAAGAAATGGTTTCTTCCGGTTGGGCCTTATCATATAGAAAGTACTCCATAGATTATATAAAAGATGAAGAAATAGCTAAATCAAAAAAGTATGGTTTATGGTCTAGTAAATTTATTGAACCGTGGCATTGGAGAGAATTAAAGTAATAGATTTAATTAAGCAATAAAGTGTATAAAAAAATTTCTTTGGATTTGCACCTGATAATTATTGTGACGTTTTCGTATAGTCGCCATGCTATTCGTACTTTTGTTGTGACAACATTGTGACAAATACAGACATACATTAAAGTGTTATGGAATAAACCCTACGGTTTCTATGGTGGGCACGGCTGGGATTGAACCAGCGACCCCTACGATGTCAACGTAGTGCTCTCCCGCTGAGCTACGCGCCCCATTAAAATAAATAAATAAAGTAAAAAAATAAATTTGACAAACGAATACATTAATAACAGATTATAAATATGGACAAATTTAAATAAATTTATGATTAATACGTTAAAATCAAATTTTTCTAGTATTTCTATCCTTAAGCCAAGGATTGAGTCTTCAGCATGTGTATTCTCATTACCTCATAGTGGAAGAGAATACATGCCATCATTTATAGATTCTAGTAAATTAGATTATAAAATTCTTAGGAGTTCAGAGGATTTTTTCCTTGATTATTTTTTTGATATAGCACCTGGATATGGCTCAAGTCTAATTAAAGCTAATTTTCCACGCGCTTTTCTTGACCTTAATAGAGAACCATTTGAATTAGACCCTGATATGTTTTGCGAAAAATTGCCAGAATTTATTAATACTCGTTCTAAAAAAGTCGCATTAGGTTTGGGAACTATTCCAAGAGTAGTTTCAAATAGCAGAGAGATCTATAAGAATAAATTAAAATGGAATGATGCGGAAAAAAGAATTGAAAATTTTTATTTCCCGTTTCATATGAATTTAAAACAATTACTAATTAAAAAAAAATCTGAATTCGGGTTTTCAGTTTTAATTGACTGCCATTCCATGCCAAGCATGACTCAAGCTATTATTGATTCAAGGAATCATATGTTACCAGACTTTATTTTAGGTGATAATTTTAGTAAAAGTTCTAGTAAAGAGCTTTCTTCTTTTATCGAAGATTTTTTAATAAATAAGGGATATACTGTAATAAGGAATAATCCGTATTCAGGTGGATTTATTACCCAAAATTATGGTAAACCTCTAAATAATATTCATGCAATTCAGATTGAAATTAATAGAAGCCTTTATATGGACGAACAAAATATAGAAATTAATGATGGATATTTACTTTTACAAAAAAACTTAAAAGATTTAATAAGAGAATTAAGTCAAATTACTAAAAACAACTTTTTTAGTAAAAACCATAACCAATTAGCAGCAGAGTAAAAATTAAAAAAGGACCCACTATTTAAAGTGGGCCCAAGTTTAGGGAGGAATTACCCAGAAAGGGTATGTAACACTAAGAATATGTATTTAGTGTTACAGCTCTATATATAGTAGCAAAAAAATCTCATACAACAAATAATTCTTTTTGCGATGCTTTTGTGTTACATATGTGATATAATTACAACATAAACAATTCAACCACTGGCATGTTATTTGCTCCTATTTATGCATTATCAAATAACGGAGAAAGCCGATGTTTGTTTTTTTGCTTAGGTTCAAAATAATATTTTTAATTTTTTTATTTAATTTACTTTTATTTAGTTTCAATTTAAGTGCTCAACAACCTAAGAATACTAAAGATTTGCGGACTCTTTGTGATACTTTTTTCAAAAAACATGAAATTCGAAGTGGCATCCCCCCTTATTTGCTAAAAGCTATTTCTTTAAAAGAAACAGGCAGATGGGATAATAACAAAAAGGAAAGTTTTGCCTGGCCATGGACAGTAACTTCTGGAAAGTGGTCACATTACTTTAAATCTAAAGAAAGCGCTATAAGAGCTGTAAAAAGGCTTCAACTCAGAAATATTAAGAATATTGATGTAGGTTGTATGCAAATAAACCTAAAATATCATCCAAAAGCATTTAATTCTCTAGAACAAGCATTCGACCCAAATTCAAACATATCATATGCGGCTTTATTTTTAACAAAACTTCATAAACAAAAAAAGTCTTGGCATAGATCTATAGAAAATTATCATTCAGCAAACCCAAAATATAATAATAAATACAGAAAAAAAGTTACCGAAATATGGAAATCAGTCAGATCGAAAGAGGCACTAAGAAAAAGAATTGCAGTTAGGAAAGCTTATCAAGAAAGAAAGGCAAAAAATAGGATCTCTTTAAAGAACTTTAAGAACGGCTAATATTTAAAATAAAATTAAAGAAAATTGCCCAGAAGTCTCAAATATCGAAAAAGTTAGACTAATAATTATAAAATAATACATAAAAACAGTATTTTAACATATTTTATTAATTTACAATACAAAAAAACAGTGTTATCTATCAATAATAATTTAGAATTATGTGCTTTTTGTTTGCAGTCGGATTACTTTTGAGCTTTGCTGATGAAAATAATTTTTAAAAGTATTAAAAACTTAATGAATTATTCAGTTTGGAAGGCACAATTTTTTTATGACAAAAAATCAAAAAATTGGTACCTCTTTTCTTCTAAACTAATAAATGAAAAGAAAAAGAGCTCAAATTTTGCCCTGGGTGCATTAGGTGGTGCTTTATTAGCTACTGTAATAATTATATTTTCTGAACCATTTAGCCTAAATGCGAGAGTAAGAATAACAGATCCAATAAATCTATACTCCACAAATGACTTAAAGAAATTATCAATTACAATAAAACCTGAAATCCTAGGTCAATTATCTATAAATAATCAGTTAGTCCATAACTCAAAATTAAATAAAAAAATATTAGAGATTAAAAAAGGCAGCAACCTTAATCATTCTTTAGTTAAATTTGGTATTAATAGATATGACACTCAATTAGCTGTGAAAGCAATAAGCAACTTAATAAACCCAAGAAATATTTTGGCAGGTCAAAAGATACATATAACTTATAATAAAAATGATTTATATAATTTAACCATACCTATTTCAAAAATAAGAAAAATTTCTGCTACTAAAATGGATGATAAGAGTTTCTTTCATTACGAAGATATAATTAATTTAAATAAATCAAATAAAACTGTTTACGGTACAATTAACTCAAGTTTATTTTTAGCATCAAAAAAAGCAGGTATTCCCACACAAATAACAATGGAAATGATAAGAATTTTCAGTTGGGATATTGATTTTCAGAGAGATATCCAGCCTGATGATAAATTTGAGATAATTTATGAAACTTTCTCGGATAAAAAAAATAATATTATTAAAGATGGTAAGATTTTATATACTGGATTAAAAGTCAATAATAAGTGGCATAAACTTTATTACTTTCCTACCAAAAGTAAGTATCCAGAATATTTTAATATCAAAGGTGAAAGTGCAAAAAAAGCTCTTCTCAAAACACCGGTTGATGGTGCAAGATTATCTTCTAGATTTGGAAAAAGAAAACACCCAATACTAGGATATACTAGAATGCATAGGGGAATCGATTTTGCAGCGCCTTATGGAACACCAGTGATGGCCGCTGGCAATGGCACTATTGAAAAAGCAAGCAGAAATGGTGGCTATGGGAAATATATTAGGATAAGACACAAAAACAATTATAAAACTGCGTATGCACACTTAAGGAGTTATGCAAGAAATATCAGACCCGGAAAAGCAGTTAAACAAGGACAGGTTATTGGGTACATTGGTTCAACAGGAGTTTCTACGGGTCCACATTTACACTATGAAGTATTAAAAAAAGGAAGACAAGTAAATCCTTTATCTCTTAAACTTCCAACTGGAAAAAAACTAACTGGAAATTTGTACGCTAAATTTAAAAATCAAGCAAAAAAAATTGATCAAATTAAATCTGCGGAAAATTTTTCTTTAACAATCATGGCAGAAAAAGAATAAATTGCTAATCAATAATTAAACTATTTTTTAGAATAGATAGATGAACAGAACTACCTGAGGAATATTTTCCTTCAAGTATTTTCATAGCTATTTTATCTTTAATCAAAGTTTGTATTAATCGCTTGATCGGCCTTGCACCAAAAAACTCGTCATAGCCTTTTTCTGATATATAGTTGATAACATTCTTATCAAATTCTAGTTGAATTTCTTTATTTTCAAGCAAGGATTTAAATTTATTTAATTCAATAAGTACAATTTCATTAATATTTTCTATGTCTAATTGATTGAATATCACTATATCATCAAGCCTATTTATAAACTCTGGCTTAAAATTATTTTTTACTTCCTCTGAAATTACTTTATTCAATTCAGCCTTATTCATATAACTACTTTTTTTATAATGCATTGCTCCAAGGTTAGATGTCATAATTATTATAGTATTTGAAAAGTTTACTGTTCTACCCTGCCCATCAGTAAGTCGACCATCATCTAAAATTTGAAGGAAAATATTAAACACATCTTTATGTGCTTTTTCTATTTCATCAAATAATACTACTTGATAAGGTCTTCTTCTAATTGATTCAGTAAGGGAACCACCCTCCTCATAACCTACATAACCTGGGGGGGAACCTATTAACCTTGCAACTGAATGCTTTTCCATATACTCACCCATATCTACTCTTACTAGAGCTTTTTCATCGTCAAATAGAAATTCTGCAAGAGCTTTTGTTAATTCAGTTTTTCCTACCCCAGTAGGCCCAACAAAAATAAATGAACCAATAGGCTTAGTAGGGTCATTTAAACCAGCTCTTGACCTTAATACTGCATTAGAAATACACCTTATTGCTTCAGCCTGACCAATAACTTTATTTTTTAGAAATTTTGTAATATTAATAAATTTTTCTGTTTCAGCTTTAAGTAGTTTTTTTACAGGAATTCCTGTCCACTTTGATACTATAGATGCTATATCCTCACTCCCAACAGACTTAAATAAACTCTTATTATTTTCACTATTCTTAGTATTATTTAGGGAATTTTCTAAATCTGGTATAATGCTATACACTAGCTGACCTGCGCGAGTAAGATCACCTTTCCTTTTAACAATTAAAAGTTCATTTTTATAGTTTTCAATCTGTTCTTTTAACGTATTATTTTCTGATAATATTTTCTTTTCATCATTCCACTTTCTTTCCAAAGTAGATTTTTTATCTGAAAGTTCTTTTATTTGATTTTCTAGTGAAGTGACTCTCTTCTTCGAGGTTTCTTCATTTTCTTTTTTTATGGCTTCTATTTCAATTTTATACTGTGTCAATTTTCTTTCAATTTCATCAAGATCATCTGGCTTAGAATCAATTTCCATTCTCAATTTACTTGAAGCTTCATCAATGAGATCTATAGCTTTATCGGGAAGGAACCTTTCTGAAATATACCTATCTGAAAGTTCACAAGCGGCTATAATTGCTTTATCCGAAATCGGGAGGCCGTGATGAATCTCATATTTTTCTTTTAAACCTCTTAATATTGAAATTGAATCTGAGACTGAAGGTTCATTTATAAAAACTGTCTGGAATCTTCTAGCAAGAGCAGCATCTTTTTCAATATATTTTGAATGTTCCTTTAATGTTGTTGCACCTATACAATGAAGTTCACCCCTTGCAAGTTGTGGTTTGAATAAATTAGATGCATCCATTGAACCTTCAGAGGCACCTGCGCCTACAATAGTATGAATTTCATCTATAAACATTATTATAGAATCTTTTGATATCGATACTTCTTTAAGAACAGCTTTCAATCTTTCTTCGAATTCACCTCTGAACTTTGCCCCAGCTAAAAGTTGACCCATATCCAAGGACATTATCTTTTTATTTTTTAAAATCTCTGGCACATCATCATTAACTATTCTTAAAGCAAGGCCTTCAACTATAGCAGTTTTCCCAACACCTGGCTCACCCAAGAGAATTGGATTATTTTTTGTTCTTCTTGATAAAACTTGTATAGCTCGTCTTATCTCCTCATCTCTACCAATAACAGGGTCTAGTTTACCTTCAGACGCCTCTTTAGTAAGATCCCTAGCATAAATATCCAAGTTCTCTTGATTATTATTTGAATTTCTTTCTAATGCTTTTTTATTATTTACTGCATTATTTAATATATTTATATCTACTCCTGATTTTAAAAGTAATTTTGATACATTTAGTTCCTTAGCTACTAACATAGCTAAAATCATATCTTCTGGAGATATTACTTTGATGTTTTCTTCAGATAATATTTTTTGGTCTAAGTTATTTATTAATATCTTAGTTTCCTTATCTAGATAAATACTATTTTTATTTTCTTCAATAACTTTT
>NZXH01000041.1 GCA_002701885.1 Rhodospirillaceae bacterium | reverse complement strand
GTTTGATAAACAGACTTAATAGCAGCAGCTTTTGGGAAAGCATAGTTCATTGCTTGTCTAACTCTTTTATCATTAAATGGTTTCTCTGCACAATTAAGATGCAACCAATCCATCCAAGAAGATTGAACTGAGTCAATTGCAACATTTGAAGCATTTTTCAAACTTGCAACCTCTAGAGGAGTAAGGAATTGAGCTACATCTACACTTCCTTTTTTAACCAACTGCGCTCTTTGGGATGATGATGTAACTTCCTGCATAATGAATGTATCAATAGCAGGTTTTCCATTCCAATAATCCTTTCGCGCTTTAGCTACTGCGGATGTTCCTCTATCAATAGAAACCATATTATAAGGCCCATATCCTGCAACATTATTCTTAAGCCATTCTTTAGCCCAAGGATCATCACTTGTCGCTACCTCTTTACATTTTTTACTATCTAAAATGTTGTTATATGGGTTTCTGTGTAATCTCATTAACATGGGAGCAGGTTTATCAAGTCTGAAAGATACAGTGTACTTTCCATCAACTTGGATTTGCTCAGGTTTTGAAAGCCCAATAACAGATGCAAAAAAACCTCCAATAGCTCCCAATGCAAGTTTTCTGTCCCAAGACCACTTTACATCTTCTGCAGTAAGTTCATTACCCCAATGACTTTTTACACCTTTTCTCAAGTTAAAAGTAACAGAAGTCATGTCAGGTGCTATTTTCCAGCTCTCTGCAAGTTTTCCATACATTTTATGACCACTTGGTCTGTCAGGATATTTTTTTAAGTCTTCTCTTTTAGCATCAGGGTCCTTAGGATCAGGCATAGTATCGTATGCTATAAGACTATCATAACACGCACTAATAAAATCAAATGTACCCAAACTAGTATCAAACTCACTATCTAAACTTTGAGGTGTACCAGGAGATGCAAATATAAGAGAGTTACTCTTTTTCCCTGCTGAAGCAACTTTGCTAGCAAGAGGGACGGTCATCAGAGCTGACGCAGCTGCTGAATTTTTAAGAAACGATCTACGATCCAAAGTGAAAATCCTCCATAAATTATTTACTATTTATAATAAGGTTAGCTCAGTTTAATACTATATTCAATTATTAAGCGCTAGACATTCACAAATACTGGCTTGTAATATAATTAACATTAAATATAAATCTTAACTATTTGAAATATATAGTATTTTTTTTTTATTAATTTATCTTAAATTTATATAAATAAAAAAACAAAAACATTTTCATAAAATAATATTTTAAAATTTTGATAATTTGAGAAATAATATTTCAAATTTTTAAAAGTTATTTCAGGTTAGGTTTATTGTCAAAAATCAAATGTTTATGTACTATTTATAAATAGTTGATAGGGAGGGAAATATGGATAATCAAGATATACCTGTTATTGATTTAAGTCCTTATTTTGAAGGTACTCAAGAAGGAAAGTTAAAAGTTGCAAAAGAAGTAGATAAAGCTTGTAGAGAAATAGGTTTCTTAGTTATTACTGGACACCAAATTGATCCAAACTTTATTAATGATGTGTATAAGGTTTCTCAAGATTTCTTTGACTTACCTGAAAAAGAAAAATTTTTAGTAAAACGTGAGTTTGATGACGAAATAAGAGGTTATAGCGCACTTGAAGATGAAAGCTTAGCAAACAGCTTAAATGAAGAAACTCCTGGAGACTTGAAGGAATCACTTACTATTGGACCAATTAATGTTTCAGATGACCCGTATTTTACCTGTGAAGAAGCTGGCCCACATTTTCTTCCAAACAGATGGCCAGAAAAACCAAAAAACTTAAGATCATTGTGGGAGAGATACTTTCAAGAGATGACAGATTTGTCAGCAAACCTCATGAGAATATTTGCATTAGCCTTGGATCTACCAGAAAACTTTTTTGATGATAAAATTGATAGACATATTAGTATGTTTAGAGTACTAAATTACCCTTCACAAAAAAATGAACCCAAAGAAGGTCAGTTAAGAGCTGGGGCTCATTCTGATTATGGAAGCCTTACGATTTGTAGAATTGAAGACAAACCAGGTGGTCTTCAAGCGCAAAATTCAAATGGTAATTGGGTCGATGTTCCTGCTTTAGAAAATGCTTTCTCTGTAAATATAGGGGATCTAATGATGCAATGGACAAATGACGAATGGGTATCAACTGTTCATAGAGTAATTAACCCACCAAGATCAAAAGCTGAAGACTCTAGGAGACAATCTCTAATTTTCTTTCATCAGCCCAACTATGACGCAATGGTAGAATGCTTTCCATCCTGCCAAAGCACATCAAACCCTGCAAAATATGGCCCTATCTCATCTGGAGACCACTTAAGAAATAAATTCATGAAACAAACTACATATGATCAATAAATAATTTTTNTATAGGAGATATTTAATTGGCTAACTTATCTTATGTAAATGTATTTTGTAAAGATATTATTAAACTTAGTAATTTCTATATAAAAACGTTTAACTTTAAAGAAATCAAAGAAATACGTTCCCCAATTTTTAGAGGTGTCGATACTGGCAAAAGTGCTATTGGGTTTAATGCAATGGCTGTCTACAATTTACTAGACATAAAAAAATTTTCTAAGACAACTGGTGCAAAGTTCTTACTCAACTTTGACGCTAGGTCTATGAAAGAGGTAGATATTCTGACACAAAGGGCAAAAAAAAATGGAGCAAAAATAATTAAGCAACCCTACAGAACATATTATCATTGGTACCAGTCAGTAATCATTGACCCAGAAAAAAATATCTTTAGAATTAATAAAGTACTTCCTGCTAAAGATAGATCGCAAGCACCAAAATAACAATAATATAAAAATTTTATTTTCTGTCTTCTCTTATATAAGGCGTACCTAAAGAACTAGGTGCACCTTGGCCTGAAGAGTCACGAACTGCTGCATAGATTAAAACTGCTAATGTGGCAAGATAAGGTGTCATATGAAGAAAATATTGAGGAATTGAAATACCTGTTGCAAGAACTCTTGGAATTAGAGCTTCTATACTTCCAAAAAGCAATCCCCCCAATAGAGCTCTCCATGGGGACCATCTTGCAAAAATTACTAAAGCGATAGCAATCCAGCCCCTTCCATACGTCATATCAAATGCAAAAACTTTGGCAGAAGCTAACGATAAGTAGCCACCCGCTAAACCGATTAATGCGCCACCAATTATGACACACATAAATCTATAATATGTTACATTTATTGCGTTTGAGTCTGAAGCTTGTGGGTTTTCTCCTACAGATCTTAACTCAAGTCCAAAACGTGTATAAAATAATAGCCACCATACAAGTAAACATAAAAGTAAAGTTATATAAAACATTACATCTTGATTAAATAATATCTTACCAATAACTGGAGTATCAGTTAAAAAACTAATCTCTAATTTTTGAATCCCTTTAACCGTTTTATCTGCCCAGTTTGGACCTATGAAGCCAGTTAAACCAGAACCAAAAAAAACTAATGTAATTCCACTAACTACTTGGTTTGCTCGTAGCAATACTATCAAGACAGCAAAAACAAAGCTCAGGATTATACCAGCGAGCATAGAACCAAAGAGTCCAATTATAATATTGTCACTCACATCAATATAAAATGCTATACCAGCTAATGCACCACATAACATTATCCCTTCTGCTCCTAAATTTAAAACCCCTGCCCTTTCATTAATAATCAAACCAATCGAAGCAAGAATAAGAGGAACAGCAAAGACTGGGGTAGCAGCTAACCAATTTATAATAAATTCCATTAACTACTCCTATGTAAACTAACAAATAATAATCTATAACGAATAAAAAACTCTGACGCCGTAATAGAAAGAACAATAATTGCTTGAATTAGACCTATAATTGAGTCAGGTAAATTATAAAAAACTTTCATACTTTCTCCTGCGACATAAAGACCACCCATTAAAAAAGCTACTAAAACTATTTTGAATGGCTGATTACCTGAAAGGAAGGCTATTACAATTCCTGAAAATGCATAGCCCAAAACCATAGGTGGAGACAGTCTAAATTCATGGGCGCTTGCAATAACAAAACCTGTTGCACCAGCTAAAGCACCAGAGGCCATAGCAGATATGACAGTAATCATTGCAACAGGTAACCCTATTGCTAATGCCATATTTTGATTGGCACCAACAAACCTAGATTGAAAAGCAAACCTAGTTTTTTCAAATGCCCACCAAATAATAATTACTGCAAATATCGCAATTAGTATTCCCCAATTTAATTCTTCCCATCCAATTTGAGGAATTCTCTCAAATGAATCATATTGTTCACTATGTGGCCATTGATCTACAGGATCTTTCCATGCCCCATATACCTGATGAAGTACAAAATAAAATGCAAAATAATTAAATAATAAAGTAGTTATAATTTCGTTTATTTTTAATTTTACTTTTAATAATGCTGGCGGTAATGCCCATAAAGCACTAAATAACAAACTTAAAATTAACATTACAAATAAACGGGTACTTTCTGGTCCAATATCATAAATTGCAATCATTGTACAACCAACAGTTCCCATAAAAATTTGACCCTCAATTCCAATATTCCAGTAATTTATTCTAAATGCTATTGCGGCACATAAACCAACTAGAATTAATGGAGTTGCTTCAACGATAACATTTGACACACCAGAAGAATTAAAAAATGTAAATACAATAAATTCCTCATAGATTGAAGAAAGATCTACACCTACATTAATTAAAATACTTAGAGAAACTATTAAACCAAACAATAATGCACAAGTAAGAACATAAAATCTACGGATCTGAGGAATCTCTTGTCTCACTTCAATTGTAATTCTATTATTTAAAAAAAATTGCATCACAAATACGCATCTCTATCTATTATCAACCATAAGTTTACCGACAGTTAGTCTATCTGCTGGTGATTTAAATTCGCCAACAATTTTTCCTTTATTTATTACACCTACTCTATGCGAAACTGATAAAACTTCATCCAGGTCTTCACTAATCATCAAAACAGCGGTACCTCTTGAAGCAGCATTTTTTAGCCCCTCATGAACAGCCTGACATGCACGCACATCTAGACCTCGTGTTGGTGAATGGACAATTAATAACTTGGAATTTGATGTTAACTCTCTAGCTAATACTAATTTCTGTGCATTACCTCCTGATAATAGACGAGATTTAGTATTTATTTTTGCACCTTGAATTTCGTTTTCTATTATTATTTCGTTTGTTTTTTTATTTATTTCTTTCCAATTAACCCATAGTGAGTTTCCAAAATTCTCAAAGCTCATTCTCGAAATTGCAAAATTTTCCATAACTGAAAGATCTCCAGCCATTGCATATCTGTAACGATCTGCTGGAATAAAGTTAATACCCAACTTCCTTAACATTTTTGGATTGTAATTATTGATATTTTTTTTATTAAAATAAATTATATCACCAGAGTCGAATGTTCTTATCCCCATAAGAATATCTGCAAGTTCTGACTGACCATTACCACCTACACCAGCAATACCAAATATTTCGCCTGTATATAATTTAAAATCAATTTTATTCAAAGCAGTTGTACCATTCGACCTTATTAAATCTAATTGACTAATGTGAAGAATTTCTTCACCAGTTTTTTGATTTTTATGACTTATATAATTTTTTGCATCGCCAACCATAAGATAAGAGAGATCATCTGCATTAACTCCTTTAGTAGGTTTACCCGACTCTACTGTTTTACCTCCACGCATGACAGTTACTCTATCAGCGTGTTTTAAAACTTCTCTTAGTTTATGAGTAATGATAATTACACTTCTATCTTTCAATGCATACGTTTTAAGAGAATTTAAAAGATTATCTGCTTCCTCATCTGTTAAAACGGCAGTCGGTTCATCTAGAATCAGTATTCTTGCACCCCCAATAAGTGCTTTAGAAATTTCTACTCTTTGTTGTTCAGAGATAGAAAGTGAATCAATTCTTGCATCAGGGTCTATGGAGAAACCAATTTTTTTTGGAATATCAGAAATGGCTTTTAATACCAAATCTTTGTCTAAACGCCACCAAGAATTTTTAAAGCTGAGCATAATATTTTCAAGAACAGTCATATTATTCACTAATTTGAAATGCTGATGAACCATACCTATTCCCAATGCCCTTGAATCAGATGGGCCTTTTATTATTGCTGTTTTTCCCCCAACCTTAGTAATACCTTTTTCTGGATTATATAATCCAGAAACAATATTCATTAGTGTAGATTTTCCAGCACCATTCTCCCCCAATAAAGCATGTACTTCTCCCCAACCTGAAGAAAAAAAGGCATCTATAAGAGCAGGGTTCCCATCAAAGCTCTTACAGATGCCTTCTAATTCTAAAGCAGAATTAATCATAAAAATAAAAACAAAATATTTTTACCACATAAAATACAGGTTAATTGGTAGTACCGATTACGCCTTTAATAAGGTAATCCATACCCCATAGATCTCCAACCGATGCTGATTTTCCAGCAGGAACTCTCTCAGTGCCAGCTTGATCAACTATAGGGCCTTCCCAAATATTTTTGCCATTAATTATTGCTTTTCTCTCTGCCATAACTTTTTCAGCTACATCTTTTGGAACATCATCTGTCAACACTATATCAGTCATTGAGCCTAGACCCTCAAAAGCGCCAAACTT
The DNA here is from genome assembly GCA_002701885.1 of Rhodospirillaceae bacterium. Classification (GTDB taxonomy): domain Bacteria; phylum Pseudomonadota; class Alphaproteobacteria; order SHVP01; family SHVP01. Next base: position 41,906 of record NZXH01000041.1, on the reverse strand, counting down.
ACTTGGTTCCCACTTACCATCTACAATTTGCTTTACTGTAGGAGTAAGAAACCTATCCCAAACCCAAACTGATGAGCAAACACTCGATTTAGCAAATTCACTCATGTCTCTATGGTGACCAGTTGAATAAATTCCTTTCTCTTGNGCAACTATTTGAGGAGTAGGTGTNTCAACATGTTGNCCAATAACATCAATGCCTTTNTCAGCAAGNGCTTCCGCTGCNGCTCTTTCTTTNACGGGGTCATACCAACCACCAGTNTAAACAACTGTTAATGTAACATNTGGATTCATTTTTCGGGCACCCATCAAATAGCCATTGACTGTCCAATTTACCAGTCCTATTGGGACAGCTGCTACAAAACCAATTTTTCCTGTTTTTGTCATTGCTCCAGCAACCATTCCACAGAGGTATTGACTCTCATAAGTTCTCCCATAATAACTCATAAGATTCTTACCATTATTTGTTGTACCAGCGGCATTTACAAATGCAACATCAGGATATTTTTCTGCTAATTCCTTAAGTGCATCACTGTAACCAAAAGCACTAGCCATAATAATGTTGTATCCTCTTTTTACAAACTTATCGACAGCCGGCTTTAACTCAGAAGCAACTTCGGGAATTTTCTCAACATAAGGAATTTTCATTCCTAATGATTTTTCCATCCTAATTCTGGCTTCATCATGAGCTTGAACCCAACCACCATCATTTTTTACATTAAAGTATATTTTTACAGGCTTTGCTTTACCTTTCAGTTTGAATGGTTCTGACTGTGCAGCAAATGAAAAAATAACCAGTGATGCAATTATTAAGGACATCAAACCTAAAAATCTAGATATTACCACTTTTTCCTCCCAGTGAATAATTTAAAAATTCGCCACTAAGGTAATAAAATTACAAATACTAATCTATTTAAAAAATCAAATTTTATGGAAAATATTAAATTTATTCATTTTTATACACAGGTTATTAAATTCAATGCCACATAATGTCATAGTTAATGAAAGTATTATGAATTATGCAATTTATGATATAATATTTGCTCATTAGATTTTTAAATATCTGTTTATTGGGCTCACAAAATGTCAGTAACTATTATTCTAGAAATAAAAGCCAAACCAGGAACTATTTCTGAAATTATAGATAATCTTAGAGAGGTTTTACCTGATACTAGAAGATATGATGGATGTATTGGTTTAAAAACATATCAAAACCAAGAGAACCCTGACGTTATTGTTTTAGTAGAGGAATTTGAAAGCAGAGAAAAGTATTCTAAATACTTATCTTGGCGCCAAAATACAGGTGTTTTTGATAAACTAGCTTCAAAGCTTCAAGAACCACCCTCAATTAGATATTTTGATCTTACAGATGTTTAAGTTTTAAAAAGATACATTAAGATAAATCGAAAGGAAAAAGTTATGGTTGATTTTGGTGTCTTTCTCCCAAACGGATCAAATGGATATCTTATGAGTAGTGCTTATAAACCATACGCCCCCACATTTTCTGATAATTTACAAATTACCCAATTGGCAGAACAAAATGGATTTGATTATGTCTTGCCTATGATTAAATTTAGGGGTTTTGGTGGAGATACAGGTTGCTGGGATGAATGCCTTGAGCCATTTAATCTTGTAGCAGGTTTGGCTGCAAAAACTGAAAAAATAAAGTTTTTCCCTACTGTCTCAATGCCAGCTGTTCACCCAACCTATGCTGCTAGAATGATTTCAACATTAGACCAAATAAGTGACGGCAGAACTGGACTTAATGCGGTTACAGGATGGAATAAACCTGAATATTCTCAAATGGGTCTTTGGCCAGGCGATGAATACTATAGTGATAGGTATACACTCGCAGCTGAGTATGTAACTATTTTAAGAGAGCTATGGCAAAATGGAGAAACAACTTTTGAGGGAAAATATTTTAAACTTACCGATTGTAAATGTTTTCCAGTACCTAATTCTCACATTGATATAGTTAGTGCTGGTCAATCAAAACAAGGTTTAGATTTTGTTGAAAATTTTGCAGATTATAGATTTATTATTGCTAACCCAAATGCACTAAAAAGATTAGAAGAGGAAGTTCATTCCAATAAAAAAAGAAAGTTTGGAAATTATCTTCTTTTTCACTTACTTGCTCGAGAAACTGATGAAGAAGCAAATAAAACAGTAAAAACGATTGTGGAAAAAGCAGATATTCCAGCAATTGAAACTATGTTATTTGGTGGATCAGGTGATAAAAACAAAGAAGGAACTCTAGAAGCACTGAGACAGGCTAAAGATGCACCTGTTGAAGAGGGCAATATGGCTTTTGGAGCTCATCCATGCATTTATGGCTCATTCACAAATGTAGCGGAGAAGATAAATGATATCATTGAAAAAACCCAACCAGCAGGATTCATGTTCGCTTGGGCTGATTTTAAAGAGGGAATAAAAGATTTTGGAGATAAAATTCTCCCTAAAATAGAAATTAACAGAAGGTAAGAAAATGAATTTAATGGGAAAATCAATACTTATAACAGGTGCTAATAGAGGCATAGGCAAATCTTTAGTTCTTGAGTCTATAGAAAAAGGAGCTTCAAAAATATACGGTACTTCAAGAAAAGAAGGATCCTTAGATCTTAATAATAATAAGGTTGAAGAAATTATTATGGAGGTAAGAGATATAGAATCTGTAAAAAAAGCGATGAACAAAATATCTTCCCTTGATATTTTGATAAATAATGCAGGTGTTTTGCATAATGTCCCTATTTTATCAGAAGAAGAACAACTTAAATATGCGAAGGAAGAAATCGAAGTAAATTATCTTGGCCCTTTGAATGTATGTAATATTTTTTGGCCGTTACTAGCTAAAAANAAGTCCAGTGACAACAAAGGAGTTATAGTCAATGTAATGTCTACATTAGCTAAAGTAACATATCCATTTTGTGGAACCTATTGTGCCAGCAAACATGCTACTCTTGCCTTGACCCGAGGTCTACGAGCTCAACTCAAAGATTTAAATATTGATGTTTTAGAAGCTTATCCTGGATTGACTGATACAGATATGACAGAAGGACTTGATCACCTCCCAAAAGTTACCCCATTAAAAGTTGCAAAAAAAATAATCACTGCAATTGAAAATAATCAACAAGAAGTTTATGTAGGAGATGACTCAATCGAAATGGCGGATCATATACTTAAGGACCCTCAAGGGGCTCAAGAAGAAGCAAATCAGTATATGCCAGATTCTCTAAAGATATGATTTAATTTAAATGGAAGACTAATTCAAGTTAATTATAAAATTAAATATCTTCCTTGATTTAAGCGCTTATAATTCTATTTATTTCTTTCAATTGATTTTCAGATAAGTTGCACTTCAATGAATTTACATTTTGTTCCACTTGCTGAGCTGATGTTGCTCCAGCAATGATACTTGAGACATATTTTTTGGAGGCCAACCATCGAAATGAAATATCAAGTAATTTCAAATTATATTTATCGCAAAAATTTTCTAAAGACTCTATTTTTATCCAATTTTCATCAGACATATATTTATCTACTAGTTGTGGCCATGCTAAAAATCTAGAATTCTCAGGAAAGTATTTATCTTTTTTATATTTCCCTGTGAGAAGACCACTAGCTAAAGGAAAATATGGTAATAAACTCATTTTATGATTCTCAATTTCAGTTACCAAGTTTTCCTCAATATCTCTAACAAGAAGAGAATATTCATCTTGAGAAGAAATAAACATTTTATCAAATTCATCTTTAAAAATATTTTGAGATAAAATTAACTGTTGAGACGAATAGTTTGAGCAACCAATATATCTTACTTTCCCCTCGGAAATCAAATTCTCTAGGGCTCTCATTGTTTCCTCAGGATCAGTATTCAAATCCGGGCGGTGAACTTGATATAGATCAATCCAATCAGTTTTTAACCGCTTTAAACTTGATTCAATTGCCTTAAGAATATATTTAGCTGAGGCACCAGACATCTCGCCGTCTTTATCCATGGGCATACCAAATTTAGTAGCTAAAATTATTTGTTTACGATCATTACCTAAAATATCTCCAATAAACTCTTCTGAACCACCTTTATTTCCATAAACATCTGCTGTGTCAAAAAAGTTTATACCTAATTCTAATGCTTTATTAATAACTAATTTAGAAGTTTCAAAATCAATTCTACTTGAAAAGTTATTACAGCCTAAACCGATTAAAGAAACCTCTAAATCTGATTGGCCTATTTTTCTAAATTCCATTTCGTTTGTCCCTGTATATAATTACAAAAGGATAACATAAAGTACCCTATAAAATTGAATTAATGTATTGAATATAAATTTTACCATAGTTATACATAAAATATCTAATTGATTAAATTTTAATAGAGAAAACCAATGAAAATGATAAAAAAACTAATTGCACTAATTCTTTTTATAACTCTTCCTATCATATCTGCACACTCAAAAGGGATAACCCTGAAAAAAATTACTACTCTTGAATATCCCTGGGGTTCTTCTTTTATTGATAATAATAATCTATTAGTTTCAGAAAAATACGGGAAAATTAAGTTGATAAATATAGAAAGCAAGAAAATTACTAATATAGATCATAACCTTAATTTTTCTTCGAAAGGACAAGGCGGGCTTCTAGATATTTTATATCAAGATGGTTTTGTATGGATTTCATACTCTGAAAAAAGAAATCTAATTTCTTCTAGCACATCAATAGCAAAAGGGAAATTTAAAAAAAATAAAATAATATTTGAAAATATTTTTCAAGCAAATCCTCCAATAAACTCAGGTCTTCACTTTGGTTCTAGGCTTGCTATTAAAGATAACTATTTATTTGCATCCATAGGAGAGAGGGGCCAAGGAATGATTGCTCAAGATCCAACAAAACATCCAGGTAGCATCATACGAATTCACCTTGATGGAAGTATCCCAAAAGATAACCCTAAATATGAGGGACTAAATAATTGGCTACCAGAAATATATCAAATAGGTTTGAGAAACCCTCAAGGATTAACTCTTTCTCCTTTTGATAATAAAATTTATATAAGTAATCACGGGGCAATGGGTGGAGACTGGTTTGGAGAGGCAAAGAAAGGTGGGAACTATGGTTGGAAGATACTTGGCTGGGGAGGTAAAAATTATTCAGGAATTCCAATTGGGCCAAAATGGAAACCAGGATTTACAAAAGCAATAAGGTATTGGGTGCCTTCAATAGCTGTTAGTGCTATTGCCATTTATAAAGGTGAAGAATTTAATAACTGGAATGGTAAAGCTTTGATTACTTCTCTAAAGGACATGTCCGTCAGAACACTTACATTTGATAATAAAAATATAGTCAAAGAAGAAATAGTATTAAAGAATCAAATAGGAAGAATAAGAGATATACAAGTACACCCAATAAATGGAAAAATATATTTGTTGAGTCAAGATTCTTTATGGCTGATGGAAAAAAATTAAGTTATAAATATCCCCAGAGATTTGGCAACCATAAAGCTAATGCCGGGAAGCAAGTCACAAGAGCTAATCTAACCAAATCTGCCCCTGCAAATGGAGCTATACCTTTGAATATTGTCGTTATAGGAAGATGTTTTGCCATTCCATGCATTACAAAAACATTCATTCCAATTGGAGGTGTTATCATTCCTATTTCCATAACAATAACATTTATTACTCCCCACCATATTGGATCAAAACCTAAATTGACTATTAGTGGATAAACAAAAGGAAGTGTTATGACCATAGCTGCGACGGTATCAAAAATGCTTCCTAGTATAATAAACATTATGTATAAAAGTATAAGAATTATATATTTGTTTAGACCCAAATCTTCAATTGAACTGACAATTGTTTCAGGTAAACCAGATAATGTCATAAAAAAAGAAAAAATATGAGCACCGATTATTATAACATAGATCATACCTGTTGTACTTGCTGCATCAATGAGGGTCTCTAGAAATGAATTCCAATTAATTTTTTTTCTAAATAATGCAAAAAGAAAAGCAATAACAACTCCAACGGAAGCAGACTCTGCTGGAGAAAAAACTCCTGTATAAAGACCTACTGAAACAATAACTGCTAAAGTTAAAACCCCCCATGATGCCCTTAGAATCTTTAGACGTTCATTCCAAGGGAGTTTTGGTCCGGGTGGGCCCATTTCAGGCTTTACAAAAACTAAAACCCTTATAGCAATGAAGTAAACAACTATTGATAATAGGCCAGGAATTAAAGCAGCAGCAAATAAAGCAATGATAAACTGCTCTGTTAAAATTCCATAAATTATCATTACAATTGAGGGGGGTATTAACATTCCTAATGTTCCACCTGCAGCAATACTCCCTGCTGAGAGCATTGGGGAATAGCCTCTTTCTGCCATTTCTGGTAATGCTATTCTTGTCATAGTAGCTGTTGTAGCTATTGAAGAACCACTAACAGAACCAAACCCTCCACAAGCTCCAACAGTTGCAATTGCTAGACCACCTCTAAGATGACCAAAAAAAGCATAAGCTAACCTATATAAATCTTGAGCAAGACCACTTAAGTTAGCAAAAGCACCCATAAGTATAAAACTAGCGACAACTGCTAATCCTTCACTCGTTACAACTGATCTACCTTCTGCTCCAAATAACCCATAAGCAGGTTCGAAACCAATTAAATAACCAATGGTTATAAAACCTGTTATCCCCATAGCAACACCTATAGGAACATGTAAAGCAATGAAAACAAATAGAAGTATTAAGCCTAATATACCGATTAAAACTGGGGACATTTTAATTATTCTCTTTTTTTTCTAGAGGATCATTTTTATCAAAATTTATTTTTTCGAAAAAAGCAGACTTTATATTATTAAAAATCATCCAAATTTGTACTGGCAAACAAAAAAGGATTATAACTGTAGCAATCCACCACCAAAAAGCTACAGGAATTTTTTCAACACCAGTTGTTCTATTATTTGCTTGAAGATCTATACCAAGTAAAACAAATTGAGAGGATAGAAAATAAAAAAATACAAGCGTAAGAATAGAGGCGAATAATTCTAAAAATTTTTTACTAACGGGGCCTAGAGCCGCTCCTAAAAATTCAATACTGACATTCTTTCTATGCAACAAAACTGCTGGAAATGTTGCGCATATAATTATAGGAAAAGAAATTAAACCCCAGTCTCCGAATCCAGGAATACTTGGGAGTAATAACCATCGCATAAGTGCGTCATACATAGTAAGAAATGACATGAAAATAAGAAAAATAAAACCTACAGTAGCGATGACTTTGCAAATAAGGTCAAGTCGGTACTGTAGGTTTTCTAGTATTTTCATTAAACTAAAAATTAAAAAAAGTTTTCAATTACTACTCACCCCTCATCTCTTTGAGTAATTTTTTTGCAGCTTCGAAAACTTTTCTATTGCTTGGGGTTTGATTAGCCCACTCTTCCCAAACTGCTTTTGCTCCATTCTCATACTTTTGAAGTTCAGCCTTAGTAAAAGTCACCATTGTATGCTTTCCACCGTCTTTGACCATTTTCCTTAGGTCTACTCCAGCTTTTGCATANGCTCTTCCTGAATCTTCAGCTACCATAAGNCCNGCATTGCTTTGTAAAGCTTTTTGCTCATCAGCAGATAAACCTTCCCATGTCTTCTTNTTCATAAGAAGCATGAANCCTAAAGTNCCAACAGGAACATCTACTGTNTGAGTTACCAAACCAAAAGATTTAAATGTCTTCATACCTGACCAACCTTGAATACCCGCAGATAAAGTACCTCGGTTCAACTTATCATTCATATCTTTTGTAGCAGCAGCCTCAGGTATAGCACCAAGGGTTTTAAGCCACATCCCTTGAGTTGCACCTATAATCCTAACTTTTTTGTTTTTTAAGTCTTCAAGTTTTGAAATAGGCTCCCTTGAAAAAATAGACGCTGGCTCACCTGCAAACATTCCTACTAAATGTGTATCGTCAAAACCAGAGAGCAAGCCCATCTCATGTAATTTCCAACTAACTACAGATGCTTCTCGAGCTGTTCTAAAAAAGAAAGGCAACTCAACTACTTCAAGTTCTGGAAACTGACCTGGAGTATAACCTGACATGACCCATGCGACATCAGCGACACCAGCTTTCACTAAGTCATACTGTTGAAATGGGCTCTTACCAAGAGAACCACCCCAATAAGCCTTAAGTTCTTTATCTGAACCTATTTCTTTCAAAGCAGCATTAGCTCTTTCCATCCAAGGCATTATTACAAATCGACTTCCAAACCCTTTGGCTGAAACAAAAGAACCAACTTTTATCTGCTCGGCATTTGAAACTGAAATAGTTACCATTAAGAAAAGAGTAGAAAAAATAGGTACAAATACTTTAAATAATAAATTCTTCATTCTGATACCCCCTAAAACAAAAATTATGAAGAGATATGGTAATTCAAAGTAAAAATTTTTCAAGGTTCTATCTGAAATAACATGAAAATATCGTTAAATAAACGGTTTTTCTAAAAAAAATTTTTATTTAATTGACTCAGCATACCTAACAGATTCAATCATTGATGACTTCATCAAGTAATTTTTCATTAATTTTCTACTAGAGGTTATTTTCTTAAAATCGTCCATAATCTCTCTCCTAGCTACTGGGTCAGTTTGCCGCATTCTCTTATGATTTGCATCAGATAAACTATGAACATATTTTGTTGCAATTGTTTTTCGCTGTCTCGTATAAAGATCAAATAAAGAAGAATCTTCTCCATGCCAAACTCTAACAATCTTATCTACAAGATTAATTGCATCATGAACACCACAATTCATACCCATACCTCCATTAGGGGAGTTTAAATGAGCAGCATCACCCGCAAGCAAAACTCTCCCTGAATTGAAAGTTTCGGTAACTCTTTGATGCGTTTGATACATACCTCTGGCTAAAATCTTGTACTTTTCACCAGGCCTTTTATAAATTTTTTGAAAGTGATCTTCCAGAGCCTTGTCTGACAAAGCTTCTTCTGGTGATTGTCCTTTCAATGGTGTAATACCTGACCGCCACCTATTAGGAACTTTTAGTAAACTAAAATTACTTTTTTTAGTCCAAATATAATTAACACCTGAAAGACCCTCGTAAAAATCTTCAAAGGGAAAATCAGTAATTGCTACCATTGTAAGAACAGGATAAGTCTTACCATCAAATCCAAGTTTTAATTTATTTCTAATAAGCGAACGGCCACCATCACATCCAACTAAATAACTACAATTTTCAGTTATTTTTTTTCCATTTTGATTAATTTTTACCTCTACACCTTTTTCATCTTGCTTAAAATTATAAACTTCAGAATTAAGAAATAGGTTTGCATTATCTAAAGTATTTATTTTATTAGATAAATACTTTACTATATGAAATTGCTCACATTGAACTCTAAATGGATGATTAGTCTCACCCTCTAAAACATTTAACTCAAATATAGCCCTTTCACCTGTATCTTGGAATCTATATTGCCAAGATGGAGTGATACTTCCTTTTTTGATAATCTCATCATTAATTTTATATTCTTCAAGCATATCTAAAGTTGCCGGATGCCAAGTAGAAGCTCTCAAATCTTCTGGAATTTTTATACCTTTTTCATAAATAGATACAGGTATTCCTTTTTTAGCTAGCCAAAAACCACATATTAAGCCTATCGGACCTCCACCTACAATTATAACCTTTTCATTATCTTTTTTTTTCATTCAAAACCTTATATTTTTTCAAATAATTTAGTTCCTTAAATACACCCTATACAAAATAGCATAGAAAGTAGATAATTATATTAATTTAATAATTTAAACTCTAATATTGGAGAAGTTTTTGAATATGAAACAAGTAAGGGTCGCTGCTGTTCAATTTGAAGTGGGTGAAAATATCCAAAAAAACCTAGAGTTTTCTCTGAATATGATAAAAACTGCTTCAGAAGTTAGAGCAAACCTTATTGTACTTCCAGAATTTATTAACCACTGCTCTTGGTATGAAAATAAAGATCATTGCTATTCAGTGGCAGTTGACATTGATGGACATTTTCTAAATTCGATTGGGGAAAAAGCAAAAGAATTTGAAACATTTATTGTTGTAAATTGCACTGTGAAAAGAGATAACAATAACGTGACTGGAACAAACATTTTGTTTGGTCCAAATGGAAAAAAATTAGCTGAAAGTGATAAACAAGTGCTAATGGGAAATGAGAATAATTTTTTAGAACGCTCTAAATCATTAGGACCAATAACAGAAACATCTATAGGAAGACTAGGTATGTTTTCTTGTATGGATGGTGTAATGTATGAAACGCCAAGATGTATAGCACTAAGAAATGCCCAAATAATGTGCAATACATTAAATTCTTTTGCAACTGACGAAGCATCACTTCATATACCTGTTAGGGCTGCTGAAAATAAAGTATTTGTTGTTGCAAGTAATAAATCAGGCTCGCTTGTTCCAGAAAAAGCAAAAAAGAGTCTTGCTGATAAACTTATGATAGAACCTGAAAGATTAAATGGTGCGGGAGAAAGCCAAATAGTTAACCCAGAAGGGAAAATCCTTGCTAAAGCACCTTTAACTGGAAATCATATGATATGGGCTGATATAGAAATTAATCATGCAGAATCAAAATTACGACCAGATAAAACTGACATTTTTAAATCGAGAAGACCAGAACTATATAAACCAATTGCAGAACCACCAAAAGCAAAAGAGAGTTATAGTTTAAAAGATAATATTTCAGTAGCAGTTGTACAACCTAATATTTTAAGTGAAAATTTTGAAAAAGAAATATCTAGAGAAATTCAAGATTTATCAAATTCAAATGTTAAATTAATAGTTTTACCAGAACTTTTTTACTTAAATAAAAAAATTAACATTTCAGAAGTAGAAACTAATAATAACAAAACAAAGCAAATTATTTCCATTCTGAGTAAATCTCTCTCAGGGTCTGACACTAAAATAGTAATGAGCATCATAAGCCAGGACACACTATCACACGAAGGAATAGTTTTGGGGTCTGATGGAATAATTATGCGACAAAAACAGCTTCATTTTTGTCAACGTCATAAATGGTCAACATCCCTATCTAAACAATTAAATATTATTGATTTGGATTGGGGTAGACTAGGAATAGTCGTTGGTGGAGACTCTATTTACCCTGAGGTATTTCGTTTGCTAGCATTAAAAGATGTAGATGCAATTGCTGTTACTACCAAAATTTTAGAAAACTGGGAAACTCAATTTGGTTTCATAGAAAGGTCAGCAGAAAATCGCTTGGCAGTTATAGTTGCTAGCGAACCCTCAAAAAATAAAACAAGCATGATTATCGCCCCAAATAAGGATTTCACGCTTTGGACTAAATGGGAGAGACCTTTTGATGGCAGTATTAATGAGCCAACAACTACATATGCAGAAAATAAATTTGGCACCACTATTTCAAAAATAAACCCAGAAGCCTCAAATAATCGAATCGTAACACTTCAAACTAATGTTGTTGAGAGCAGGCCTTGGAATTTATTAGACCCTTTAATTAAATAAAAAACTAAAAAGGTTTAAACAAGCCTAAGGCTGTATTTACAACAACAATTATCCAAATAGACCAAATCCATGGTTTACCTCTGATAATTAACGATGAAATTACCTGTTCAACTTCGGGAGTAGAGCCCTCGGAGACCAACTTTTGGAATGCAGGGCCAAAAGGTTTAAACATAATATTCACAATTATTAGCACACCAACTGTTATACCAAATAACGTCAATTTCACTTTAAGCCAATTTTCAGTAATAAACAAATCTGAAAGAAAAGAGAAAAGAACGGCAATACAAACAATGGTTAACAGCACCCAATTCCAAATATTTTCCAAAGGAAGAAGTTTTTTACCCCATTTCGGTGCTGTTGGCCTATGAATTGTCCAAATAAGCCAAGCCCATAAAAAACCAACAATCCATAATAAAACAATCCATTCAATATTTAGTGGGGCCCATCCTCTTATAGTTGCAATGGTCATACCTGAAGGAAGAATTAAAGTCATTGAGAGCCTGGGAAAAATATCTACACCCTGTAAAACTCTTGCTAAAACAACTTTCTGAGCTGGAGAATAATCTTTATTCAGAATAAGCATTGCAGAATAATAAGTACCCATATCTGCTCCAAGCCAAAATGCCATTAGTAAAATGTGAATAAAAACGAATAAAGTAGTATAATCTAACATAAGTTAAAAATTCTCCACGAATATTTATTACAAACAAAATAAACTATATGATAGATTTATGTAAACACTGAGATTTAATATTATGGAAAAAAATAATAAAAGAGTTGCAATTATTACTGGATCCGCAAATGGAATTGGAAAAAGTATTGCAGAGAAATTTATAAACCAAAATATGATAGTAATATTGGTAGATCTAGATGAGAAAAATTTAAAAAAAACTATTTTAGAAATTGACCCATTAAAACAAAATACTATTTCAGCTAAATTAGATATCAGCTCTGAACAAGATATAGAACAACTAAAGTCTATTGTAGAAAAAAAATTTGGTTACTTAGATATCTTGGTTAATAATGCAGGCATTGCACCGAACAGATTAATAGAAGATCAAAATTTAGATGAATGGGAAAAAGTAATAAAAGTAAATTTAACAGGTACATTTCTCTGCTCAAAAATGGCTGTTGGAATAATGAAAGAAAAAAAAAATAAAATGAAATATATACTCAATATCACTTCTATTTCAGGTTCAGTAGGTTCGGTAGGTAGAAGTGCTTATGGTGTTTCAAAAGCCGGGATTATACAATTGACTAAACAGATGGCCGTTGAATTTGCTGAATACAATATATTAGTAAATTCTATTTCTCCTGGACCTGTAAATACAAAACTTACTAAAAATTCTGATGAAGCAACTAAAAGTTATATATCTAGAATTCCTTTGAAAAGATTTACTGAAAAAAAATCAATTGCATCTGCAGCTACATTTTTAACGTCAGAAGAATGCGACTTTATAACTGGACACACACTAAATATAGATGGAGGATTCCTTGCAGGAGGAATAAATTTTCCAAAAAAAGATCTAAAATAATAAATAGATAAGGATAAAAAATGGAAAACAATGAATATCAGGAAAATTTTTGGCGAAACCCATTTAATTTACAGAGAAATTATAGCGATTGTAGGTTCGGCCAAATTCACTATAGAATTGTTGAAAATAAAATATCTAAAAAAAGACCACTCATATGTTTTCATCTAAGCCCAAACTCAAGCAGAGTTTACAATCCAATAATTTCAAGATTGGGAAAAGAAAGGGTCTGTATAGCACCTGATACTCCGGGTTTTGGTGAATCGGACCCGCCAAATTTAATACCAAAAATAGATGATTATGCTGCGGCAATGGGTGATTTAATTGATAACCTGCAATTAGATGAAATTGATGTTATGGGCTATCATACAGGAAGTAAGATTGCTTTAACTTTAGGACAACAAAGACCGGAGCAAATTAAAAAAATTATACTCATTTCTGCCCCGGTTTATACTGAAGAAGAATTAGATAACCAAAAACGTACAATGGGACATATAGATGTTGATCAAATTTATGATGACGGAAGCCACTTAAAGAAAAAATGGTCAGGCCACCTTAAATGGGTTGATAAAGACGCGCCAATTATATTTACTCATAGAGAAGTAGTAGAATCACTTAGAGGTGGAGAAAATTCATGGTGGGGTCACAGGGCTGCTTTTGATATTTACCATAAAGATTTGATCCCTAAAATAGAACAGCCAATTTTAATTCTATGCCCGAACGATGATTTGAAAAAGCCAACTCTTAGGGCAGAAAAATTATTGAAAAATGGACTACTGGTTTTACTTGAAGATTGTGCTCATGGAATGTTTGAGACAAAGAGTGAAAAAATATCAAAAATAATTGAAAATTTTTTAAACTCAAGTAATAAAAACCACCCCAAAACTAAAAAAATTCTAGCACCAAAACATAATTCAGTTTGTACAAAAAAAATAAAAAAACTCTACATGAACTCTTTACATGGCCAGCTACACTATAGAAAAAGTGGAAAAAAAACCTCCCATCCACCACTAGTTTGTTTTCATATGAGTCCTAATTCTGGAAAAATATATGAAAACTTTATAGAAGAAATCAGTAAAGATAGATTAGTCTTTGCTCCTGATACTCCTGGTTTTGGTGAATCGGACCCGCCCAAAAAAGAGCCTTCTATAGATGATTATGCAGAAACAATGGCGAATTTTATTGATAATCTTGGATTGAAACAAGTTGATTTAATTGGTTATCACACTGGATCAATAACATGCATAGCGTTAGCAAATTCCAGGCCAGACTTAGTTAGAAAGATAATTCAAATTTCCTGCCCTATTTATAATGAAGATGAATTAGAAGTGAGAAAAAATAATTATAAAAAACAGCCAATTGAAAAAAACGGTGATCACTTAGTAAAAAAGTGGGAATTCATGCTACCTTTTTATGGGGAAAAAACGCCACGTTCCATTTTGGTTAGAAATTTTTCAGAAGGCCTTAGAGGAGGTCCATTTTCTCATTGGGGGCATAAAGCGGCATTTAATTATGACTTAAAATCTAATATTCAAAAAATTGACAACCCAATCTTAATTGTGAATCCTAATGATGACCTTGTAAAACAAACGCCTAGAGGGTTAAATTATGCAAAAAATGCAACTTTGCTAGCAATAGAAAATTTTGGCCATGGGTTTCTCGATATTATTACAGAGGACTTTGTCGCACAGGTAAAAGATTTCCTATCTTAAATAATTTTAATAATTAATCTTACTATTTGACTTTCTGTTCTTGAATAATTGTTCTTTGAAAGCATTGATCATCCTTAAACCAATGCCAAGTTCTAGTCCGATATTTATCATCTGCGCTTATTTGAATGAGCTCATAAAGATAAGAAGTTGGGATATCCTTCCTTGTCCATGTAAGAACTAGAGAACGACTATCTAATTCCCAAACTGATCCAAATATTCTATCATTATCAAACCAAACTCTTTTATCTTTATACGTTCCTGGAAAGTGAATCTCTTCTTTCTTGCCATCAGACCATGTGTATATATTTTTTTGATAGTATGGATATGGTCCACTATCTGGAAAACTACACGTCAGTTGTGCTCTATGAGAATCAATCACTTTTCCTTCAATATCTAAATGAACATAGCTACCATCCCAATTACCCTCATGCCTTAGCATAACTGGCATCATTTGTTTAATTTCACTCATAATTAACCTCCATCTAGTGTTTAAAATAATTAAATATGAACCTTTAGACAAGACTCTTTCGTTTTCATCTTTGCATTAGCCTAACTTGAAGGTTAGAATAACTAATATCAGAAATTTTTTATGCAGGAATAATAAATGACAAAATATGTTCAACATGGTCTTAAAGTTCAATCAAAGCCAGACGAGGTGGCTAGGCAGAACTTTATGCTAAATATGAGAAGCTATGTAATGCTTGATATGGCGACAGGTATGAAAAAGATTTATGATCACAATATAGAACCAAATTTCAAAAAATTAAATAAAAGAGATCCCAAAAATGGTGATGAAATTCATAAAGTAATCAAGAAAGATACATATTTTAAATTTTATTCTTCTATAAGGTGTAATGCTCAGGAAATGGTCTTTAGGTCAGTTCTCCCTCCAATTGAGAGATCTATGAAAGATCTAAAGAGGAAAGCCAAAACTCTGTCAAAATCAAAAAAAATAAAAGGAAGTTTAAATCTAGATAAAAATTTACCTATTCCAAAAAGTGTATCCGCAATAGATGTTCACCTTATGCCTGGATGTTACCATTCCGAACACTCAGAAAATGATATGTCACAAGGAGCAATATACGATAATGGGGTTTCTGTTTTCAGCATGGGTTTTTTTGGGGACAAATTAGATGATATTGGTAGTTCAATTTCTCTTTTTATTAAGAAAAAATATCCTAAATTTAAACCATTAAAAATACTAGATCTTGGTTGCACTGTTGGGCACAATACACTTCCTTGGAGCAATGCTTATCCAAAAGCAGAAGTTCATGCTCTGGATGTTGGGGCGCCAGTTTTAAGATATGGACATGCAAGAGCCCAATCTGAAGGAGTAAGTGTTCATTTTCACCAACAAAATGCTGAAAAAACTAATTTTAAAGATAATAGTTTTGACTTAGTTTTTTCCTCAATGTTTTTACATGAGGTGCCTAGAAAAGGAATCAAATTAATTTTAAAAGAAGCTAAAAGACTCCTCAAACCTGGAGGGCTAATGCTTCATATGGAGTTACCTCCTAATAAAATGCTTGAACCTTATGATAGTTTTTATCTTGATTGGGATAGCTACTATAACAAAGAACCTTTTTATAAGCCATTTAGAGATATGGTACCTGAAAAAATTTGTTCAGATGCTGGGTTTCAAAAAAGTAAATTTGTTCAATTTATTATACCAAGCATTGGGCAATTTGGAGATAAAGAAATAATTAAATCAATTAAATATCAAAATGGTAATGTTGATGATAGAACAGGCAGGTTTACAAAAGGTATACATTGGTATTGTTTTGGATCCTGGAAATGATTAATGTCAAATGATGAAAATAAACTTCGCTACTCTGTAAGAGGAAAAAAATCTCGATTTTTCGAATCTGATGGGGTTGATGAATTAGTTTCAATATGTATGTCTATAGCGCAAGAACTTTGGGTTGTTAAAGAAGAATTAGCAATGATAAAAAATCTTACTATAAATAAAGGGTTAATTACTAAAAAAGACTTAGATGATTTTAAGTTTACAAAAAGACAAAAGGAAAACCTAAATAAAGATAATAAAGAATTTATAGATAGAGTTTTCTTTACATTAAGGGAAAGTGTAGAAGCAGCTGAAGCTGAACCTGATGAACCAAAGCCGCCAACGGTCCCATAGACTATAAAATTTTTTTTAAAAAGAAATCTATCTCATGGGCCATTTTTTGAGGTTGATCCTGACTAATTCTGTGATTACTGCCGTATATAGTTCTTTCAAAACTAACATCTATCATATCAGCTAGTTTTCTAGAATTTTTTTCTGGAAAAACATCTGAACTTTGTCCACGAAGAATCAAAGTTGGGCATCTTATATCTATTTGGTCCCATATATCATTCTCTAATTCGGACTCAGTTTTTCTAACCCCAGGAGGATAATATAACCATTGATACTTATTATTTTCTTTAAGTTTGAAACTATGCTTTGAATAGTGTGCCTTCATCTCATCAGACCACAAATCGCTAAAAGGCATTGAGTCTCGAGCAATATTCAAATTCTCAAATTCGAATAAATTACTAATTTCATCTTGAACATTGCTACTAATTTTTTTATCAAGCGAAAGTCCTGGATCAGCAACAACTATAGCTTTGACAATATCTTGAAATTTAGAGGCAAATAGAATAGCAATATTTCCTCCAGTGGCAGCCCCTACCAAAATAACTTTTTTTAAAGATAGTTTTTTACAAAATACTTCAAGATCTTCAACATAATTACTTATCAAATATCCGCTTTTTGGATACTCAGATAAACCATGACCTCTTGCATCCCAAGCTATAAATTTATTTTTTAATGAACTTGCATTAACAACAAAATCCCAAACTCTAGAATTAGTTCTATTTGGATGAAGTAGAATTATTGCAGGTTCATCTCCATTCCAAACCAGATAATTAATAGAAATATTATTAACTTCAATTTTATTTGATTCAGGTATTTTCAGTATATCTGTCATAATCTTTTTACTAAATCATCTAATTTATTTATAATATAGGTATTAAGTATCAATAGATATTACACGATTTTATTATGAATGATAAGTACTCAAATATACTAGTTATTAAATTAGGCGCTCTAGGTGATTTTATTTTATGCACTGGGCCCTTTAAAGCAATAAGAGAACATCATAAGAATTCAAAAATTACTCTTCTTACTACCTCTTCATTTGCATCAATAGCCAAGGAAACTGGATGGTTTGATAAAATTCATATAGATAATAAACCTAAAGCGTTTAATTTTATTGAGTGGCTAAAAATAAGAAAATTTTTTAACCAAAAAAAATGGTCAAGAATTTATGACTTTCAACATAATGATAGAACAAGCATATATTTTAGGTTTTTAAATAATCCAAAACCTGAATGGTCTGGCATAGAAAAAAATTGTTCACATCGCCATACAAACCCCATGAGAGACAAGTTGCATACTATTGAGAGGCAGATTGAACAGCTTAATATTGCCGGAATAACTGATGTACCTAAAATTGATATTTCTTGGTTAAAAGAAGATATTAACTTATTTAATTTACCAAAAAAATACGCACTAATTGTCCCAGGTGGCTCTTCACATAGAAAAAATAAAAGATGGCCTGAAAGAGAATATATTAAGCTATCGGAATACCTTCTAGAGAAAGATATTATTCCAGTTTTAATCGGAACAAAAAATGAGCAAGACGTGACTAATGAGATTTCAAGTGCTTCCGAAAAAATAGTAAATCTTAATGATAAAACATCAATTGGTCAAATCGCTAGCATGGGAAGAAATGCTATAATATCAATAGGAAATGACACAGGCCCTATGCATATTATAGCTGCAACTGGATGCCCTACACTTGTTATTTTTTCGCGAGAATCTAGACCTTCTGAAACAGCGCCTAGAGGCGAACAGACTCAAATTATACAAAGTAATAATATTGAAAAATTATTTTTTGAAAATATCTTGGGAAATATTGAAAAGCTGTTAGTATAAGGAAAAAAATTTTGAGAGGTAAAAATGCCAAATCCTACATTAACTCGTGTTACAAAAGAACAAATGCCTGAAAATATTCAGAATGATTATAATAAAGCCCTTAATATTAGAGATGACGCTACCTTTATGGAAATTGCTGCCAATGCCCCAGAAATCTATGATTGGTACAAAGATAGTTTCTATGGAAAAATATTTTATGGTGGAAGAGTAGATGTAAGATCAAAAGAGCTACTTAGATTAAGATTATCAATGACACATGGCTGCGCTTTTTGTAATAAAGGAAATAGAGTCGCAGCCCATGAATCTGGTATAACTGAAGAACAAATTAAAATGATTATGAATGAAAATGCAGATTGTTTTGATGAAAAAGATAAATCTATTTTGGAGTTAGCAGATCAAATAGTAATTACAAATATGAACGGCAACCTAGATAGAAATTTATATTCTAAATTAAAAAAATTTTATAGTGATGCTGAAATTTTTGAACTTGGTATAACTGCAGGAATTCTAACAGGAATGGCAAAATTTTTATTTGTATATGACCTTGTCGAAAAAGAAGATAATTGCCCCATAAACCCATTATAGATTTATGAATTAATTCTTCTGTTTTTATAATTCATATTTCCGTTCCATCGGCTTCCAATATCAAGGTTTATATTTAACTGATCACAAGACCTTAAAACAACGTGGTTAACTATATCGTCTATGGATTTTGGCTTATTATAAAAAGCCGGGCCGGGAGGCAGGATTACCGCACCTAATTTTGACAGTTTAAGTAAATTTTCTAGATGTATCTGAGAAAAAGGCGCTTCTCTAGGCAGTAAAACTAACTTTCTTCTCTCCTTAATAATTACATCTGCAGCTCTATGAATGAGATTTTCACTAATTCCATTGGCAATTGCAGCAACTGTTCTCATTGAGCAGGGAGCAATAATCATTCCATCTGTAATAAATGACCCAGAAGAAATCGCTGCGCCCATTTCAGATTGTGAGTAGTAAAAATCTGCTAATTTTTTAACATCTGTTAATGAAAAATCAGTTTCATATTCAAGCGTTTGTTGCCCCCACTTAGAAACTATTAAATGTGTTTCAACATTTTTTGATTCTCTCAAAAGCTCGAGTAAACGTATCCCAAATATTGAACCAGATGCTCCGGATATTCCTATTATAATTTTCATTAACAAAACCAACTTAATTTATATCAAAAACCATGTTCAGATAGATCATCCCAAACTTCAAAGGATAATATCTTATTAGAAAGAATATCGAATTCTATTCTCTCAATAAACCTTATATTTCTATATTTTTTTCTTTCAATATTTAAACCTGAAATTGAACCATCTAAGTATATAATATGAGACTGATTATTTTCAATCAGATTAATATCAAATATATTCTTTTCTGATAAAGTTTTTTCTCTTTCTAAAAAATCTATTAAATGCTTACTATTTAGAAGTTTACTGCCCGGAAGAATTGCCAAAAATTTATCTTTTAAAAATAAATCTTGTAATTTATTTTGCTTAAAATCTAAAGAAAAAACGAAATCTAATACTTCTGACTTTAAAGGCAACTCTATATTTTCTCTTTTAATTTTTGGTAACTTTTCTTTAGGCATAGAATATCTACTATTTATTAATTTTTTTTTTGCAAAGTCATTCCAAACTTGTTGCCTTAAAAATTTTTCACCTGAAACAATAAATTTGTCAATATATCTAATATTATTGAATTCTTTTCCCTTAACAGTTATTCCAAACAGCTTTCCTCTAACATAAATTATTTTTGATGAAGAATTATTAATTTCTTCAAAAGATTCAAAAGTTTTGAAAACAGAAATTTGCCTTTTTTTTCCATAGTCTACAAGCTCATCCAAATTTCTGAAACTCATAGAACCTGGAAATATCATTGTAAAATCATTGGAAAGCATCTTTTTTGCCTCATCTAACTTTCTATTTTCCATTAATTTTAGATATTTATAAACAGAAGCAGATTCTTGACTCAGATGATCTATATTATTCTTCATAAACAGACCTAAAATAAATAAATTTACTCTTCATCAGCGCCCAACAATGTAGCTAAAGAAGAAAAAACCCAAAACCAAAAAAAACATATTGCTATCATTAATATTACCATTGCTGGTAGAATTAGAATAGAAAGTCCTATTTCAGACAACCATTCTTTACCTATAGCAAAATACCACCATAGGGACATAGCTATTACTAATGAAGAGGTAGCCCCTGAAATTAGCAATGCAACCCCTATTCGCCATGAAAAGTAACGATTTTCGTTCACTTATTTCCCTTTTTATAAATAGAGCCAAATAGGCTCATTTTGCAACTTATAATATTTTGCTAAATTTTATATTATGTATTAGATTTTTAGTAGGAGTAATTTTAATGGGAATGACAATTTCAGAGAAAATTATAGCTAGATCGGCCGGTGTAAATTCTGTTAAACCAGGATCAATAGTAACTTGTTCAGTTGATATAGCTATGATTCATGATTCTTCAGGCCCTCGTAGACAAGGGCCAAGGTTAAAGGAATTAGGATTAAATGTTTGGGATCCATCAAAAGTGGTTGTTATCAGTGATCATTACGTACCTGCAGTCGATTCAGTATCAGCTAACATTCTCAAAATTACTCGTGATTGGGTAAAAGAAGAGAAAATTCAACACTTTTATGACTTACAAGGTATATGTCATATTGTTCTACCTGAAAGAGGACATTTAAAACCTGGTCTATTTTGTGTTGGAGGAGATTCACATTCGCCTACTGGAGGCGCATTTGGAGCATTTATGATTGGAGTTGGTGCAACTGATATGACAGCAGTTCTAGCAACTGGAGAAATATGGATAAGGGTTCCTGAAACAATGCAAGTTGATTGGACCGGAAAATTGAATGATTTTGTTACAGCAAAAGATATGATGCTTGCACTATGCGGGAGAATAGGTTTACTGGGTGCTGACTATATGGTTTGTGAATTCACTGGGGAAACAGTAAAAAACCTATCAATGGATGAACGAATGGTTTTAACAAATATGACAGCAGAGGTCGGCGCTAAGACGGGAATAATAGCACCTGATAGCACTACATTAGATTTTTTATCATCCAAAAATTTCCAAAAAATAGATATTAATTTAGCTTCTGATGAAAACGCTAATTATTCCTCTGTTGAAAAATTTGATGCAAATTCTCTGGAACCTCAAATAGCAGCACCTCACAGCCCTGCAAATAGTAGAAACCTGAGTAATTTTAATGGGATAAAAATAGACCAAGCTTATATAGGAGCTTGTACGGGTGCTAAACTTGAAGACCTACATATGGCTGCAAAAGTTTTAAAAGGGAAAAACTGCTCAAAAAATACTAGATTGTTAGTAGCTCCATCGTCTGTAAAAATAACCGCAGCAGCAGCAGCAGATGGAACATTAGAAACTCTTACTCAAGCGGGTGCACTTTTATTACCATCTGGTTGCGGAGCATGCGCTGGACTGGGAGCAGGAGTGCTATCAGAAAAAGAAGTATGTATCTCTACCACAAATAGAAACTTTAAAGGAAGAATGGGAGATCAAGACGCAGAAGTTTATCTTGGATCTCCATATACAGTTGCAGCAGCAGCCATAGCAGGAAAAATAGTTGATCCAAGAGAAATTGTTTGAATTTGAAGTTGATATTAAATGAATAGAAATGTCCTAGAAAATTTAAAAAAAGGCAGAGCTTTTGTTTACGGGGATGATATAAATACTGATATTCTTGCTCCTGGAGCTTATTTAAAGTATTCACCAGAAGAAATGTCAAAACATTGTTTAGAATCTATTGACCCTGATTTTGTAAATAAAGTAAAGCCAGGAGATATAGTGGTTGGAGGAAAAAATTTTGGAGTTGGGTCTTCAAGAGAGCAAGCAGCCGCTAGTTTAGTAATTTTAGGCGTGAGATACGTCATTGCAAAAAGCTTTGCTAGGATTTTTTATAGAAATGCATTTAATCTTGGTCTAACTCCACTAATATGTAGAGATTACTCAAAAATAAGACCTCTAGATATCCTTGAAATAAACCCAAAGGAAGGTAGTATAATTAACTTAACTCAAAAAAGTGTCTATAATACTGATTCAGTTCCTGAGCACCTACTTAAAATAGTTAATGCGGGCGGACTTCTTGAAGAATTGAAAAATAAGATAAATACTAACTCCATAAAAACGCTAAGATTTAGGAAAGACAATTGAACACCCTAGAACAAAACAAAAAAAAATATAAAAGTTTAAAAAACCAATTATTAGATAATCAAATCATCTTAGCACCAGGATGCTACGATGCATTTTCAGCAATGTTAATTAGCCATACTGGTTTTGAAGCTGCATACCTTACAGGAGCATCAATTTCTTATACTCGCCTTGGAAGACCTGATATTGGCCTTGTCTCTATGACAGAAGTCTCGAATACAATAAGTTTGATTAAAGAGAGAACTAATATACCACTCATAGTAGATGGTGATACAGGATTTGGAAATGCGTTAAATGTGATTAGAACTGTCAAACTATTTGAGATGGCTGGAGCAAACGCAATCCAATTAGAAGATCAAACATTACCAAAAAGATGCGGACATTTAAAAGGTAAATCTCTTGTATCAACTTCTGAAATGGTCGGAAAAATTAAAGCAGCAGTTGACACCCGGCAAAATGAAGACTTTTTAATCATTGCCAGAACAGACTCAATTGCAGTGGAAGGCTTTGATTCGGCTGTAGAGAGGGGAAATCATTATATGAATGCAGGAGCAGATATCTTATTTATTGAAGCACCAGAAAATCAAAAACAACAGCAGGATATCCCAAAAATCTTTAATAAAAAAATACCTCTACTCGCTAACATGGTTGAAGGCGGATCAACTCCTTTGAAAAATGCATCTGAATTACAATCAATTGGTTATTCTATTGTAATTTTTCCTGGTGGTTTAATTAGAGCATTTACACATATGGCACTTGAATATTTTAATTCGTTAAAAAAACATGGATCAAATGAACCTTTCTATTCAAAAATGCTTGACTTTAACCAACTCAATGAACTTTTAGGTACAAATGAAATTATAGATATTGGGAAAAAATACGATTCATCTCCGTTAAAAAAATAAGAAAAAAATTATGAGTAATAAGTTAAAAATATTTACATTAGTTGTATTGCTATGTATTGCTTCCGGATGTAGTTCTAAAATGAGTGTAATTCCTAGAGCTTTTGGACAAGGACCTAATCCCTCAGAAATTTGCATAAGCCAAGGAATTTCAGAGAATAATCCTCAATTTTCTAAATGTATCAATTTCTATAAATCTCAGAACTCACTAAATAGAAATACTATGGTAATTGGAACAACTATTACCATTCTTGGTGCATTATTTTTTGAAAGAGAATGTGATTGCCTTTTTGGGCCAGATAGAGGTGAAAAATTTAAACCAGAATAAAAAAGATTCTATTGCATTAATAATATTTTATAAATATTCTGGTAATAATAATATAAACATCAATTTTCAGGTAATAATATGAAACCACAACCTTTACCAAACCGCTGGCGTGACTATGGAAAACATGAGATGTTAGTTGAAACAACTCATGATGAAATAGCTCGCCTTGATTTTATGGCTAATTTTTTCATGTACCTAAGAAATGATATGGTGCCTAATCATAAAGATATCTATGAAAAAAAAATAAAGAAGAAATTCAAGTCCGATAATAAAAGAGCACCAAAAAATAGACATGAAGTAAGAAAAGCTATGCTTACAGATTATTATTTTAAAACATGGAGCCATTTAAGAGTTTTTGCTCAAGAAAACACCTATTCAGAAAGAAGAAAAATAGTTAATAGACAATTAGATAATTTAATTAAATTAGCTAAACCTCGAAAAACAGATATAGGAAAAATACAGTTAGACCCAAAATTTGAAAGCCCAAAATACCAAAAGAGTCTAGATATGCATTGGATGCCGGGTAGCTATTACTCAGTTTTTAACAAAAACGAAGTAGCAGGTGGAGCTATGTACGATTGTGGAGGATTGTACTTAAGTACAGGAAATATGCTTGGAAAATATAATAATGGTGCTGCTTATGCAGTAATTAATTGGCTTAAAAAAAATTACCCAAATTTTAGACCAGAAAAAGTACTCGATGAAGGGTGCACCGTTGGCCATAATACACTTCCCTATAAAGATGCTTGGCCATCTTGTGAGGTTTTTGGAATCGATATTGGAGAACCTGTTCTTAGATATGCACATAGACGAGCCGAAAGCCTGGGCTACAAGATCAACTTCTCTCAGCAAAATGCAGAAAAAACTAATTTCAAAAAATCTTCCTTTGATATGATTGTCTCCACAATGTTTCTTCACGAAACATCGTATAAGGCAGTACATAAGATTGTCTCCGAAGCATATAGATTATTAAAAAAGGGTGGAATCATGATACACGTGGAACAACCTCCCTTTGAAAAAATAAATGATCCATTTGATCAACTAATGGGAGACTGGGACACTCATAATAATAATGAACCATTCTGGGGTCCTATGCACGATATGGATTTGCAATCAGTNGCGCTTAAAGCTGGTTTTAAAAAAGACAATATTATAGAAACTTTTGCTCCCTTGATTTGTCCTACAGATAAAAACAATTACAATGAGAACCCTAAAGGTAAGTGGTTTGTATTTGCAGGTTGGAAATAATAGACCAAGAGAAATATAATTAATTTTCAATAATTGACCCTGGTAAAATTTTACCTTTAATTTGAACCTTTTCTCCTAAGGTTAAATCATTTGAATTATAAATTACAAATGGATAGCCAGACAACCTCATCTTTTGGTCATCCCCTTCAAATACAAACCCTTCGATAATTATATTATGGTTAGCTAAATGTAAGTATTGATTCGATAAGTTTTCAACTTTGAAAACACGATATAAATTATCATCTTTTGTAAACACTACATTTACTATATCCCCACTTGTTGTAGAAATAAAAGGAGATCTAATTTTAAATTTTTGTTTACCTATTGATATAATACCTTTCTCTATTTGAGAAACCTTGCCTTTTATATAACCAAATGGCTGACTGGGTATTAATTCTAAATAACTAGCTATAATTCTACCTTCTTTTTCATATAAGCCTGAAATTTTAACCCAATGCCCAGGTAAAATTTTTGAAACTTCTTTAGATATATTTTCAGTAATGACTACTCTCTGATTTAAAACTATAAGTTCATTAGTGGAAACAAAACTGACTGGAGCGATAAGAATAAAATCTGACTTAATTGAGGTTATTTCCAGTGAACCATTTTGGTTGGAATAATTAGCAACCACATTATAGCCCTTCTTAAAATTTTTATAAAAATTTAGTTCATTATTTTTTTTAAAAACTTTATCTCTATTTATTCTAAATTCAACTCCCGAAATAATTAAAGGATTTAAAGATTCTATTGCGCCAAAAATAATATTTGCATCCAATCTATCTTTAAAAATAAATTCTTTTTTGCTCTCTAATTTAGAACAGCTAGTAATTATTATTAATATAAAAGAAACCAGAAACAAAGTTTTCAAAAAATTTAATTTCAAAAGTTTAGACAATTAATCCTCTTAAGTTAGATTTTACTCTTAAATTTTTAAGTTGTTCCTTGTCAAAATAATTAATTTTTTCTGTTGAGGTAACGTAAGCTATTGAACTAAAGTTTCTTATATTCTTTTTAATAAATTTATACGTTACATTTGGATAAATATTATAGGCTTCTCTCAAAGTCCAGCCTAAACCTCTCTGCACGAAATGATCCTCATCAAAAATTAAATTTTCAACAAGAGGAAATATTTTTTTTGAACTTATTGGTTTTAATCTCAACCTAGAATAATAAAGTAGACTTACAATCGACTGCCTTCTTGCCCAGGAACAATTGTAATTATTCCATTTTTCAAGCTGTGGGTATACTTTATTCTGGTCAAATTCCAAACACCTACTATAAGAATGTGACAAGGAGTCAGAGTGAACCCAATTATCTAAACGAATTACCCATTTTTTAATAATTCTCCATAATTTAAATACCTCTTTATCATTTTTTATGGACTGAAGCCAGAATAATGGCTGGGAGAGTTCTTCAATTGAACTCCCACAATTCCACACTTCATCCCAAACCTGAATTTGATAATCTAAATTTTTTTCGGACCAAGTGTAACCTTCTTTTATAAAGTTTCGCTGTTTTGGTGTGCGAATTCCATAAACTTCTAAATTTGTTGAAAAATATTTTTTTAATTGTGTCTGGTTATTTTTGGAATCAGCATCTAAGTTTGACAAAATTCTCTGGATTATTTCGTTAGTAGGGTTTTTTCTCAATTTTCAATTACTGCTGTTCTTTCCAATGCTTCATTATTTCATAACCACTAGCATTCCAAACATCATTACTTTCAGAAAAAAAATTAAGCACATCTTCAAGGGCTTTAATTCTATGANGTTGGCCAGACGCCCAAGGATGTATAGTTATAGCCATTATTCTACCACCTTGTTTCTTAGTTTCTTGTAAAAGAAAATTAAATTGATCTTTTGCCTGATCAATAAAATCTTGCTCTTTATGTTTATAGTGCAAATAACACATTGCATCACTTATCCAATGTTGGTGAGGCATAGCTATCATAACTCCATTAGTAGTATTAAATTGATATGGCATATCATCATTTATCCAGTCACAAAAATACTCAATACCTTTTTTTGCTATTATATCCGGAGTATCCCAAGATTCAGATCTAGCAGGAGACCACCACCCTCTTAATTTTTTATTAGAAATTTTTTCCAAGGAGTCTATAGCTATACTAATATTCTCCTCTTCTTGCTCGTAACCTAAACCTGTATAACTTAAGTGAGACATATTTATTCCATGACCAATGATTTCCCAGTCTTTTTCATTAACATGATCTACTAGGTATGGGTATCTTTGAGCTACCTCAGAGTTAAATGCGACTGTTACATTTTTGAAACCTGCAGATTTTATTGCATTTGAAACTCTAAAAAACCCTATCCGGTTTCCATAGTCTCTTAAAGTGAAATGCCTAAGATCTGGATAAGAAGTAACGGTTCCACCTAAGGCTTTAAAAGGTTTAGAAGGCATATTCAAAGGAAAAAATTCTAATGCAACATTAATCCATAAAGCTATTTTTTTATCAGAAGGCCATTTAACAGGTTTCCTATCTTTTAACAAAGACCATTGATATCTTTCATGATCCATCCCATAAGATCTATGAGGGTATACGAAATAGTCATCAGTTAATAATTTACCATTATTTTCTTTTTCTTCAATTGGTGGTCTGGCCATAATATTTTATCTCTTATATCTATTTTTAAACGTATCTATCTCTTCTAAATATTTATCATAATAATTTTCATAAAAATATTCAGCTATTTCTTTTCCAGTAGCGACCCAGACATCTTTATGTGAAGTAATATATTTGAGAGCATCATCAAAAGCTGCCAACCGATGGCCTTGCGCTACTGCATATGCATGAAGAGGGATACACATTACTGTTCCAGTTGTTTCTCCGTCTAATAATAACCTATCAAAGTTTGCTTTTAGCATATTTGCATAATGCCTAGGAGGCATCATATATGAATTATAAACAATTATATCATTCATTTCTAAAGAATATGGTATAGAAATAAATTTTCCTTTTCTCACATTTACAGGAAACGGCTGGTCATCAATAAATAAATCACAAGTATAAAGGATTTCTTTCTCAGCTAATAGATCCATTGTATTTTCTGTATGTGTAAGTGCTGGAGCTAAATAACCTGCGATTCTTTGGCTAGTATGCTTTTCAACATTTTCAATAGAGTCATTAATAATTTTCAATTCTTGTTCTTCAGTCATTGTATAAGAATATCTAGTATTATAAATACCATGAGAAAAAAACTCCCAATCTCTTTCTTTACAAGCCTCAATAATTTCTGGGTGATGATCAAGAAGAGCTACACTTAATGATATTGATCCTCGTACTCCATACTTATCCATCACCTCCATCATCCTCCAGTGACCAACTCTATTCCCGTGATCACGTTCAGAATAAGGAACTATATCTGGTACGGGTTTAGCCCAAGGAGTCCTTAGAGGATTACTTGGCGGGTCAATTTCATAATATTCAATATTAGGAGCAACCCAAAAAGCTAACTTGGCACCATTTGGCCACCTCAATTTTGGCCTTTGGTCCCAAGGCAAGTAATCGTATAGCTTTAGATCTTTTTTCAAAGGAAATTTCCTATAAATATATTTTCAAAAAAATAATGAACTTCTACAATTCTTCAAGATAGTTTTTAACTACCTCATAAGTTTCTACATCACCATACTTTAATTGCATATCAACCAAATTTGAAAAATGTGGGATTTCATGCTTATCAGCAACGCACTCCTCAGGGATAATAGTTTTGTACCCCCTAGAAAGAGAATCTACACAAGTTGCCCTTATACATCCAGAAGTTGAACCTCCAGTTATAATTACTGTATCTACCTTATGCCAAACACAAAGAGATTGAAGAGGTGTTTCAAAGAATGCTGATGGCATTCTTTTGAGATAAAAAATATCTCTGTCTCTATCAATATTTAGCCTATCATCAAGCTCATTTCTCTCGCTGCCAATTTTTATATTCTGAAGACTATCCGGTGTATCTGTTCTAGTTCCCCATACACCTGCGTCTTCTCCAGAATCTAGATAGCCCACATTAGTCCAAACGACTGGAATGCCCTTATTCCTGCATAAAATTGATAAATTACTTATAAAATCTAACTGTTTTGGATCGGTTTCATAAGCAGTTTTGAAAAGATCAGTTCTTGTATACGCTTTTTGAAGATCAACATTAACTAAGATCGGTCTTTCACCAAAACCAAACTTAGCCCTATTTGGATTAGACTTAACATTTAAGTAATATTCTCTAGGTGTTAAATCTGATTTCTCCATAATTATCTCCCAAAAAAAACTGTTATAATTATCTCATAAATAAAAAAAAATTCAAAACAAATTTTGTTTAAAGAACTTTAGACCTTCCATGTATATCCAGAATTTAGAATATCATTAATTTTTAAGTTAGGTTGGATTGCTTTAGCTTGCTTTTCTTGGTCCAATACTAAATTATCATATGTACTTCCTGGGTCACAAAAAATAACTCCGACAGCTACTGGGAGGTCCGGGGACTCCATGCTTGCTAAAAGAGTTGCTAAGGTTCTATCTTTTTCATTATGAATCAGTAAGTCAGACTCACTATATTTATCACCCAAATCCACCGAAACTAATTTAAATGAATTATCACTAAGCATTAAACCTTTATTTCTATCTTTTCCATATATTAATGGTTTACCATTCTCTAACTTTATTTGTCTTTCAGCAGCTACATCTTTAGCTGTGAAATTATCAAAAACACCATCATTATAAACAATACAATTTTGAAAAATTTCGACNAGTGATGTTCCTTTATGTTCATGNGCCCTTGANAAAACCATTGGTAGATGTTTCTGATCTGTATCAAGCGAACGAGCAACAAACCTTGCACCAGCACCAAGTGCAAGCTGAATTGCCGAAATAGGTTTTTCAAGTGAGCCAGTTGGTGTAGATGGGGATCGAGTACCAATTCGAGATGTAGGTGAGTACTGTCCTTTGGTTAAGCCATATATCTCATTATTAAATATCAGCAATTGTAAGTTAATGTTTCTTCTCAAAACATGAATAAGATGATTTCCTCCAATTGATAACATATCACCATCTCCACCCACTACCCAAACATCAAGGTTTGGATTAGCAATCTTTATACCTGTAGCGAAAGCAGGTGCACGACCGTGTATAGTATGAAAACCATAAGTTGACATATAATAAGGGAATCTAGCAGCACAACCTATACCAGATACAAAAACTGTATTTTCCTTACTAACTCCCAAATCAGGCATTGTTCTCTGGAGAGCCTTCAAAATAGCGTAATCCCCACAACCAGGACACCATCTAACTTCTTGATCAGTTGCAAAATCACTAGCTTTTAGTTTTTCAGGGTTTATGTTCATAATTAACCTTTCAATTTTGCTTTAATAGCATCCTCAATTTCTGATATTTTGAATGGCTTTCCTTCTACTTTGTTAAAGCCTTCTGCCGGAACTAAATATTCTGAACGTAAAATATTCACTAATTGACCAGCATTCATTTCTGGAACAAGAATATTTTTAAATTTAGATAAAATTTCTCCGAGATTTTGTGGAAAAGGAGAGATATAAGTTATGTGTATCTGAGCTACAGACACACCATCATCTCTAAGTTTTGATACCGCTCTATTTATTGGTCCATAAGTCGAACCCCAACCAACAACTACAATATCATCATTTTCATTGCCCTCTTCAAATTCTTGCAAAGGAATATATTTACTTATTCCTTTAATTTTATTAATTCTTGCATCAGTCATTTTCTGATGATTATCTGAGTCGTATGAAATATGACCACTATCATATGACTTCTCAATTCCACCAATTCTATGCTCCAAACCAGGAGTACCGGGTATAGCCCAATTTCTTGCGAGTGTTTCTTTGTTTCTTAAGAAAGGATGGAAACCGTTTGATTCTGTTGCATGATTTACTGGAAATTCTTTTATTTTATTGGCATCAGGTATAAGCCATGGCTCAGATGAATTGCTTAAGTAGCCGTCCGTTAAAAGCATTACAGGGGTCATAAACTTTACTGCAAGCCTAACAGCCTCAATACTTACTTCAAAACAATGCCCAGGAGATCTTGAAGCTATAACAACCAAAGGGGCATCTGCGTTTCTTCCATAAACAGCTTGGTATAAGTCAGATTGCTCAGTCTTTGTTGGCAATCCAGTTGAAGGGCCAGCCCTTTGAGAATTAACAATAATAAGTGGAAGTTCAGTGCTAATTGCTAAACCGATTGCTTCACCTTTTAAAGCTATACCGGGGCCAGAACTTGATGTAATTCCGAGAGAGCCTGCATAAGAAGCACCAATCGCAGAACATATAGCTGCAATTTCGTCTTCAGCTTGAAATGTAGTAACTGACAAAGACTTCAGATTTGATAAGATATGTAATAAAGGCGATGCAGGGGTAATAGGATATGACCCAAAAAAGATATTTAAGTTACATTTTTGGGCTCCTGTTACTAAACCCCAAGCCAAAGCCTCAGCACCAGAAATATTTCTATAAACACCAGACTCAACTTTCGCAGGAGGAACATTATACTTCGCAACATCACCTGAAATTTCAGCTGTTTCGCCAAAAGCATGACCAGCATTTAAAGCAGCAATATTTGCTTGGGCAAGATCAGGTAATTTAGAAAATTTTTTTTGAAGCCACTCAGTAGTCTCCTTTCTACTTCTGGCATACATCCAATAAACAAGACCTAAAGTCCAAAAATTTTTACACCTAAGAGAATCTTTTTTACCTAAACCAAACTCTTTTACACACTCCATTGTTAAAGCAGATATATCAATTTTTAAAAGACTAAAACCTTCCAAAGAATCATCATCTAACGGATTAGTTTCAAAACCTGCTCTTTTAATATTTCTATCTGAAAATGAACCAGTATCTAAAATAATTAATCCACCCTTTTTAAGGCTTGATTTCTCAACCATTAATGCAGCAGGATTCATTGCAACCAAAACATCTAATTCATCCCCTGCAGTTAAAATCTTTTTTTGGCCAAAATGAATTTGAAATGAGGAAACCCCAAAAGTAGTCCCTACTGGAGCTCTAATCTCAGCAGGAAAGTCTGGGAATGTACTTAAATCATTGCCTGCTACTGCACTAGCATTAGTAAATTGTCCTCCCGTAAGCTGCATCCCATCACCTGAATCTCCCGCAAATCTTATTACTACCGAGTCTAGAAATTCTTTTGATAAATTCTTCTCTTGAATAATTTCTTCACTATTTACCATCTATATTTTTCCTCAAAAAAATTAATACTCTTTGAAAAATTCAAGAATAAATTAAAAAATTATTTTTTTTAATTAAATTTCCTATGAACAATAAAATTCCATATGAATAATAAAACTTTAATATTATTTGTAAAATACAACATCCAACATATCATCAATTTTCTCAATTTTTTTCCTTGGTGCAGGCTCAATTGCCCCAGAAACCTCAGCTTTCTCTATTAATTTCCATCCATCAAAACTAACATATTTTATATTTTTTTTCTCTAAACTTTCAATTAAAGCCTCTCTACCAGATTTTATACCCCCATTTGGAAAATCATTTTCTATATGATCAGCAACTAAAGTGCCATCAGGTCGATTAGTTGATATTACACCACTAGGCCCACGTTTTATCCACCCAACAGTGTATACACCCTCTTCAACTCTTCCATCAGTGTTAACAAGTACATAATTTTCATTATTAAAAGGTAGCCCTTTTACAGGTATAGATCGATAACCTATAGCAGGTATAACTAGCCCACATTCAATTTCAATATGCTCACCAGTGGACTCTATTTTACCATCTTTTAGTATTGTTTTTTCCATTTGAATAGCCTCAACTTTAGAATCACCTATAATCTTCACAGGTTTATGCCAAAAAGGAAAATGAACTCTTTTTTCAGCATCAGTTAATTTATTTGATGAAAACTCATGTAATGTCTTTAAATTTTTTTCTTTTAACCTTTGATCTCTAGCGTCATTAAGCAAACCTACACTTGATGGTAACTGTTCTGAATCCACAATAGGAATTGCGTCAATCAACTCACCCATTTCACGTAACTCTACATTCGTAAACTTAGCCTCTATTGGCCCTCTTCTTCCAAAAACATAGACATCACTAATCGGAGAATTTTCAATTGTACTTAGCGCGTATTCGGGAATATCAGATTCAGCCATTTCTTTTCGATTTTTTACAAGAACCCTAGCTATATCAATGGCAACATTTCCATTCCCAATAATTACAACTTTTTCTGTATTTAAATCTGGATTCAGTTCTATAAAATTAGGATGAGCATTATACCAACCAACAAAAGAAGCCGAACCAATAACACCTTTAAGTTTAGAGCCAGGGATATTTAAATCACTATCTGAGTCTGCCCCAGTAGCTATAATCAATACATCATAAATTGTTTTTAACTCTTCTATTGAAATATCATTTCCTAAATGAACATTCCCAAAAAAATTACACGACTCATTCAAAGCAACTTTTTCAAATGATTTGGTAACTTTTTTCGTAGTCTGATGATCTGGGGCAACCCCAGCCCTAATTAGACCATAAGGTGTTGGTAGAAAATCAATTATATCGATTTCACAATTTAATTTTTTTTTTATTAAAGCATCAGCAGCATAAAAACCCGCAGGACCTGCTCCAATAATAACAACAGAAATTTTTGAAATACTCATTTTCACCTCCCTCGAAAAAATAAATATTTTTAATTACATTCTATAATGTTAATAAGAAAAAAAGATTATTTTTCTATAATTAGGAATTAAGAATATCTTTTCCCCTATCTGTTAATTTACATATTACCCAATCTGGCTTTATTGGGTTTTTAAACCAAGGCTTTGCATAACCCTTTTCTATACAAGATCTTATTGTCTTCTCACTTATTTTACTTCCGTCTTCATTAAAAATTGGCAGTTTACCTCCAGGTTGGCTCAACCCTCTCTCAAGATATCTCTTTTGCGCTTCAGATAAAAAAATAGTTGATGAAGAATGTTTAATTATCATTGTAATAATCTAAACTAGCTTATAGATTAAACCAACCCCTGATATAAAAGATTATAAATATATTACGAATTTATGTATTTTTTTTGCTTAGATACTGAAGGATAGCATAAATATGTCATTTGAAAAAAAATTTTTAGGCGTATTAATCGGTGGAGCAGTAGGGGATTCCATAGGAGAGCTTGCCGCAGTTCATATAGCTGAAGAAAGTCTACAAGACTGGTTAAATGAGGGTGACACACTTAGATATACTGATGATACAGCGATGAGTATTGGCCTAGCTGAGGCAATTATACAGGATAAAGCTGTAAACGAAAAATCAATTGGTGAAAAGTTTCAAAAAAACTATTCTAAAGAACCATGGAGGTCTTATAGCCCAAGCACTCCTGCTATTTTTGCTAAAGTAAAGAAATTAGACATAACCTATTCTAAAGCCGCACAACAGCTATACGATGGAATGGGTTCGTTCGGAAATGGAGCGGCAATGAGAATTGCTCCTCTAGGTGCACTGTATAGAAATTCTTCTAAATTAAGAGAGATATCAGAAATATCTGCTAAGGTAACTCACTCCCACCCAATGGGAGTAGATGGAGCCTGCCTTTTATCATATGCAATTGGAAAGTTAGTTAATCTTAATCCTGAAGAAAATTTTCCACTTCATGATTTTATTATTGGTATGGTTAAGTTCTCAAAGTCAAAAGAAATTAGAAATAAGCTTCTTAAAGTCATGGAGTTAATTGCAGAAGATAAAAGCCCTAAAGATGCCGCAAAAGAACTTAAGTTATCCCAACGAGTAGATGAAACTATTCCGTTTGCAATTTACTCTTTTTTAAAAAATAAGAAATCATTTAAGAATAGTTTATTTTGTGCCATTTTAAATGGAGGTGATCAAGATACTTTAGGTGCTATTACAGGTAATTTATCTGGTGCATATCTTGGTTACGAGTCAATACCTGAGAACTGGGCATCAAGATTAGAGAATTATGAATATATACAATCTTTATCAAAACAACTTAATAAACTTGACGGATCGGTTGAATAGATTAATTTATATACCCAAAAAATAAGGAACTTTATGAAGAAAATTGCAGTTATTGGTACCGGTTTTAGAATTTCGGGAAACGACAAACCTCCTAATGAAATTCTAGAAATAATTAGCTCAGGTTTTGAAGCTAAACTTATTGAAACAGATTTACCGTCTTTTCCAGTTAACGAAATCAATAGACAAATTTCTGAAATAGCTATTGTTGAAGCTGGCCTTAGAGCTTCAAAAAATAATTTTGATGGTATTTTTATAAATACAGTCGGAGATTATGGTCTAAATTCTTTAAGGTCCGCACTTTGTATTCCTGTAGTTGGGGCAGGGCAATCTTCAATGCACGCCGCTATGCAACTAGGTACAAAGTTTTCTATTGTTTCAATATGGCCCCCAAAGCTAAAATTTATATATGAAAATCTATTGAATCTCTACCAATTAAGAAATAAATGTGCATCTATAAGATGTATAAGTGAAAATCATGAATTAGAAACTTTATCTGAAGAAGAAAACTTTGTCACTGACATGCGGAAAGGTGAGTTAACCCAAAAGGAAAGAATAATAATTGAATGTGAAAAAGCAATAAATGAGGATGGGGCTGATACTATTTTACTTGGATGCACGTGTATGTCACCAATATCTAAAGAAATATCTGAAAATTCTATTGTACCTGTGATCAATCCCATGACTTATGGGTATAAATATTTAGAAACATTATTGGAATTAAATATTTCTCATTCGAAAAAAGAGTACCCTTCAGATGGAGAAATAGGGTCAGAACAATTCTCAGCAATGACTAGAAGTTTTAGAGAAACTTTTTCAAAAAAAAGCAAAGTTCATAATATTAGAGGCGGATCTTGATATATTTGTTTAATTTCTTACTTATATATGAGTATTAAATTCTTATTATTAGGAGCATTCAATTGAAATTTTTTGTTTTATTTTTTTCTTTTCTCGTAATTTTTATCCCGCTACAATCAACAGCCCAAGACTTTGATAGTGGAAAAAAAGTTTACAGAAAGTGCAAAGCTTGCCATACAATAGCTTCGGGTGCAAAACACCGAGTTGGGCCTAACCTCTACAAAGTTATTGATAGAAAAGCAGGATCTGCAAAAGGCTACAGATACTCAAAGTCAATGAAAAGTTCAGAAATAATTTGGAATAAAGAAAATTTATCCTTATACCTAATTAACCCAAGAAAATTTATTAAAGGGACAAAAATGGCTTTTGCTGGGTTAAAAAAAGAAACTGATATTACAAATGTTATATATTATATAAATGAAATGAGTAAAAAAGAATAAGATGGATATATCTAGAATTAATTTTATTTCAAACTCAAATATTTCAAAAAAAACTGTATTACTACGTGTGGACTTAAATTTACCATTTGAAAAAGATAAAGTAACTGATAATTTAAGAATAGACAGAATTCTTGAAACTATTAATCTACTGCAAGAACGAAAATGTAAAGTTATAATTATTTCTCACCTTGGTAGGCCTTTAGGAAAAATAGATAAAAATTTTTCACTTTTAAGAACTCTTAAACCGCTTAGTGATAAGCTTAGAAATCAAAATATTAAATTCTCAAATGACTGTATAGGCCAAGAAGCAATTAATACTGTTAAAGAATTAAATTTTGGAGAGATTTGTCTTTTTGAAAATCTAAGATTTTATAAAGAAGAAGAGATGAATGATATTACTTTTGCGAAAAAACTTTCTAAATTAGGTGATATTTTCGTAAATGAAGCATTTTCATGCTGCCATAGAAAACATTCCTCAATAGTTAGCATACCTAAATTTCTACCGTCCTTTGCTGGGGTTGGCCTTCAAAAAGAGATAACTAAAATCAGTGAAGTGCTTGAAACTCCTAAAAGACCCCTAATGGTTATTATTGGTGGCTCAAAAATTTCAACAAAAATAAATACCCTTCTTAATATTGTAAAAAAAGCAGACACTATCGCAATAGGTGGAGCAATGGCAAATACTTTTCTAGCTGCACAAAATTTTGAAATAGGAAATAGTTTATCTGAAAAAAATATGATTAAAAATGCTTTAGAAATTATTAAAATAGCAAAAAAAAATAAATGCGAATTAATTTTACCTTCTGATGTTATAACGGCAAATAGACTTGAGCATGGTTCAAAAACTAAAATGTTTGATGTTAAAGAAGTGCCCAATGATGAAATGATTTTTGATATTGGAGAAAAATCTATATCGTATCTGATTTCTAAAATTAAAATATCTAAATCACTTCTATGGAATGGCCCACTTGGTGCTTTTGAATTTGAACCATTTGATTTTTCAACCACAAAAATTTCTCAAGAAGTTGCAAAATTAACATCACAAAATAAAATATTAAGCGTTGCAGGAGGAGGAGATACAGTCGCAGCCCTAACTAAAGCAAAAGTTAAGAATGAGTTTTCATACCTTTCTACTGCTGGAGGAGCTTTTCTTGAGTGGCTAGACGGAAAAGAACTCCCAGGTATTTTGGCATTGAGAAAAGCTTAACTATTTAGTAGTCATAACCCAAACACCATTCCACTCACCTTCAGGTGGATTAGAGGAAAGATGATTGCACCTTTCAATATAAGTTTTTGATAAATTATCATCTGGGTTAAATTTTATTGCTTCTTCAAATTGATTTATTGCTTTAGACCAATTAGCCTGCCTATATAGTTTAATACCTTCATTAAAATGACTAACAACATCCATTAAATTTGGAAATGTTGTATCATCATGATAATCTAAGACTTCATACACACCGACAGGCTCTGTTTTACCTTTAACAACCACCAAGTCAACATCTCTAACTCTATATGTTCCCTTTAATTTTTTAAAAGTATTTTCACTTATTAATATCCTTGCAGAATACGCCTTACACGCACTTTCTAGACGTGCAGCTAGATTTACTCCATCTCCAATCAAAGTGTAATCCATTCGCTTGGGTGAACCTATGTTACCTGAAACGACTAAGTCAGTATTTAAACCTATACCCATGTCAGCTGGCTTTAAACCCTTAGATTCCCTAACTTTATTCCATTTCCATAGCTCTGAAATCATAGATATTGATGCTCTAACAGCCCTATCCTCATCATCATCATGAGAGATTGGCAAACCAAAAGCTGCCATGATTGCGTCACCTATAAACTTATCTAACATTCCTTCTTCTTTAGAAATGCAATCTACCATTACCGTGAAATATTCATTAAGAAATGAAACTGTGCCTTGAGCTCCAAGCTCTTCTGTTAATGTCGTAAAACCCCTAACATCTGAAAATAGAACTGTTGCTGTAGTATTGGCACCTCCCATAATATCATCACCACTATCATTTAAAAGTTGATCTGCTATTCCAGGGTCCATATACCTTGACATTGTAGATTTCATTCTTTTTTCACTGCTAATATCCTCCACCATCAGCATTAAACCAAGTTTCTCACCGTCAGTATCAGAACTAAGTAAAGGCATTACTGTAAGGTTTGCTGAAATCTGCTCGTCATTAAATGTAAGAGCTGCATCCATAAGAATATCTGTTTGTTGTTCTTCCCTGACTACTTTTAACCTTTCTATAACAATTGAGTTTTCATTAGAGAAAAACTCCTCAGCATTTTTCTCAATTATTTCATTAGAGTTTACCCTAAAAATTTGTAAACCAGCTTTATTACAAGTAACAATCTTTCCTTGATCATCAATAGTAACAACACCATTAGTCATGCTTTCTAAAACAGCATCGTTATATTCTTTCATTTGCTGGACATCATCAAATAATTTTGCATTCTCTAGAGCAATTGCCACTTGTGCAGTAAAAGCTTTCAGCCTTGATTCATCTTCCTCAGTAAACGGACCTCCTTTTTTATTCAAAGCTTGGGTAACGCCAATTACCTTGCCATCTTTATTAGTTATAGGAACACACAAAATAGACCTAGTAAAAAAACCAGTCTGTTTATCAAAAGATGGATTAAACCTTAGGTCCGCATATGCATGAGGAATATTAACACTTTTACCTGAAGTAAATACTGTGCCTGCAATACCTAGATGATTTGGAAGTCTTATTTCTCCAACTGAATCACCTTGAGCAATCCTTGAAAATAGTTCATTTGTTTTTTCATCATTTAAAAAAAGTGTAGACCTCTCAGCACTCAACATTCTTGTAGCTTCCGACATTACTCTTTGCAATAAAGTACCCAAATCTAACTCAGCAGTTACATCAGCAACTAAATCAAGAAATTTCATTTCCTGTTCTCTTTTTTTAGTCATCCTTTCAGTAAAAATATTACTCTCTAAAGCGACTGCGGCCTGCATAGTAATTTGCTCAAGCATATATAAATCGTCATTTTCAAAGGTGCCATCTTGTTTATTCAATGCTTGCATTGCACCAATAATATTTCCTTTAGCGGTTCTCACCGGTGCACACAAGATATTAGATGTTTTAAATCCTGTTTGCTGATCAACATCTTTATTGAACCTTGGGTCATTATAAGCATCTGGAACAATTAGACCTTCTCCAGTTGAAAAAACATGTCCAGCGATTCCTACATTATTTAATATCCTTATCTCTCTTGTTAAATCGCCTTGGGCAAATCTAGAGTAAAGTTCATTTGTCACTGGGTCATTTAAAAAAAGAGTTGCTCGTTCACATTTAATTTCTTGAGAAGTAATCAAAACAAGATTCTCAAGAACCTCATCTAACGAATCAAGAGAAGCACAAAGTTTAGAAACTTTCAGAAGTAACTCTGCATCTTTTAATCTCCTTGAAGCACTTTTTTTCTTATTTGTTTTTGTTTCTAACATTCTTTTAGTTCTCCCCCCCCCTCAAAACATATATATTATAATTTCACTCTAATTATTAAATAATCAGTATTTATCTTATTTACTTAATTTATCTAACTCATCACGTAAAGCTTGTGCAGATTCTTTCAATACATTAATTTCCGCAACGCTATCGGCTTCTTTCTTTTGTAATTTTTTCTGATTTTCAAATTTTTCATTTTCTATTTCATCTCTTAATGACTGAATTGTGTTTTTTAGTTGGTTAATCTCATCATTAAATAAGGCAATAGTCTCTTGATTTTTAGCTTCACCATTAAACCTAACTTCTTCGATTTCATCCCTTAAAGCCTGAATGGTTTTTTTAAGTTGACCTATCTCATCCTGCGAGTCAGCTTTTGCTTTTTGAACATCTTCATCTTTTTGGAAGTTTAGGTTTTCAAGTTCATCTCTCAGCGCCTGAGCTGTAACTTTTAATTGGTCTATCTCGCCACTTTTTGAAGCCAGAGCTTCTTGAACCGCCTTATCTTTTTCAAACTGAAATTCTTCCAATTCTACTCTCAATGCAGATATTGTATCTTTCAAGTGAACAATTTCTCTTTCCTGAGTAGGAACTTCATCAATTTTAATTTTTGAAATATTTTCTTCCATAACCCTTTACTCATGAGTTTTTAGGCTTATCATAAGCTTATTCAATTTTTATTTATTTTGTATTGAATTTAATGTTTTGTAAAAGAAAAAAAAATATCTTTAAAAAATGAAAATATAATTAATCATTTTTCTGGCGGAATTGCTCCAATTCTATCAGTAATTAATTTATAATGTTGTGGCTGGCGATGCTTTTCAAAATCAAACCAGGTCTCTTTGTAAGATGCACACAAATCGAAATCGCATGCTGCAGTAATTAGTTCATCTTGTAAAGTGCTAGCCATTGAAACAATCTCCCCTGAGGGAGAAATAATTGAACTTTGGCCTAGATGGTGTACTCCCTCTTCTACTCCTGCCTTAGCAACACCTACAACCCAAGTTGCATTTTGATATGCACCTGATTGCATACTTAAAAGATTATGAAAAGATGTCAAATGGTCATGTTCTGGAGCTGGAGGATTTTGTAAAGGAGTATTATAACCTAACATAACTAGCTCAACATCCTGAAGCCCCATAACCCTATAAGTTTCAGGCCACCTTCTGTCATTACAAATACACATTCCCATATTTACATTCATGATTCTTGATACTGGAAAACCTAAATCACCAATATCAAAATAGCGCTTTTCTAAATGCTGAAATGATCTACTTTCATCAAACTCTGAATGGCCAGGCAGATGTATTTTTCTGTATTTTAATTTTATTTGACCTTTTTTATCAACAACTATACTAGAATTGAATCTTTTTGTATCATTTCCATTTTTAACTAGTTCTGCAAAACCAAATGAAAATGCTAATCCTAACCTTTCAGCTAATTTAAAGAGAGGCCTAGTATCCTCATTAGGCATCTTAGTTTCAAAAAAATTATCTACTTCAGAAAAATTTTCAAAATACCAACGAGGGAAAAAAGTTGTTAGAGTAAGTTCCGGAAAAACAACTAAATCACAATTTTTATCTTTAGCTTGTTTAAGAAGCTCACACATTCTAGAAACAACAGTTTTTCTTGATTCATTTCTTCCTATTGGACCTAATTGAGCACCCGCAATA
>NZXH01000040.1 GCA_002701885.1 Rhodospirillaceae bacterium | reverse complement strand
AATTTAGGTTGGTTTTTTATACCGATGGCGGTAGTTGTTATTGTTGGTTCATCCAATGCAGTTAACTTAACTGATGGTTTAGATGGTTTAGCCATTGTTCCTGTCATTATTGCTGCTTCTTCCTATGCCCTTATAGCCTACTTAGTTGGTAATGTTGTTTTTTCTTCTTATCTACAAATACATGGAGTGCCTGGAGCAGGTGAGTTAGCAGTTTTTTGTGGCGCTTTAGTAGGAGCTGGACTTGGGTTTCTCTGGTTCAATGCCCCCCCTGCAAGTGTATTTATGGGTGATACTGGCAGTCTATCTATGGGAAGTGCTCTTGGTATAGTAAGCGTAGTAACAAAACATGAGATAGTTTTACTTATTATTGGTGGGTTGTTTGTATTAGAAACAGTCTCTGTTGTTGTTCAGGTAACTTCTTATAAATTAACTGGTAAGAGAGTATTTAGAATGGCTCCATTGCATCATCATTATGAGCAAAAAGGTTGGCCTGAAGCAACTATTGTAATTAGGTTTTGGATAATTGCTGTAATTTTGGCCCTGATTGGCCTTGCAACATTGAAGTTAAGGTAATGATTGTAGCAGATAAATATAAAGGGAAAAATGTTGCTGTTTTTGGTTTAGGCAAAAGCGGTCTTTCAGCAATTGAGTCTCTAATACAAGCTGGCGCAAATATTTTTGCTTGGGATGATGACTCCAAAATTTTTTCAAAATTAAGTAATTTTGATGTAATTATATCTAACCTAAGAAAACTTGACTTTAATGATATTTCCTCTCTGGTTTTAAGTCCAGGAATTCCCTTGAATTACCCCAAGCCGCATCCGGTAGTAGAGAGGGCTAGGGACGCTGGTTGTGAGGTAATTGGTGATATTGATATTTTTTTTAGTTCTAACATTTCTGCAAATATTATTGGAGTTACTGGAACAAATGGAAAATCAACAACAACTTCTTTAATTACTCAAATTCTTAAAGATAGATCTATCAAGGTTCAAACTGGAGGGAATATAGGTACGCCAATTTTATCTTTGGATAAAATGGAATCAGATGGATCGTATGTCATAGAAATATCTTCTTATCAATTAGATTTACTATCTAATCTCAATCTAGATATTGCAATATTACTTAATATTCAACCAGATCATCTAGATAGGCATGGATCAATTGAAAATTACTATAGGATAAAAAAGAGAATATTTAATACTAAGAAAAAAAATACTATTGGAGTGATTGGTGTAGATGACTTCTACTCANAAAAAATATTTAATGANTTAAANGAAAANAATAAATCAATAATTCCNNTNTCTNCAAAAAAGAAAATTCCTTNNGGAGTNTCAGTTTTGGN
This sequence comes from Rhodospirillaceae bacterium, assembly GCA_002701885.1. Taxonomy (GTDB): domain Bacteria; phylum Pseudomonadota; class Alphaproteobacteria; order SHVP01; family SHVP01. Next base: position 16,120 of record NZXH01000040.1, on the reverse strand, counting down.
NGGANTANTATCTGATNCAAGNTNTTNNNAAACAAAAATTGATATTAATNATATNCCNAATTTNCGAGGNAANCATAATTGGCAAAATGCAGCAGCAGCATATGTNGTNTCTAAAGAATTAGGNTTATCNNATNATGANATAGAATNNTCNTTTANAAANTTCANAAATTTNCCTCANAGATTAGANTCTNTTTATAANGATAANAATATTGAATATATTAANGATAGNAAGGCAACAAATATTTATGCNACNGCTCAAGCATTANAATCNTTTTCNTCAATTTTTTGGATNTTNGGCGGNNGNNCNAAAGAANAAAAATTAGATTATCTNTTTNANTATTTNGATAGAGTNGANCACGTNTTTACAATAGGTGAGTCNGGNAAAATTTTTGCNGAACAANTAANANNTAANGTTGAAGTTAGTTTTGTTGTTTCACTTGAAAATGCAATTNATAAAGCNATTNATTTAATTAANAANAGANNANNNAGNNANNCTGTNNTNCTTTTNTCTCCTGCNTGTTCNTCNTTNGATCANTTTNAAAATTTTGANGCNAGAGGAGAAAAATTNANAGAGATTGTTTNTAAACATATAGGTAANTTAGATGCTTAATGTAGGTAGAACAGATAGAAGTGTAATTGGTCATTGGTGGTGGACAGTAGATAAATTTTTTCTTNTNGCTGTTTTTGGTCTTATGTTTATTGGNGTNGTTCTNATTATGGCTTCAAGTCCATCAGTAGCTGATAGGATTGGTCTTGATTCATTCCATTTTGTTAGAAGNCAACTATATTTTATCTTTCCCGCCGTAGCAATAATGTTATCTGTATCGCTNTTGTCTCCTTTATGGATTAGAAGGATAGGNATAGCNTNTCTTTGTTTNTTTTTTCTTCTATTTTTATTTACTTTATTTATTGGTTATGAAACAAAAGGCGCACAAAGATGGCTTCAGTTTAATAGTTTTCTTTTGCAACCATCAGAGTTTATTAAACCTACATTAGTAATTTTTACGGCTTGGATGTTATCAGAAAAAACTTCAGATAGTTCATTTCCAGGATATACAATTACAATGATTGTTACATCAATTATTCTATTTATTCTTTTTCTACAGCCAGATGTTGGGATGGCTCTTCTTATTAGCGCTGTTATATTTGTACAAATGTTCATTGCNGGTCTATCAATTTATTTTGTTATATTGTTTTCAATAATTGGTATGTTGGGTGCTTTTTNCTCGTATCTACTTTTTCCTCACGTTTCTAATAGGGTTGATAGATTTCTTGATCCAAGCAGTGGAGATTCTTATCAAGTTGATACNGCTTTAAATGCTTTTGATAATGGGGGCTTTCTTGGAACTGGTCCGGGGGAAGGTGTGGTTAAAGAGATATTNCCTGATGCTCATGCNGACTTNATNTTTGCTGTTGCAGGTGAAGAATTTGGNATAATNTTGGTGTTAATTATNATTATTTTATTTGCTTTTTTAGTTCTTAGAGGTTTTTCAAGAATTATTAATGAGACTAATTCTTTTATTTATTTAGCTACATCNGGAATATTAACTCAGATTGGCCTTCAGGCTGTAATAAACATGGGAGTAAATATGCGTTTGTTGCCNGCTAAAGGAATGACTTTACCATTCATTAGTTACGGTGGATCTAGCTTGATAGCTCTATCTTTTGGAATAGGTGTGGTTTTAGCTCTAACGAGAAAAAGAGCGAGTGCAAAATTTTCATACTCTACCATGGAAGGTGCTCATTGATGCAGTCAAAGTCAATTAAGAATAAAGTTATTATAGTAACTGGAGGAACAGGTGGGCACGTTTTTCCAGCAGTTGCNGTTGCTANTGAATTAATNTCAAGGGGTATTAAGCCTATCTTTCTNTCTGATAAACGTGGAGAAAAATATATNAATAAAGATTTGAATATAGATATTATTGTTTTGCCAGTAAGAAATTTTAATTCAAGTGNTATTNTAATAAATATTAAAAGTTTTTATTATTTANNTATTAGTGTTATTAAATCTTGNTTTATAATNNTNACTTTACGTCCAACTTTAGTCTTAGGTTTTGGNGGCTTTGTATCATTGCCTTCTCTAGTTGCGGCTTATTTGTTAAGAACTCCAACTGTAATTCATGAACAAAATATTATTTTAGGTAGGGCTAATAAATTTCTATCAAAATATTGTAAAATGGTTCTTTTATCCTTTGATCAGACATTAAATATTCCAAAAAAATTACTAGTTCCATCATATGTTGTNGGTAACCCAGTNAGAAAAAATTTTATTAGGAAAGAAGAATATTTTCCTCCAATNAAAAATGAGAAAATCAGAATTTTAATTTTAGGTGGCAGTCAAGGNGCAAAGGTATTTTCTGACATAATNCCNAAAATACTAAGTCAGCTTCCAACTAANATAAAAAATAGAATAGAAGTTGTGCACCAGTGTCGGGTTTTAGATATTAAAANTGTTGAAAAATTCTANACTGAAAACTTAATTAGTCANGAAACTAGNGNGTTTATAAATAATATTGCAGAGGTTTTAAAAAAATCTCATTTAGTAATTTCAAGGGCTGGCGCATCAAGTTTATCTGAAATCTTAGTTGCNAATATTCCTTCNNTTTTAATTCCATTTAGNTATTCAAAAGATAACCATCAATTNTTAAATGCAAATTGCCTAGTAAATTCTGGNTCTTCATGGGTNATCNAAGAAGACAATTANATAAATCAAAACCTATTNGAATTATTNNAAAAGATTCTTTCTTCAATNAATAATCTATCCGAAAAATCAAAGCAAGCTAATAAAATTGCTAGACCTAATGCCTCTAAAGATTTTGTAAATCTTTTAGACAGTTACTTCTTTAACCCTATACCAAAAGAGGCAAGTTAATGAGAACGTTACCTTTAAATATAGGTCCAATTCATTTCGTAGGTATAGGTGGTATAGGTATGAGTGGAATAGCTGAAATCTTACATGGGTTGGGGTATAAAGTTCAAGGCAGTGATGTATCAGATAATTCAAATATTACAAGATTAAAAAAACTAGGTATTAATGTTAAAATTGGTCATCATAAAGATAATGTAACTAATATAGGGGTTGTTGTTGTCTCTTCAGCAATAAGTGAAAATAATCCAGAGTTACTTGCTTCTCGTGAAAATTTTATTCCTGTTGTTAAACGTGCAGAAATGTTAGCTGAATTGATGAGATTTAAGTGGTCAATAGCTGTTGGTGGAACTCATGGTAAAACAACTACAACCTCAATGATAGCATCAGTTTTAGATAATGCTAATTTTGATCCAACTGTTATTAATGGAGGTATTATAAATGCGTATAATACTAATGCTAGAAGAGGCTCAAGTGATTGGATGGTTGTTGAGGCTGATGAGTCTGATGGGAGTTTTGTTAAGCTGCCTGCAACAGTTGCCGTAGTCACAAATATTGACCCTGAGCATCTAGATTTCTATAAAAATTTTGAAAATGAACGAAAAGCATTTAAAAACTTTGTTGAGAATATTCCATTTTACGGATTTGCTTGTATGTGTATTGATCATCCGGAAGTGCAAGCTCTATGTAGTCAAATATCTGATAGAAGAATTATAACGTATGGCCTGAGTTCTAATGCAGATTTAAGAGCTCAAAATATTGAAATTGGTCCAGATGGTTCAAAGTTTGAATTGGTTTTAAATCAGCCTATTTTTGAGTCAAGAGTTATCCCAAATATTTGTATATCTATGCCAGGTAATCATAACGTTCAAAATGCTTTAGCAGCTTTTCTGGTTGGTTTAGAGCTTGGTGTTGATGAAAAAATTATTATAGACAGCTTGAAGAGTTTTACTGGTGTTAAGAGAAGGTTCTCTATAACAGGTATAATCAATAATATTAAAATAATTGATGATTATGCTCACCACCCTGTCGAAATAAAATCAGCTTTAAGTGCTGCAAGGTCAGTAACAAGTGGGAAAGTAATTGCTATTATGCAACCTCATAGATATTCACGACTGAGGGACCTTTTTGATGATTTTTGTGTTTCATTTAATGATGCAGATATAGTTATTATCTCGGATGTTTATGAGGCTGGGGAAAATCCAATTCTAGGAGTTAATAAAGATACCCTTATAAAAGGAATATCTGACCATGGTCATCGGAATGTCTTTCCATTAAATGATTATGAAGAGCTTCCATCAATAATTAATGATTTAGCTAATTCAAATGACTCCGTTATTTTTTTAGGAGCAGGTTCAATTTCCCAATGGGCAAATGATTTACCTGCTCAAATAAGTAATTTAAGTAAAAATACATCTAACTCTAGAATTGGGGTTAATTTTGAGTCTAAATAATTTTTCAATATCATTTCAAAATTCGCTACCAGAAGTAAGTGGTGATTATAAATTTAATTATCCTCTTTCTAGAATTGCATGGTTTAAGGTTGGTGGTCCCGCAGAAGTAATGTTTATACCTAAGGATAAACAAGATTTAATATGTTTTTTAAAAAATATCAAAAAAATTCAAGATGAGATTTTTGTAGTAGGAGCTTGTTCAAATCTTTTGATTAGAGATGGTGGGCTAAGGGGGGTAGTTATAAAATTAGGAAATAACTTTAAGTCAATAAAATATGAAGAGGATCATTTGTTTGTAGGAGCTGGGGCTTTAGATATAGTTGTATCTAGGTTTGCTGCTTCAAAAGGAATTGGTGGTTTAGAATTTCTTAGTGGAATTCCAGGGACAATTGGTGGGTCAATTATTATGAATGCTGGCGCTTATGGCAGAGAAATTTCTGATATTCTTGTTAGTGTAGAGGCAGTAGATAATTATGGAAGAATTCATAATATAGATTCAAATGATATTTCATTTTCATATCGATCATCTCAAATAGATAATAATCTAATTTTATTAGGAGCTTGTTTAAAGGGTTACAAAGAAGACCATCTAGTCATTAAAAATCAATTAAATGAAATCCAAAAATTAAGAAATGATACTCAACCTATTAAAAGAAAAACAGGTGGTAGTACTTTTAAAAACCCTAAAGATTCAAAATATAAAGCTTGGGAGTTAATTGACTTATCTGGGTGTAGAGGTATGAAAAAAGGTGGTGCAGTAGTTTCAGATCAACATTGTAATTTTCTTATAAATACTGGTAACGCATCAGCTTTTGAATTAGAGAAACTTGGTGATGAAATCAGGAGTAAAGTTTTTTGTTCTACAGGTGTAAACTTGGATTGGGAAATAAAAAGAGTCGGACAGTTATTAGAGGTTTCAAGATGAAACATATTTTAGTCCTTATGGGAGGAGAGTCTGCTGAAAGAGAGGTTTCAATTAAAACTGGTATGGAAGTTTCTAAGTCATTAAAAAATCTTGGCTTTAAGGTTACTGAATTTGATCCATATGAAAAACAATTATTTGAAATCCAAAATATTTCTCCTGATATTGTATTTAATGCATTACATGGAAGGTTTGGTGAAGATGGCTTTATTCAGGGGTTGCTCGAATTATATAAAATTCCATATACACATTCGGGTGTTCTCGCTTCATCTTTAGCTATGAATAAAGTTTACTCTAAAAAAATTTTTGAGAGTGTTGGGATAAACTGCACAATAGGAGATGTATATATATTAGATGATTTCTTTCATAGTGAAATTATGAATTACCCTTATGTAATTAAACCAATAAATGAAGGTTCTAGTGTTGGGGTTAGTATAATTTTTAATAAAAATGATAGAGATAATTTCTTAAAAAATATTGAGTGGTCTTTTGGGAATGAGATTTTAGTGGAGGAGTATGTACCTGGAAAAGAGCTAACAGTAGCTATTTACAAAGATAAAGCGATAGGTGTAACTGAAATAATGTATCAAAGTAAGGTATATGACTATAATGCAAAGTATAAAGAAAACTTTTCTAAGCATTTTGTTCCAGCTAAAATTTCTGAACAAAAATATAATGAAGCAATGAGTGTTGGTCTTAAGGCACATCGTTCATTAGGCTGTAGGGGTATAACTAGAGCTGATATAAGGTATGATTATGAATCAGAATCAGGGGACCTTTATTTGATGGAATTAAATACTCAGCCGGGATTAACTCCAATATCTCTCTTTCCAGAAATTGCAGAGCATGCTGGTATAACTTTTGATGAAATAGTAGATTTTTTAATTGAAGATGCGGGTTGTAACAAATGAATTTGTTTAAAAATTTATATTATTTTCAATATAAGGTTTTTGCATTAACACTGCTTATTTTAGCTTTAATTATTTTTGGCATTTTTCAAACCAAGTATAATTATAATTATTCAAATATTCTCTTGGATGATATCATCCCTAAATTTTCAGCAAAAATAGGTCTAGTCGTTGAGGAGATTGAAATTTCAGGCATACAAAACTCTGATGAAAAAATAGTCAATAATATAACGAAACTTATTTACGGAAAGCCAACAATATTTACAGATATAGAAGGTATAAAAAAAAATATTGAAGGAATTGATTGGGTTGAATCTGCAGAAGTAAGAAGGAATTATCCAGACAAAATTTTTATTAAAGTTAAAGAGAGAATCCCTTTTGCTATGTGGCAAAATGATAGCGAGATATCGCTTATTAATGAAAAAGGACATGTAATTACGAAACAAAATCTAAATAAATTTAAGGGTTTTCCTCTAGTAATTGGCCCTGATGCACCTATTCACGCTGAAGAATTATTAAAAGTGATAAATTCAGATTTAGAAATTTCAAAAAGAGTAACTGCTGCTACTAGGATAGGAATGAGAAGGTGGAATATTTTAGTTGATGGCAGAATTGATATTTTATTACCCGAAGCTGATTTTAAATTAGCTTGGGAAAAGTTGATTAAATTACAAAAGATTAGAAATATATTAGATAGGAAGATCTCAATGATTGATTTTAGAGATAAAGATCGCCTGATCATTCGACTAATGCCAGGTGTTATAGATGAAATTAACCAATCAGAAGAAATGACTTAGAAAGAAATTTAAATGGCTGTATCAAGAAATAAACTTTTAACTGCTTTAGACGTTGGATCAAGTAAAGTTTGTTGTTTTATTGCTAGGTTTGTAAACAATAATGAGTTTGAGATTATTGGAATAGGTCATCAAATTTCAAAAGGGATTAAAGCTGGTTTAGTTGTTGATATGCAAAAAACTGAAGACTCAATTCGAGGCGCAATTGATTCAGCTGAAAAAATGGCAGGAGAGAAGATTAAAGAAACTTATATATGTTTTAGTGGAGCCAAAACATCTTCAGAAATTATAACTGAAGAAACTTCAATTAATGGTGATATAATCGGGAACATGGATTTGAAAAGAGTTTTCCAGCAAGTGAAACCTAACATAAAGAATGATCATGAAATTATGCATGAATTACCAATAGGTTTCTCTATTGATGGTACAACTGGAATAAGAGACCCTAGAGGTATGTTCGGCTCTAGGTTAGGAATTCAAACTCATATTGTTTCAGCTTTGTCTGCTAATATGAACAACCTAAGGTTATGCGCAGAAAGAGGTCACGTTTCTGTAAATGGATTTGCATTATCTTCTTATACAGCAGGGTTAGCTACAATGGTTGAAGATGAAATTAGGCTAGGGGCAACTTTAATTGATATAGGAGAGGGCACTACTTCTATATCAGTATTTAGTAATAATGAAATGATTTATGCAACTTCAATTCCAATTGGAGGAGGTCATATAACTAGCGATATAGTAAGGGGTTTAGGCACTCCATCGGTACATGCAGAAAGAATAAAAACTCTTTATGGCAATGTATTTCCTGGGAGTAATGATGATAGAGATATTTTAGAAGTACCCTCTCTGGGAGAAGAAGATTCAAACTTAAACCAAGTCCCACGGACAATTTTACTAGGGATAATTAGGCCTAGAGTTGAAGAGATCCTTGAGATGGTTAGAGAAAAAATAGAAATGTCAGGTGTCTGTGCTATAGCTGGAAGAAGGGTTGTGCTAACAGGAGGGTCTAGCCAACTACATGGCATAACGGAATTAGCTGCAAGAGTTTTAGATAAGCAAGTTAGAATTGGTAAGCCAATAAATATACCAGGTTTAGCAGAGGCAACTGATGGGCCTGCTTTTTCTGCATGTGCAGGTTTATTATTTTTTGCTACTAGAAAATCTATTCCAGTTATCGAGGAAGTGAATAATTTAAGTTGGAAAAAATATAAAGGAAATAATTTAACAAAATTAGGAAAATGGCTTTTACAAAATTTTTAGGTTTTCAATTGGGTACATTAAGAATATCCAAACTAAGAGGAAGAGCAAAGAAAGAGGTGTTTTAAAACTGGTTAAAAATGGAGAAAAAAATGACAATTAATTTAAGTGTTCCTGAGCCAGCAGAACTACACCCAAAAATCACAGTTATTGGTGTAGGAGGTGCTGGTGGTAATGCCGTAAATAACATGATAGATGCTGATTTAGGAGGTGTCGAATTTATGGTATTAAATACTGATTCACAATCTTTATCTCAGTCTCTCGCTGAGAGAAAAATACAATTAGGAGTTGGGGTTACTCAAGGTTTAGGTGCAGGCTCTAACCCAGAAGTCGGTAAAAACTCTGCAGAAGAGTCTTTACCAGAAATTATGGAGGCTTTAAAAGGCTCTCATATGGTTTTTATCACAGCTGGTATGGGAGGTGGAACTGGTAGTGGAGCTTCTCCCGTAATAGCTAAGGCTTGTAGGGAGGCTGGAATACTAACAGTTGGAGTAATTACAAAACCTTTTCAATTTGAAGGTGCTCATAGAATGTCAATTGCTGAGTCAGGCACTAAGGCTTTGGAGGAGTGTGTTGATACATTAATAATTATTCCAAACCAAAATTTATTTAGAGTTGCTAATGAGAAGACAACTTTTGCTGACGCATTTAAAATGGCAGATGATGTTTTGTATTCAGGTGTAAGAAGCGTCACAGATTTAATGGTAATGCCAGGCCTTATTAATTTAGATTTTGCTGATGTAAGATCTATTATGATGGAGATGGGCAAAGCTATGATGGGAACAGGAGAATCTAGTGGTGATAATAGAGCTATAGAAGCTGCGGAAGCTGCAATAGCAAACCCTCTTTTAGATGATGTTTCTATGAAAGGTGCTAGAGGTGTATTAATAAATATTACTGGTGGCCCTGATATGACTTTGTATGAAGTCGATGAAGCTGCTAATAGAATACGAGATGAAGTAGATCCTAATGCAAATATAATTTTTGGGTCAATTTTTGAAAGTGATATTGAAGGCAGGGTAAGAGTTTCAGTTGTTGCTACAGGTATAGAAAAAGAAAGCATGCAAAACCCAACAATTCATTCTTTATATTCTGATGATCAAGAAACTGGAAATAGTTTTTCTACTTCTAGCAATCCATCTTTTGGTATTCGTTCTCAATCCCCACTTGCTCAAGAAGTAAATATGAAGCAAGAGGAAGGTATATCTGAGATAGAAAAGGAAATAACTAATAATCATTTTGATTTAGAGACTAAAGAAAATATTAATAGTCAAGATACAATTGAAGATAGTCAAAGTGAGGCGTTTGTTCCACCGCCAGCAATTAAGCCAGGCGCAGTGCAAAAAGAATTAGAGAAACCTGATCCGTTTGTTGAAGCTGCATTAGCTAATTCAAAGAGTGAGATGCCAGACAAGGGAACGAAAGGTTCGGCTCTATTAGATAAAATGGCTTCAGTTAGTTTAAGAAAAAATGAGTTAAATGCTGGTGATAAGTTAGCAGAAAGAGTAGAACCAACCTTGGCAAAACTAGAGGAAGAAAACTTAGATTTAGAGGATAAACTTTCCGAGGATATTTCTTTAAGCCAAGAAGACTCAACTGAAGCAAGCTCTATTGATAACGAAGCTGATAGAGATTTGGTAGATGAACCAAGCAAAGATCTGTTGGAAATCCCAGCATTTCTGCGAAGGCAGGCTAATTAATCTTGGTTAATTTTGGAACCTTTTTTAATTGTCATTTTTGGTAAGAAAATGTAACAAAGATTGACTTGAGAGCTTTGTCTTCACTAATTACAAAGCTCTCATGGATCTGTTATATTAATATGTCATTTTATAGAGGTATTTAGTTTGTTTGATATATCAAATAGTGTTTTAAGTAATTCTAATCAACATACGATTAAAAGAAGTATTTCTTGTAGAGGAGTTGGTCTTCATTCTGGAGTTGTGGTTAATCTAAGCTTTAGTCCAGCAGATCCTAATACAGGTATATTATTTGTATATAATAAGCCAGGTTATGAAAAAGAGATCATCAAAGGTTCTTATCAAAATGTTGTAAGCACAAAATTAAGTACAAACCTAGGTAAAGAAGGTAATGTAATTATTTCAACTGTTGAACATTTAATGTCAGCTTTTCACGGTTGTGGGGTAGATAATTTAGTTGTGGAGGTTGATGGGCCGGAGATTCCAATTATGGATGGAAGTGCGAATGCTTTTGCATCCTTAATTGAATACGCAGGTATAGAAGCTCAATCTCAGAAAAGAAAAGTAATTAAAATAAATAAAGCTATTGAAATTAAAGATAATGACTCTTTCATCAGAATGGAACCATCTAATAGCGATGATTTAGTTATTAATTTTGCAATTGAGTACAAGGATTTGTTAATTAAGAAGCAATCTTATAGATATAGTTTAATTAATGATGATTTTAAGGATGATATTTGTAATGCTAGAACTTATGGTTTTGAATCCGATGTTAACAAACTTCGAGAAGCTGGCTTTGCTAAGGGTGGGTCTTTAGAAAATGCTATAGTTGTATCGGGAAATAGGGTTTTAAATAAAGGTGGTTTAAGATATAAAGATGAATTTGTTAGGCATAAAATTCTTGACCTCTTGGGTGATCTTTACCTTTCTGGGTATAGAATTTCTGCTAATGTATTTGCTGAAAAATCAGGCCATTCTCTCAATAATCAATTAGTTCATGAAATTTTTAAACAGAGAAGTTGCTGGAATTTCCAGGAGGAAAGTTTTGAGAGACCTCATAATTGGCAATCTAATGGTTTGGCTGCTCTAGCTTAGTTTTCAAATTAAATTATATTCAAGATCCAATAAAATATAAAAATCTATAGATTATTACATATATTTTGGTTTATATTTTATTTTGTTCATATATTCTAATCCTTTAAGACATTTTGCTTAAGTAAAAACGAATTATGTTTAAATCTAGTTAAATGAGAAAATTTTAATGAACTCAAAATTAAATATTTTTTTTCTAGTTTTAGCACTAGTTATCTTTACAAACTGCTCTGGGAATAAAGGTGCTGTTACTGAGCAAAAAATTCCAGCGGAACAAATTTATGAAGGAGCCATGTCTCTTCTAACAAATGGTAAATATGGCTCTGCAGTTATAGAATTTAATAAAGTTGAGAGGCAACACCCTTACTCAATCTGGTCGACAAGAGCTCAACTAATGTCAATATTTTCTCATTACAAAGCAGGAAAATATAATGATGCTGTTTTAGCTGGTGAAAGGTATATTCAGCTTCATCCTGCTTCACCAGAGGTTCCGTATGCATATTATTTGATTGCATTATCTTATTATCAGAGAATATCTGACTTTAAAAGGGATCAAGCTACAACAGAACTTGCTCTTGAAAGTCTTAATCAAGTAATTACCAGGTTTCCATCAACTGACTATGCTGCAGATGCCCGATTAAAAGTAGACTTAGTATATACAAACCTAGCTGGTAGTGAAATAGAAATAGGAAGGTATTATCAAAACAGAAAACAGTTTCTTGCAGCTATAAATAGGTTTTCAGGTGTTGTAAAAAATTATCAAACAACTAGTTTTGTTCCTGAAGCCTTGTATAGGCTTGTTGAATCATATTTATCTCTAGGTTTAAAAGAGGAAGCAGAGAAATCTGCAGCTGTTTTAGGATATAACTTTCCTGACAGTGATTGGTACAAACAGTCATACAAATTGATTAAGGGTCAAGCTGTATCTAAAGAAGAAGATTCTTCTTTTATTTCAAGAGTGTTTGGTAAATTGTTTTAGCAATTATGCTTGAGAATCTATCAATAAGAAATATTGTTCTAGTTGAAGAGTTAGACATTGATTTTGATGTAGGTTTGTGCGTTTTAACAGGAGAGACAGGAGCTGGAAAAAGCATACTTCTAGATGCTCTAGGCTTAGCATTGGGATCAAGAGCTGACCTTTCACTTATAAGAGCAAACACTAAGAAAGGGTCAGTTACTGCAACATTTAATATAAGTACTAATAGTAAAGTAAAAAAAATTTTAGAAAATAACGATATAGAGGTTAGTGAATTATTAAACTTAAGAAGAACTTTAAGTATAGATGGAAAAAGCAAAGCTTTTTGTAATGATATTTCTGTTTCTGTGGGTTTTTTAAAAAAGATAGGAGACAATATTGCGGAAGTTCAGTCTCAAAGGTCTGAAAATGATTTATATTCACCTACTACTCAAATGCAATTGCTGGATAGATTTGCTAAAAATGACGAGATAAAAAATAAATTACTAAAAGTATTTTCAGAGAAATCAGAATTATCAAATAATATCCAAAACCTTGAACAAAGAATATCGGAATTAGATTTAGATCAAACATTTAAAGTTAGTGCAATCAAAGAAATTAAAGATTTCAAAACTTTTGAAGGTGAAGAGGAAAAGCTTGTACAAGAAAGATCAATAAAGAAAAATCTAGATAAAATCCAATCTATTTTAAGTGATGCATTTTATTTACTCTCTGGTCCAGATGGAATAAATGCAAGTATAAATAAATTAGATAGAACGCTTAGTCGGTCATTCGATCAATTTAAAGGTATATTAGATGAGAATTTTTTAGTTCAGATTGAAAAATTTTTGATTGAAGGTAATGAGATAGAGTATGTAATAAAAAACCTTATGGAAACAATTACATCAGAAGGAAACAATATTGATGAAATTGAGGATAGACTTTTTTCTCTGAGGGCCTTAGCAAGAAAATATAACTGTAGTTGCGACGAATTACCTGGTATAGAAAAAAAATTAAGTCAGCAAATAACAAATAAAGATGAACTGGAAGAAAGTCTCTCTAAAATAAAAATGAAGCTAGAGGATTATGAAAAAAAATATAATGATCTTTCAGAAGATTTATCAAGAAAAAGGAAACAAGCAGCAAAACAATTAGAGGGGAGTATAGCTAATGAATTTAACCCTTTAAGGCTTGAAAATACCAATTTCAAAATTATGATCAGAGACAAGGCTTATTCTGATTGGAATGCAGATGGTAAGGATCAAATAATTTTTGAGGTTTCTACAAATAAAGGTGTTCCATTTTTACCTTTGTCGCAAGTTGCTTCAGGCGGGGAAATGAGCAGAATAATGTTAGCTCTTCATGTTATTTTAAAGAGAAATGATATTTCGAAGGTAATAATTTTTGATGAGATTGATGCTGGAATTGGTGGCCCTACGGCTGATGCTGTAGGTGAAAGGTTGTTTAAATTATCCAAAGGTTTTCAAATAATTGCAATCACCCATTCACCTCAGGTTGCTGCTAAGGGGTCATTTCACTTAAAAATAGAAAAGAAGTTAATTGAAAATTTAACTTTTACTAATGTAAAGCAAATAGAGAAATCTGAAAGGCAAGAAGAGATTGCAAGAATGTTGTCTGGAAAAAATATAACAGTTGAAGCAAGAGCTGCTGCTGCAAACCTTCTAAATGGAAGAATTAATGATTACAACTAATGATAAATTTGGATCTATTAATGTTAAAAAGTTGAGCGAAAGGCAAGCAATACAGGAGCTTAAAAGGCTAGCAAAGGTAATATCTATACATAATATAAATTATTATAAATATAGTAATCCTAAAATCAGTGACTCTGAATATGATGCATTGTGGAATAGAAACAAACTTATCGAAGAGAGGTTCCCTCACTTAATTCAAAAAGATAGTCCATCACTGACTGTAGGCTCGGGCGTCAGCGATGATTTTAAAAAAGTTAAACATATCGAGCCTATGTTATCATTATCTAATATATTTGATGAAAATGGATTAAATGAGTTTATAACTCAAGTAAATAAATTATTAGATTTAAATAATAATGAAATTATTGAAATTGTAACTGAACCAAAAATTGATGGAATTTCTGCCTCGATATTGTATGAGAATGGAGAATTAATTCTTGGTTCCACTAGAGGCAATGGTTTTGAAGGCGAAGATATTACTGAAAATATTAAAGTTGTAAATGGGGTTCCTAAAAAATTAAACTTAAATGATATTCCTGAAATCTTAGAAATAAGAGGTGAGGTGTATATGAAGCATGATGACTTTGCTAGATTAAACAAAGTTCAGAAAAAAAATGGAAAACAAACTTATGCCAACCCCAGAAATTCAGCAGCAGGTAGCTTAAGACAACTAAATCCAGATATAACAGCAAAAAGAAATTTACATTTTTTTGCTTATACTTGGGGAACTTCATCAAACTATTTTAACTCCACACTGTGGGAGGCAAGACATAAGATAGAACAATTAGGTTTTGTTCTTAATCAGCCATCTAAACTTTGTAGAAACGTAAATGAGATATTAAATTATTATAATGAAATAGTTGAAAAAAGGTCGTCTTTGGATTTTGATATAGATGGGGTTGTCTACAAGTTAAATAGAATAGATTGGCAAAAAAAAATTGGATTAAGAACTAGAAGTCCGAGATGGGCTGTGGCTCATAAACTTCCTGCAGAAAAAGGTGTAACTGTTGTTGATACAATTGATATTCAGGTTGGAAGAACGGGCTCATTAACTCCCGTAGCTAGGCTTAAGCCTATAAATGTTGGAGGTGTATTAATAACAAATGCCACATTACATAATTTTCATGAAATACAAAAAAAAGATATTAGAGAAGGTGACACAGTTGTTGTGCAAAGAGCAGGTGATGTTATTCCCCAGGTAGTAGAAGTTCTTTTTTCAAAAAGGAAAAAAAACTCAAAAAAGTATGTTTTTCCAGATAAATGTCCTGATTGTGGCTCAGAAATTATCAGTGAACTTTTAAGTACTGGAGAGCATGAAAAAACTATCAGGTGTACTGGAGGAATAGTTTGTTCATCGCAGGTTTTGGAAAGATTAAACCACTTTGTTTCACTAAATGGATTAAATATTGAGGGCTTGGGTGAAAAGCAAATAAAATTTTTTTGGCAAAAAAGTCTTATAATGAATTTCATTGATATTTTTGAATTAGAAAAAAGAAATAGAAATAAAAAAATAAATATTAGTAATGAGCCAGGGTGGGGCGAGCAATCAGTATTTAATTTATTTAAATCTATAAATAAAAGTAGAAATGTAGAAATGTTTAGATTAATTTATGCTTTGGGGATAAGGCACGTCGGTGTTCAAACTGCTAAATTAATAGCTAATTACTATAAAAACTTAGATTTTTTTTTAGATGAAATTTTATCATCTCAAGATAAAGAAAGTGAATCTTATAATAATATTATTTCAATTGAGGGAATAGGTCCAAAGATTGGTGATTCTATAATTGAATATTTTAAAAATGATAAAAATCTTGAATTAACTAAAAATCTATTGTCCCACCTTAATATTAAGCATGTTTCATTTGAAGGTGTAGAGTCAAAATTAAATAACAAAATATTTGTTGTAACTGGCACTTTGCAAAATATGACAAGGAGTCAAACCAAGCAAACTCTTGAAAAAATGGGAGCTAAGGTAACTAGCGCTATAACTTCAAAAACTGACTTTCTAATTGCTGGTTCTAACCCTGGGTCAAAATTACAAAAAGCAAAAGATATAAATGTAAAAATTTTAAGTGAGAAAGAATTTCTAAACTTGTTAGAAAGCTAGATATTTATTTTTTTTGTTTCTAACCTAAGCCACTCTTTGATTTCTGTACTTAAGCTATTTGATAGTTGGCTAAAAACTTTTTCATGGTAACTATTTATCCATTCTATTTCATTTTTATCAAGCAACCCTATTTCAATAAGATTTAAGTCTATAGGAGCTAATGTTAATAATGGTTTGGGAGATGTTTTAGCAAAATTAAACAAGCTCTCACCGGAAAAGAAAGCTGAAATTGAAAATGATATTAGCAGAAATGGGGGTGAAGTATTATCTGTTGTTCAGAAAAAAAGTCTTTCTATAAATATTCAACTCGGTGACCCCGTTAAATTGCAAGAGAAAACCAATTTCATCCAGCAATT
>NZXH01000039.1 GCA_002701885.1 Rhodospirillaceae bacterium | reverse complement strand
CGCTTTATCTATTCTGCAATTACTTCCAAAAAATAGTGTAGAATATTTGTCTGGCTCTATAAAAATAGATGGGAAAGAATACCTTAAATCAAATAATAATAATATCTCTGAAGTTAGAGGTAAAAAAATATCTATGATTTTTCAAGAACCTATGACTTCTCTGAATCCACTTCATACAATAAAAAAACAAATTTCTGAGTCTATAACTATCTATCAAAAATTACCTAAAAAAGAGATAACAGAAAATATCGAATACCTGCTTGAAATAGTAGGGCTAAAAGAAATAATTAAAAGAATTAACTCTTACCCACATGAGCTTTCGGGTGGGCAAAGGCAGCGAGTTATGATTGCAATGGCAATCTCTAACAATCCTTCACTTCTGATTGCCGATGAGCCAACTACCGCTCTTGATGTAACTATCCAAAGACAAATACTTGATTTACTAAAAAGCTTGCAAAATAAAATAGGGATGTCAATTCTTCTTATAACGCACGACCTCTCAATCGTGAAAAAATTTGCTGATAATATTTGCGTAATGAAAAATGGCTTAATTGTTGAGGAAGGGGATACTGTAAAAACTTTCTTAAATCCTATACACGAATATACTAAAACTTTAATTAATGCAGAATTAGATCAAAAAATAAAGAAATTTCAACCAACGGAAAAGATATTACTAAAATTAAAAAATTTATCAGTGGATTACTCTTTAAAAAAGGGTTTATTTCGTAAAAATATTAACTCCCTAAAAGCTCTAAATAATATATCATTTAATTTATTGGAAGGTGAAACTTTAGGAGTAGTTGGTGAAAGTGGTTCAGGAAAAACCTCTCTAGCGTTGGCTATACTTAAATTAATATCTAGTAATGGTTCTATATTTTTTAGCAATGAAGATATTTTAAAAATAAACTCAAAAAAACTACGAAAACTAAGAAAATATATGCAAATAGTGTTTCAGGACCCATATGGTAGTCTTAGCCCCAGGTTATCGATAAAAGAAATAATTGGAGAAGGTTTAGATGTCCACTATAGAAATTTATCTTCATCTGATAAATCAAAAAAAATAAATGAAATTTTAGATGATGTTGGTATTCAATGTAATTTGCAAGACCGATACCCTCATGAATTCTCTGGAGGACAAAGGCAAAGAATATCAATAGCAAGAGCAATAATTATTAAACCGAAATTAATAATATTAGATGAACCAACATCCGCATTAGATAAAACTGTTCAGGCTCAAATTATTGATTTGCTCTCTAAATTACAAGATAAATACAATCTTACATATATATTTATTAGTCATGACTTAAAAATTATAAAAGCTTTATCAGATAAGGTAATAGTATTGAAAAAGGGAAATATAGTTGAAATGGGTTCAACTGAACAAATATTTAATAAGCCTAATGAAAAGTATACTATAGAACTTTTAGAAGCTTTGTTAGATTAAAAAATTTTTACTTTTACCCAAACTATCATTCCAATCATCAACATAGACGCGCCCCTCAACTGTTTTGTTTATAATTACACTTCTTTTATCTCTTTTATCAGGCATTCTTCTTAAAAATCCATAACTCTCTAACGTATCAACAGCTCTAGATATAGCAGCCTTCGATATTCTTAAATGTCTAGATAAGCTTCTTACTGTTTGTAAATCCTCTTTAAGGTATACTGTCAATAAGACCCCCTTCTGCCTTTCCGAGAGATCTTTCTGGCTACTTCTTATTGAATTAATAACAGAAAAATATATCTTTTCTAGTTCATTTAAACTCATGTATGTCTCTACTTCAGGTTATTTTTTAATATTTCCCTAAATTCACTATCACTAAGGGGCTCAAAGAAATAATGACCCTGAGCATAATCACAGCCTATTAAAGATAAAAAATCAAATTCTTCCTTATTTTCAACCCCCTCAGCTAAAACTGATATACCTAATTCCTTAGCCATTGAAGCTACAGCTTTTACGATTGCTGTTGTGTCTTCATTACTTGTAATACCTGTAATTAATGACTGATCAATCTTAATTGTATTTATAGGATAAGATGCCAATTGGCTGAGAGAAGAATAACCTGTTCCAAAATCATCTANAGAGAAAGATACACCAAATTCCTTTAATAATAAGATAGCTTTTAATGCAGATTCCTGGTCTTTAAGAAAAGAATGTTCTGTCAATTCGATATCTAAATATTGAGGCGATAAATCATATTTTTTTAAAGTCTCTAAGACAAATTCCACAATATTTTCGTCAGAAAGTTGCATGGGAGAAAAATTTACACCAACTCTAATAGGTTGATCAGCCAAACTACTCCATACTTTTGCTTCAGCACACGCTTTATTTAGTACACTCTCTCCAAGAGGGACTATTGCTCCCATAGACTCAACCCTGGGTATAAATTCACTTGGCGAAACGCTGCCAAGATGAGAACTCTCCCATCTTAGAAGAGCTTCTGCACCAGTAACCAATTTATTTTTTAAATCAATAGTAGGTTGGTATTTAAGATAAAACTGATCTTCTTTTATAGCTTTTGGTATTGCTTGATCAAGAAGGTTTATTCTAAAAATTTTGGCCCCTATATCCTTATTATATAATTGATATCTATCATGGCCTTTAATTTCTATGTCCTCAAGAGCCATATCGGCAGCACTGATTAATTTATGTATATCATTACTATGTTGAGGATAAAGGGAAACTCCCACATTAACAGCAATATTATACTGATTTTCGTCTATAGTAATAAAAGTTGAAAAGGTATTTACAATTTTTTTACAGATATCATCTATACTTTCAATTTTATTCGCTGAACCAAATAAAACACCAAACTTGCTTCCTGTGAACCTGCCAATTACACTTTTGTTTGGTACAATTTTATTTAATATTCTAACTCCTTCAATGATTAATGCATCACCTACATCATAACCAGCATATTGGTTAATTAATTTTACCCCATAAAATTTTAAAACTAAGCAAGAAAGAGTTTTCCCAGACGATTTTGCCTCGTCTAAAATAATGGTGAATTTTTCTATCATAGTTTTCCTGTCAAAAACCCCCGTTAAAGGATCTTTGTTTTGTGGAAAAATATTTTTATTATCAATTGAGCCAGACATTTTGCATATATTTAAATTCTAATTTAACTATACCTTTTATTTAAAAAAGAAAAAAGACCTCTTAGTAAAGAAGCCTCACCACCAACAGGCCTACCTGGTAAAACTCTATCATTCCATGAATATGCATCTATATGAATAAAGTTTTTTTTATTTTTTATAAATTTTTGCAAAAAAAGGGCGGCAGTTATTGCTCCAGCAAAAGATGTATTTCCTGAATTGTTAAGATCAGCCACATTGCTTTCTATATGTTTTTCATAGTTTTTCCAAAGAGGTAATTGCCAAAAATAATCTTCCTCTTGACTGCAACTAAAATTTAGGTCATTAAGCAGCTCTTTATTATTTGAGAATACTGCCGGCAATTCTGCTCCTAACGCTATTCTTGCCGCTCCTGTTAAAGTTGCAATTGAAATAATTAAGTCAGGATTACTTTTATTTGCTTCTGTTATCGCATCAGCCAAAATCAGCCTACCTTCTGCATCAGTATTTCCAACTTCAACTGTAATTCCACTTTTGGTTTTTATGATGTCTCCAGGTTTGTATGCTTTTTCTCCTATCACGTTCTCAACTGTAGGAAGTAAAACTCTCAAATTCACCTTCAAGTTAGAATCCATAATCATATATGCTAAGCCAAGAGCTATTGCCCCTCCACCCATATCTTTTTTCATTTTTTTCATACCAATACTTGATTTAATATCCAAACCACCTGAATCAAAACAAACGCTTTTTCCAATTAAAATAACCTCAGGATTTTCATTACTATTCCAATTTAAATCAATTAATCTTGGAGCTCTTGAGGAAGCAGCACCGACTGTATATATAGTTGGAAAGCTAGATATCAAATTATTTCCGATAACTACATCCACATCTGCACCATAATTTTTTCCTAAATCTCTAGCGGCAGATTCAAACTCATTTGGACCTAAATCGTTTGCTGGAATATTAACAAGGTCTCTAGAAAAAAATGTGCCTGCAATTATTCTTCTCGCTTTATCCCAATTTACTTTTTTAGATACATATAAAGATGAATATTCAGTATTATTTTTTTTATATAAACTAAACCTATAAGTTCCAAGACCCCAGCCAATTACTAACTTAGTTTCTTCATCGGAAGAAATATCATTTTCAATAAAAAAATATTTATTTTTTACTTTTACTGGTATATCTGCAAGTGACCATATAGATATTTTTTTAGGAACTATTGCTATCAAACCAGCAATTTCTCCTGAAGGTTTGGGTAAAAAAATATATTTACCAGCTTTTTCTTTAAAGTTATTAGACTTCAGCCAGACTCTATAAATTTTAGGTTTATCTTCCAGCCATTTTGTTAAATTACCATTTTTTATTACCCATAGTGGAATCGAGTTTTGAGGTTTCTTATTAAAAAAATATGGTAACAAAGTTTCTCCAAAAAATTTCAAATTCACGAATTAAGCTTAGGCTTTATAAGTAATTTCTGTCTATCAGTAGATTCTACATCTATAATAATTTCACCTTTGTTCTCTCGTAAAACTTTTATTGTAATAACAGCACCAGCTTTACCTGAAGACCAAATCAAGTTATAAAAAGCATTTAAATCTATTACTTCTTGATTGTTTACAGAAATAATTTGATCTCCAACTTTAAAACCAGCATGAGCAGCGGGCCCTTGAGAAACCATACCTGCTACAGATATTGATTCATCGCCATCAGCTACATAAAGACCTAACCAAGGCCTAGGCTGTTTTCCATTTGAAGCAGTTTCCTTCATAGGCTTCATAACTGTTTTAAATAGGTTTATAGGAATAGACATATTCCCATCAATTTCTTTTGGACCAGCGTCCTGAACAAATAGTGATCCAATACCAACTAAGCTGCCATTCATATCGATCAAGGCAGCTCCTGCCCAATTTGGGTGAACAGGTGCAGTGAACAAAGCATCCTCAATTGCATACTCCCATGATCCTACAAAAGGTCGTCTTGAAGAGAGGTTAGATAATAATGTATGTTTTTTGCCACCTGCTGCTGCAAAAATTATGGGATCACCAATTTGAATTTGAGAAGAATTCCCTAAATTCATTGGAATAGTATTCAGCTTGCCAAGAGGTTGAACCAAGCCAAAACCTGTTTCATGCTCATAGCAAACAACATCTCCCAAAATAGTAAAACCGTCACTCAAAGTTATCCAAACCCTGTTAGCTTCAGCAATAAGGTAGCCTGCAGTAAGAATCAAACCGTTATGGTCAATTATTACACCGTTACCTACACGCTCAGTCCCTAGAATTTGAGCAGTAAGGGCATCTTCAGGAATTTCCGATCTAATCAAAACGACTGCATCAAGAACCTCAGTTAGGTTAAAGGAGAAATCGCTATCTTTAGGTTGAGATTGTCTGGGCACTTGCCAATCAGAGTCTTCTATATCCTTATTCATGTTATTTCCATCGATAAATTATACTGGCTACAAATAATTATGCAGCCAGCACAACTATACAAAATGAGAAGTATTTCTACATTTATTTATTTATTCAACTAAGCGCAGATTTTCTGCTGATGACTTTCCGTCACGTCCAGGTTGTGATTCGAATTCAACTTTTTGACCTTCTGCAAGATCAGTTAGGCCAGCTCGCTCTACAGCAGAAATGTGTACAAAAGCGTCTTTCCCTCCATCTTCAGGCTGAATAAACCCATAACCCTTGGTTTTGTTGAACCATTTAACGGTTCCTATCATGTCGTTTCCTTAATAAAATTAGCAAACCCCATCCCTAAAAAGTAGGCATGAGGACAACAAGTTAAAGACTTCATAGGGTAAAAAAATTTCAAAAAAAAACGAAATAGTCCTACACTTTGTTATCTAAAAAATGATGCCCCTTCAAATGAAGCCATGAGAGGATAAAATCAAGCTATTTTTTTAATTTATTAGGTAAAAAGTGAAAATATACCCAATAATTTGTTAATTTATTCAATTTTTGTGGTATTTAGAGCAAATTAAATAATTTCTTTTCCTCTTTTCCAAGAAAAAATTCTAAATTATAATAACCACTAAAATTATTAGAAATTAGGCCAAAAAATAGATCTAAATACGAGTTTAAATATGGTTAAAAAAAATTTTCCGCTTTTTATTATAATAATGTTCACCATTACTTTCCCTAACTATAGTTTTTCTCATACTGATAACCCTAGACATAAGGCTATGATGACTCTTGGTAAAACTATGAAACAAATTTCTACAATTAATAAAAGTGGGGGTTCTTTTGAACCAGATGACTTAAACAAACTAAATGAAATCTTTGAAATAAGTAAAAGTTTTAATGTTTTGTTCGCTAATGATGATTCTGGAGAGGAGGAAAGTAGAGCAAGCCCCATGATTTGGACAAATAAATCTAAATTTAAAAATTTTTCAAATGATTTTGAGGCATCTATAGCAAAACTAATCAATGCTGTTAACAGTAAAAGCAATGAAAAAGTATCTAATGCTATAGCTCAAGTGGGAGCAAATTGCGGGAAATGTCATAGAGTTTTTAGACTCCCAAAAAAAAATTAATCTGAGAAATTTTCTTATAAAAATTTCTCTAATCAAAACCTCTCGCTAATAAAAAAACAAATTATATTTTTTATTGGATTAAAAAAAATTTAATTTTATCTCAGTTACTAGAATTGAAAATAAACAAATTCATTTCCAGAAAAATTACCTAAAAGAGTTATTATCCAAAAAGATACTAATACTCCCAATACTCTTAATTTATTTGACTTTAAATAAATATTATAGATCAAGCTATTCTCTCTACAAAAATCTACTATTAATACAAAAAATAAAACCAATAAACATTTAATCATTAACGGATTAACTACATTTAGCATATTACCTTTTGACTCCCAAAGAAATATTGTTTTAATTATATAAAATGAGTCCATTAATGTATTACTTCTAAAAAATATCCATGCAATAGTTGTAAGAACAAATACTAAAAAAATTAATAAAACTCTCTGAATATTTTTAATATATTTATTCCTACTATAATTAAAAAATTTATCAAGAATCTTAAATATAACTAAGTAGACTCCATGTAACAAACCCCAGAAAAGGAATGTTAGAGCAGCACCATGCCAAAGGCCACCTAATAACATTGTAACTAATAGGTTTATATTTGTATTTAAAAACCCTTTTCTGTTTCCACCTAGAGGAATGTATAAATAATCCCTTAACCAAGATGATAAAGATATATGCCACCTTTTCCAGAACTCACTAAAAGTAGATGAAAAATAGGGCCTCCTGAAATTAGGCTCTAAATCAAAGCCTAAGACTTTCGCCAATCCAATTGCAATTAATGAGTACCCTGCAAAATCTCCATAAATTTGAAAACTGAATACAGTAACTGCCAATGTAAGATCATGCGCACCATAGTCTCTAGGGTTTTGAAAGTAGCTATTTGTTTCAATTAATAGACCAAGATTGTCAGCAAGTACTACTTTTAACAAGTACCCCCATATTATAAGCTCAATACCATTAAACATTCTATTTAAATTCAACTCTTTTGGATATTTTAATTGAGGCAACAAATGTGAAGCTCTAACTATTGGCCCTGCAACTAATTGAGGGAACATAGATATGTAGGCTGCAAAGTTGAAAAAATTCTTTTCTGGTTTTAACGTGCATCTATAAACATCTATAGTATAGCTTAGGGATTGAAAGGTATAGAAAGATATCCCAACTGGTAAGATAATATTTAAGGTAGGCCAGTCCGGATTAAGACCAAATTGATAAAAAAGTTCTTGGAATGAATCTATAAAGAATCCCAGGTATTTAAATATTCCAAGAATAAATAAATTACAAAAAACACTAGAGAAAACTAAAAGCTTTCTATATATTATCCTTTTCTCTTCACCAAGTTTTATCCCTATAAAATAGTCAATACATGTAGATAATAAAATTAAACCTAGAAATCTCCAGTCCCATGCAGAATAAAAAATATAACTAGCGAAAAGTATGTATAAAATTTTGATTCTATTTCCTAGAAAAAAATAGAATGATAAAAAAAGAGAAATAAAAGCTACGAAGATTAAACTATTAAAGGCCAAAAAAATATCCTATTTATAACAATATTTAATATTTATATTATGTTAAAAAAACAAGATTTCCTATATGCAATTTAAAATAAAATTTATAAGATTTTCTATAACTCTATTTTCTGCAGAAATCAGAAAACTAAAATTCGTTTTGGCTCCAAATTATTAATAAACTAGATAAAAATAATAATATTACTATTTATTTAATTATTAAAAATTACTATAAAGATTAATATATTGGCGGAGAGAGAGGGATTCGAACCCTCGATACGATTGCTCGTATACACGCTTTCCAAGCGTGCGCCTTCAACCACTCGGCCACCTCTCCTTAGCAATATCAGTATAGTTTTGTATCTCCAGGTAATATCAATTACAAATACTTATAGTTCAAAATCAGTTAAATTTCTGAATTTATAATATATTTTATGGTATAATATATATAACTATTTTTAGGAGATTAAACCAGTTTTAATACGCACATCAAAAAACTTGGCAATATTTGCTTTTTTTCTATTCCTAGGATGGGATATGGTAAAACTTTTTCACCTAAATGAATTAGGTTTGACAAGTATAGGAGAACATTGGTTCTATTTAAATAAGGATTCTATTATTATAGCACAATCAGTAACTCAAAGATATCTTCATTATAAATTATGGGACCCAGTAATTATTTCTATAATCAAAATCCCTACAGTAATTTTTTTCTTAATTTTATTTGTAATGTTTTCCCTTTTCGAATCTAAGCAGAAAAAGAAAAAAAGGTGGTTCAAATAAACTAATCATCTCCTATCTTTAAAGCTGCAATAAAAGCGTCTTGAGGAATTTCAATTTTTCCAAATTGACGCATACGCTTCTTACCCTTTTTTTGTTTTTCTAATAATTTACGCTTCCTCGTTATATCGCCACCATAACATTTCGCTAACACATCTTTTCTTAAGGCACTTAATGTTTCACGTGCTATAATTTTACCTCCAATTGCAGCTTGAATTGGGACTTTAAATAGTTGCCTAGGAATTAAATCCTTTAATCTTTCACAAATGACCCTTCCTCGATTTTCAGCTCTTAGTTTATTCACAATCATTGACAGCGCATCAATCCCTTCATTATTTACAAGGATTTGCATTTTTACTAAATCACCTTTTTCATAATTATCAAGTTGATAGTCAAAACTAGCATAACCCTTACTAATTGATTTAAGCCTATCATAAAAATCAAATACGACTTCGTTAAGTGGTAATTTATATACAACTACAGCTCTACTTCCTATATACGATAAGTCTATTTGAGAACCTCTTCTATCTTCACATAATTTTAACACCCCACCTAAATACTCATCAGGTACCATTATTGTAGCTCTAATCCATGGTTCTTCTACAAAATCAATTTTTGTTTGGTCAGGCCAATCAGCTGGATTATGTAATTCAATAACTTTTCCATCAAAAAAATGCGCCTTATATATAACGCTCGGGGCTGTAGTAATTAGATTTAGATTGAACTCTCTTTCTAGTCTTTCTTGAATTATTTCTAGATGCAGTAAACCTAAGAATCCGCACCTGAATCCAAAACCTAAAGCAGGAGAATTTTCTTTGTCAAAAATAAAGCTAGAATCATTTAACTTTAATTTATCTAAACTATCTTTTAATTGAATATAGTCCCCAGAATCAACTGGGAATAGCCCACAAAATACAACTGGTATACTAGGCTTAAAACCGCTTAAAGGTTTAGATATTGGATTCACAGAATCAGTAATCGTATCGCCTACAGAAGTATCTGCGACCTGTTTTATTCCTGCAATTACAAAGCCTATTTCTCCAGCATTTAATGACTCTACATCCCTGGCTTTAGGGTCAAATACTCCAACTTTTTCAACCATATGGTCTGAATTTGCGGCCATCATTCGTAATTTCATTCCCTTTTGTATTTTGCCATTATTTACTCTTACAAGTATTACTACTCCTAAATATGGATCATACCAAGAATCTATTAATAAAGCCTCAAGAACAGAGTTATTATCAAACCTTGGCGGCTTGAGCTTTAAAACTAGCTCTTCAAGAACTTCCTTAACACCATCACCAGTTTTAGCAGATATTAATAAAGAATCAGAAGCATCCAGACCAATTACATCTTCAATTTGCTTCTTTACTCTTTCTGGCTCTGATGCAGGTAAGTCAGTTTTATTTAATACAATTAATATTTCGTGATTTGCATCTATAGCTTGGTACACATTTGCCAAAGTTTGCGCTTCAACTCCTTGGCTAGAGTCTACTAATAAAATAGAACCCTCACAGGCAGCTAGAGACCTACTCACTTCATATGAAAAATCAACATGCCCAGGAGTGTCAATCAAATTTAAAGTATAGTTATTACCATCTTTAGCGCTAAATGTTAGCCTGACAGTCTGAGCCTTTATTGTAATTCCTCTCTCTCTTTCTATATCCATAGAATCTAAAACCTGAGCTTTCATCTCTCTTTTATTCAAGCCCCCACATTCTTCAATCATTCTGTCCGCTAATGTTGACTTTCCATGATCAATATGAGCAACTATCGCAAAGTTTCTTATATGAGAAATTTTATTCATAATAAAGTTAATTTAATTTCTTAATTCAGCGCCCGAAGAACGATTAACTATTTTAATTATTTTTTTGCAAATTTTTTCTATTTCAGAATCTGTAAATGTTTTTTTTGAAGGTTCAAGTATAATTGAAATAGCTATCGATTTTTTATTTTTATCAAGTTTATCATTATATACATCAAAAACATTTACTTCTTTTATTTCATAAATATTTGACTTTTTTAAAGGCAAAGTTATTTCCTGAGCAGAAATATTTTTATCTACAACGAAACTAAAGTCTCTAATAACTGAGGGAAAGTCAGACGATAAAAAAGATTCTCTTGATAAGGAAATACTATTAGATGCTAGGTTATCAATATATATATCAGCAACAAATACAGGGCATTCTAAGTTCATTTCTCTTAGTATTAAAGGGTGCACCTCTCCAAAAGATGCTATATCGTTCCCTTTATCATTTTTAATGATAGCTGATCTACCTGGGTGCAACCATTTTACTTGTTCTTGATAAATCGGAAGTTTGTCAATTTCAATATTAAAGAATCTTAAAAGCGAAAGTACATCAGCCTTAATATCAAAAACAGAAAATTCTGATTTATTTGTTTTCCAACTTCTATGGTGCTTTACACCTGCTCTAGCTAAAGTCAAAACACTTAGTTGTTTCGATGAGAACTTTTCATGAAAAATCGGCCCAATTTCAAAGAAAGAAAGTTGATCTAAGCCTCTAACATAATTTTTTCGCACAGCTTCAATTAAATTTGGAACTATAGAAGGCCGCAAAACATCTAAATCTTTACTAATTGGATTTAAAAGATTGATTTGATCTTCAGAGAAATGTTTAGCATACTTACTAGACATAAATGACCATGTTATACATTCATTTAAACCTCTACTAACTAAAATCTTTCTTGCCTTATTTCTGAGCTGTAAAGTATTGTGAATTTCTGAATTTTTTACCTTTGATTTTCCTCTAAAATTAATAATTGGGATTTTATCATAGCCATGGATTCTTGCTATTTCTTCAATAATATCTGCTTCACCAAATACATCAGACCTCCATGAAGGTACTTCTATTTTTATTTCAGAATTTTCTTCATGAGTACCGAAACCTAAATTATTCAGAATT
The DNA here is from genome assembly GCA_002701885.1 of Rhodospirillaceae bacterium. Taxonomy (GTDB): domain Bacteria; phylum Pseudomonadota; class Alphaproteobacteria; order SHVP01; family SHVP01. The sequence goes on along the minus strand of NZXH01000039.1, from coordinate 5,910 downwards.
TCAACAGCCAAAGCTCTATTTATTTCGATACCTAAATACTTATTTAATTTTTCTGGGATAATTGATATTTTTTTATTTATGCTACGTACCTCGCCAGCTTTCACTAGACTGCTCGGCACACCTCCACAAATTTCCATAATCAATTTAGTAGCTAATTCTATTCCACCCTCAGCTGAGTTTGGATCAACACCCCTCTCGAATCTATATCTAGCATCGCTTTCTATACCATATTTCCGACCTGATTTAGCTACTGATATTGGGTTAAAAAGAGCAGATTCTATAAAAATATCTTGAGTTTCTATCGCAGCACCAGATTCTTTGCCACCAATTATACCTGCAATAGATACAGGTGCTTTTTCATCAGCTATAATTGTAGTACAGCTATCTAAGTTATAAATTTTATCATTGAGCGCTAAAATTTTTTCATCTTTTAAAGAATTTTTTACTGCCAAATCTCCATTTATTTTCTTTGCATCAAAGACATGAAGAGGCCTGGCAAGGTCGAAAGTTATATAGTTAGTAATATCTACTAAAGCTGAAATTGGTTTTAAGCCTATTGATATTAATCTATTTCTCAACCATTTAGGGCTTTCAACATTTTTTACATTTTTTAAATACCTTCCAAAAAATACAAAACAATCATCTTTTGCATTATCATTTATATTTACATTAATAGGGCTTTGAAAACTCCCATTAATTTTATCAATTTTTCTATCTTTTAACTTTCCTAAACCTTTAGCACTCAAATCTCTTGCAATGCCCCTAACCCCAAGACAATCTTGTCTATTTGGAGTTATAGCTATCTCAAAAACAGGGTCTAAGCCATCTAAGTATAAAGAGGCTTCACTACCAATTATTGCTTTTTTATCTAACTCAATAATTCCATCATGTTCATCAGAGATGCATAATTCTCTTTCTGAGCATAGCATTCCATTGCTAGGTATGCCTCGTATTTTTGCTTTTTTTAATTTTTCATTACTTTCGGGAATAACTATACCCACTGGTGCAAAAACAACTTTCATGCCGTTACTTAAGTTATTGGCACCACATATTATATCCATTTCCTGATCGCCAACATCGACTTTACAAATACTTAATTTATCAGCATTTGGATGTTTAGAATGCTCTGTTATACAGCCTACTTTGAAATCTTTTAACTTTTCACTAGGATCAAAAACACTTTCAACTTCTAAACCGAGTGAAGTTAAAGTTTTGGAAATAACACTGATATCATCATTTCCATCAAAAAAATCTAAATGATCACTTAACCATGATAATGTGAACTTCAAAAAGAACCCTTTCTAGCATTTGGAGGAAAGTCAAATTGAGAGAAACCATAATGTCTAAGCCATCTTAAGTCTGACTCGAAAAAAGACCTTAAATCAGGCATGCCATACTTAAGCATTGCAATTCTATCAATGCCTACACCAAAGGCAAAACCCTGATATTTATTAGAGTCGACACCACAGTTCTCTAAAACAATTGGATTAACCATCCCGCAACCAAGAATTTCTAGCCAGTCTTGATCCCCTTTGAGAACAATTTTATTTCCTTCTCTAATACACCCAATATCCATCTCTGCAGATGGCTCAGTAAAAGGAAAATAACTGGGCCTAAAGCGGTAATTTACCTCATCTAAATTAAAAAATCTTTTAACAAACTCAACTAAACAACCCTTTAGATGACCCATATGACTTTTTTCATCTATAACTAAACCCTCCACTTGATGAAACATTGGAGTATGTGTCTGATCGGAGTCAGACCGATATGTTCTTCCCGGAACAATTATATTTATTGGTGGGATAGAACTAATCATAGTTCTTACCTGAACTGGCGAAGTATGGGTCCTTAGCACATCGATTGAATCAGAAGTTTTTTTATTGTCACGTTTCTCTATGTAAAATGTATCATGCATCTGCCTAGCAGGGTGCTCGGGTGGAATATTTAATGCAGTAAAATTATGCCAATCGTCTTCTATATCGGGACCATCAGCTATATCAAACCCCATCTCCCCAAAAATTAAAGAAACTTCCTGAATAACTTGGCTTATTGGATGGATCGCTCCATCTAATTCAAGATCAGCCGGGAGACTTAAGTCCAAAAACTCTGATTTAAGTTTTGTCTTTAACCCAAATCCATTAATTAATTCACGTTTTTCATTTATTAAATTTGTAATTTTTAATTTTAGTAAATTGATTTGTTTTCCAAAAAGCTTTCTCTCTTCAAGCTCCATCTTTGCTAGAGAGCGCATAGTCTCAGTAATTAAACCTTTTTTACCTAAAGCTTGAACTCTTATTTTCTCAAGTGCATCTAAGCCTTCAACAACATCAAGTTGCTCAATGATAGATTTTTCAATTTTTTCTAATTCTTTCATTTGTATTAAATTACAATTAATTTAGCAATAATAACCAATATTATATCGCTACCAAATGATAGGCTCATTTTTTTTGCATTGAAGCACTTAATGCTTCTTCTGCTTGTTTTGCTAAATGTTTAAATGCTGATGGCTCAGTAGCAGCTAAATTTGCAAGATTCTTTCTATCTATTTCGATACCACAAATCTTTAATCCATTTATGAATCTAGCATAGGTCATGCCTTCTAACCTAGCTCCTGCATTTATCCGTTGAATCCATAGAGACCGAAAGTTTCTCTTTTTAACTCTTCTATCCCTATAAGCATATTGAAGGCTTTTTTCAACAGCCTGAACAGCAACTCTATAAGTATTTTTTCTTCTTCCGCTATAACCCCTAGCTTTGGTTAACACCTTTCGATGTCGAGCATGAGCGGTTACTCCTCTTTTAACTCGGGACATAACTTAACACCTCTCTACGCGTAGGGTAAAAATTGCTTAACTATTTTTGCATCTGAAGAAGACATGATTGTAGTTCCACGCTGATTTCGTATCTGCTTATTGGTTCTTTTAATCATTCCGTGTCTCTTGCCTGCCTGGTTCATTCGGACTTTACCGGATGCGGTAAGACTAAACCTTTTCTTAGCTCCACTTTTATTTTTGAGTTTGGGCAATTTCTACTCCTAAATGATTATGAATAATTATAGCAAACTCGGCATGCCCCGCCGGAGTGCTTTTAATAAATGATTTATACCTTTATGATATGAACTACGCAAGTAGACATAAACAATAAATTACAATGTTTGCAAAAAAAGTCGTATATATTAACGAAAATTGACTGAATTTTTGAATTTAACGAGGAGCTACAACCATAGTCATAAGCTTACCCTCAACTTTTGGAAACTGCTCAATTTTCCCAATAGACTCAACATCTTCTTTTACCCTCTCTAAAACCCTTAGTCCAATATTTTGGTGAGACATTTCCCTACCTCTAAACCGAAGAGTAATTTTAACTTTATCACCCTCATCTAAAAACCTATTAATAGATTTCATTTTTATAACATAGTCATGATCATCAATATTAGGACGTAACTTAATCTCCTTGACCTCAATCACTTTTTGTTTTTTTCTAGCTATACTAGCTTTCTTCTGGGCTTCATACTTATATTTTCCATAATCAAGAATCTTGCAAACGGGTGGGTCAGAATTAGGAGAAACTTCAACCAAATCTAAACCAGATTCTTCAGCCAACTTTAAGGCTTTTTGAATATCTACAACGCCTAACATCCCCCCATCAGAACCAACTAGACGTACTGAATTTACTTCTATCTGTTCATTTACTCTAGGTCCCTCATGCTGACTTACCTGAGGAAGTGCTTTATGTGGTCTTCTTGTTATAGGCTTTCTCCATTATTCAAATAATTAGACTTATTAAAAATAACATCCATAATTAAAAGCCAAGAAAAAAATAAAGCTAATATCTTTTGCAATTATATTTTACCCTTTACCCTTTACCATTAAAAAAATAATTAAAATTAACAGTCAAAAAATTGTTTTATATAATATAATTAATTAAAATATAGATAATTTTATTTAATAAGGAAAGATAATATCTTTCACATACTATATTAATATCAATTTCTTATACAATTTAATAGTCGATTCTTGCATATATTCAAGTTTATATTTTGAACAAACATGTTTTCTTGAGGCATCTCCCATTTTTTTTCTTGAATCAATATCCATTTCAAGCGCAAAATCTAAAGACTTAGATAGAGACTCGGGATTATTATTTGAGAATAATATGCCAGTTTTACCGTTAATTATTGTCTCAGAACTTCCCCCATGGTCCGACGCGATAATTATCCTATTCATTGCTTGCGCTTCAACAGATACCCTTCCAAAGGCTTCAGGATCAGTTGATGCTGATATTACTATATCAGCCAACATATATGCAGCTGGCATATCATTACAGTGATTCACAAACTGGACCATATCTCTTAAGTTGTTTTTTTGGATAATATTTTCTAGAAATTTTTTATTATTTTCATTTCCTAATTCAGAACCAACAAATATACAGCGGTAATCTCGCCTTTTTAGTCTTGCCAAGGCTTGAATCAAAACCTTATGCCCCTTCCACCTTGCCAACCTTCCTGGAAGCATAATTACTTGAATTCCGTCACTAAGTCTCCACGCATTAGATAGCTGNATAATTCTTTCGTGCGAAACGTTAATAGGATTAAATGATTCCGTATCTATTCCTCTAGGAATTGTAACTATTTTTTCTTTTTTAACTCCATATTTTTCTTCAAGATGTTTACTTATAAATCTAGATATTGCTACAACTTTCTTCCCCTTTGTCATTACTGAATTGTAAGTTTTTTTTAAATAATTATTATAATTATATGTCCCATGAAAAGTTGTAACAAAACTTACATTAAATCGTTTTGAAGCATAATAGGCACTCCAGGCTGGGGCACGACTTCTAGCATGTATAATATCTATTTTCTTATCAAATATTATCGATGACAAGGCATTAAAATTCTTATGCATAATTAATGGGTTTTTTGAAGATAAAGGTAGGTTTATATGATCTACGCCAGCTCTCTCAAGCTCTTTCATCATTATTCCACCTTCAGAAACTACAAAAGATTTCCATCCTAAAATTTTTACAGCTAATGCGATATCTATTGCGCCTCTTTCAACACCCCCTGAGTTCAAAGCAGGGAGAACTTGAATAACACTTGGTACCTTGTTCAAACCTATTGTCCTTAAATGAAAAAAAATATATCATTAAACTAAAAAGGTATTATTTTACTTTGAAAACCCAAAACAAAACAATAACACATCCTGACGGGACAAGATTAGCTTTTTTTTCATATAAAGGCTCAGAACCAGGAATTATTTTTTTTTCTGGTTACAAATCAGATATGAATGGTAAAAAAGCTTCTTCAATTCAAAAATTTTGTATAGACAATAATATATCTTTTACTAAATTTGATTACTTCGGACATGGAAAATCCGAGGGGAAATTTGAAGACGGCACTATATCTAGATGGTTAGAAGATTCTCTTCTCATATTTGACAAGGTAACAAAAGGGAAACAAATCTTAATTGGTTCAAGTATGGGCTCCTGGTTAATGTTTCTTCTTGCTATAAAAAGAAAGGAAAAAATATCTGGCGTTATTGGAATCGCTTCTGCACCAGACTTTACAAAAGCTTTTTGGGAAAATTTAAAATTAGAGACAAAAAAAGAATTAATTGAAAAAGGGATTTTTTGGCAGAATTCTCAATATAATGATGGCAAAACTCCAATTACATATAAGTTAATAGTTGATAGTAAAAAACACTATATTTTAGAAGAAGAAATAAATATTGATTGCCCAGTTAGACTAATTCATGGGCTAAAGGATAACGATGCCCCCTATACAAACTCCATTGAATTAGCAAAAAAAATTGCTTCTTCAGACATTTCTATTTACTTTATACCAAAAGGCGACCACCGACTTTCTAAGCCTAATGAGATAAATGGTATTATTGAACTATTAAAAGAAATCAA
>NZXH01000038.1 GCA_002701885.1 Rhodospirillaceae bacterium | reverse complement strand
CTAGTTCTTTTACAATGTTTAGAGAGCGTTTTGCAATTACCAACAGCCTTCATTTAAAGAAGGTTGTTGGTTTTGCCAATCTTTTTTGAAAATCTCTTAAGCAAATGTTATATATATTCTGATAAAGTTATAATATTATTTCCAAATTCTTGGAAAAGAGCAATCAATCATGTCTGATATTAAGTTATTAAGGAAGCAGTTAAATAAACTTAAAAATGACCATTACGAGCTTGATAGAACAATTTTACATTTAACAGCTCAAAAATTTGATATTGAAACAAAAAAGAATCCACATGAACTTAACCAACTTAGAGATTTGAAGAAAAAGAAGCTTTCAATACGTGATCAAATTTTTAATATACAAAAACAGTTACAAGGTTACGAAAAATAAACAATTAAGAAAGTGAAAAAATAATTTTTTTTAAATTTAAATATGATTAAAGCTTTTTTTTACACAAAAAAATGGTTCTGGTGGGCTTATGGAGGCGGTTCTATTTTAGTGCTTTCTCTTTGGATCCAAGTGCAACTAACTGTTGCAATAAACACTTGGTATGGAGATTTTTATAACCTTCTTCAAAAAGCTGGTGATTACAAAGATAATGCCCAAGAAGGTGTATTTCTTTTTTATAGCAAACTAATTGGTGTGGAATATATAATAAATGGTTTTGATGGAATTCCTTCATTTGCTATTCTAGCATTTCCATATGTTATTTTAGCAGTTTTAACAGGTTGGTTTACAAGAATATATGGTCTGAGGTGGAGGGAGGCTATTACTTTTAACTATATACCCAGGTGGAGAAACGTTAGCCAAGATATAGAGGGTGCTAGTCAAAGAATTCAAGAAGACTGTAATAGGTTTGCTAGGATAGTTGAATCTCTTGGTTTGCAAGTTGTAAGAGCCATAATGACTTTAGTTGCATTTATTCCTGTTTTATGGGGTTTAAGTAATACAGTTTCTATCCCGTTTTTTTCAGAAATTCCTGGTTCCTTAGTTTGGGTTGCACTTGTTGTTTCAATTGGTGGCTTAATCATTTCTTGGTTTGTTGGAATAAAACTTCCTGGCCTAGAGTATAACAATCAGAAGGTAGAGGCGGCTTTTAGAAAAGACTTAGTGTTAGGTGAAGATGATAAAGAGAATTATGCCCAACCTGAAAACCTAATGAGTTTATTTACTGGTATTAGATTTAACTACCATCGCTTGTATATGCATTATGGCTATTTTGATACATGGATGGGGGCATATGATCAGTTTATGGTAATAGTTCCTTATTTAATTGTAGGCCCAAGTTTATTTTCGGGAGCTATTTTATTAGGTGTAGTTGTTCAAGTTTCAAACGCATTTCAAAGAGTACATGGAGGTTTTGCTCTTTTCCTTCATAATTGGACTACCATTACAGAGTTAAGAAGTATATGGAAAAGATTGAGTGAATTTGAAAAAAATTTAGAAAAATATTCAGTGGGATGATAAATATATTTTTAAAATTAAATAACTGTTTTTATTTTTTTAACTTAAGAAAATTTTTGATGGAAAGCATGCGCTCGTAACTCAATTGGATAGAGTACCTGACTTCGAATCAGGCTGTTGGGGGTTCGAGTCCCTCCGAGCGCGCCAATTTAACTTTTTGGAATATTTAGAAATGAATGTAAAAAAAAATGTATTTATTCTTTCTTTATGTCAGACATTCTTCACTTCTACAACTTCAGTTCTAGCTCTTACAGCCGGATTGATTGGCTATCAACTTATTAAATTTAACCAGGCGTATGCAACCATCCCTATTTCTGCCATGGTAATTGGTACAGCAATATCAACTGCACCTGTTGCAAAAATTATGAATGCTAAAGGTAAGAAGACGGCATTCATTGTTGGAAATTTTATTGCAATATTTGGTTCTCTTGTATGTTTGTATGCTATCTATTTTAAACTATTTTGGTTTTTTGTTTTTGGTGTTTTTCTTATAGGTTGTTTTAGTGCTTTTGCTCATCAATACAGGTTCGCTGCTGCAGATATATCGGATGAAAAATTTAAGCCAAAAGCAATTTCTCTAGTCCTAGCAGGCGGGGTATTTGCTGCTTATTTTGGTCCTGAGATTGCTTCACGCACTTCTGGTTTCTTTGATAGTTACCTATACTTGGGGAGCTATTGTGTAATTTTATTAATATTATTACTTTCATTGATTGCTACAAATTTAATAAATCTCCCTAAGGTTAAAAATATAAAAACTCAAGAAGAATCAAGAAAATTAAAAATTATAATTAAACAACCACTTTTCATCCTTTCGGTTGCCTCTAGCACTATAGGCTTCTCAGTTATGATATTAATTATGACAGCCACACCAATTGCCATGATTGAGCATTGTGGACATAAACTTAATGATGCTAAATTAGTAATTCAATGGCATGTAATTGCAATGTTTGCTCCTTCATTTTTTACTGGTAATTTGATTAATTTTTTTGGAACTTTAAAAGTTATTGGTGTGGGGGTTCTGCTTATGTTTGTTGCAATTTCTATAGCAATTTTAGGGACAGATTTAATTCATTTTTGGCTTTCGATGTTTTTTCTAGGATTAGGTTGGAATTTTATGTTTGTTGGAGGTTCAACTCTTTTGACCTCAACTTATCTGCCTAATGAAACTTCAAAAGCCCAAGGATTTCATGATTCCATTGTTTTTTATTCTGTTGCAATTTCGTCTATCGGTTCTGGAGTTTTATTAGAATTTTTTGGCTGGAGTGGAATAGGTTTTGGAGCGGTTCCATTAATGTTATTGATGGTGTTGATTTTCTTCTTTGTTTTATTATTAAAATTTGGGGAAGGAAATTTTTCGAATAAAATGAAAACATGAAAGCGTATTTGGTGGGCTTTTCTTCGAGAGATACAAAAGATCTATCATGGATTGAAACATATATGAGCACTGCGCCAGGTATATTGAAAAAATATGGTGGTAAAGTCCTATTAATCGGCAAGCCAGAAAAGATCATTTCTGGTAATGATTGGGAAAGGTTAACTATTATTGAATTTTCTTCGATGGAAAAATTAAAATCTTTTCATCAAGACCTTCAATACTATAAAGTTAAACAACTAAGAATAGAAAATACAATTGGAGAAATGTATTTTTTTAATGCAATGAATATTGGTGATTTATGATTAAGATATCTAATTTCGTGGTCTTTATTTTTTTAATAATTTCTCTAAGTAATTTTTTGCTAGCCCAATCTTTGATGGATGATGAACTTACTCTTACACTAAAGGAAGGAACTCAGGCTAGAGTTACTGGAGATTATATGAAAGCTCTTAAAATATTTAAACCTTTGGCTGTAAAAGGAAATTCAGAAGCTCAATATCAGCTTGGAGAAATGCTACGAAAAGGTCAAGGTTTGCCTCAAAATCATAAATATGCTCTTTCCTATTTTGTTAAATCTGCAAAGCAAAAAAATGTAAATGCTGAATATAGATTAGGATCTATGTATAATGAGGGTTGGGGTGTGAAATATGATCAAACAAAAGCAGTGCACTGGTGGAAAAGAGCGGCGCTTCATGGACATACTGATGCTCAAATGAAATTGTCTATTGCATATTTTAAGGGGAGAGGTGTCAAAAGAAGCTTTGTTCAATCTTACGCTTGGGCAACTATTACAGCATCCCAAAAAATTGACGGTGCAGATATAAATAAGAAAATGGTGTCAGACTTAATGACAGAGTCTGAACTAAAATCAGCAAAAACATTAGCAAGAAGGTTGTGGAAACAGGCAGTTGAACCTTATCAAAAAGGTTCAACTGTAAGGAGACATCAATTTAAAGAATAAAAAATTTAAATTTATTAATACTTTTTGTTATAAATTTTTTTTATGTATATAATGATTAAGCTTATAAATAATTTTTGATGGAGGGTGCTTATGACTATTCCAGTGCCGGAAAATGAAAATGAAAGGTTAGAAAAACTTAAAGATTATAAAATATTGGATACTGCCCCTGAAATGGTTTTTGACGAGATAACTGAGTTGGCGGCTGAAATTCTCGGTTGCCCTATTTCTTTTATCCAGTTTATGGATGAGGATAGGCAGTGGTTCAAGTCAAAATATGGTTTACCAGACGAAATGGTTGAAACCCCGAGAGATGTGTCGGTTTGTCAGACTACGATTTGTCAAAATGATTTACTATTAGTCCCTGATTGTTCCAAGGATGAAAGATTTGCAGAACTGCCTAATGTTAAAGGAGAGCCAAATCTTAAGTTTTATGCCGGCATGCCTCTTGTTACTCCTTCAGGTCATGCTGTTGGAACAATTTGTTGCATTGATTTTGAAGAGAGAGATTTAACTGGAAACCAAAAAGAATCTATTAGAAGGCTATCTCGACAAGTTGTTGCTCAATTAGAATTGAGAAGAGTTGTTACTGAGATGGACTTAGCAATTAAAGATAGAGATAAAATGCATGAAGAGCTCAAAATTGAGAAAAAAAGAGCTGATGACTTGTTATTGAATATTTTACCTGCAAAGGTCGCCAATGAGTTAAGAGAAACAGATAGAGTTGAGCCTAGGTATTACGGGAATGTAAGTATACTTTTTAGCGACTTTTGTGAATTCACAAAACTTTCAGAGAATATGGAGCCGAAAGGTTTGATAGACCTTCTTAATCAATATTTTTCAGCTTTTGATAAAATTATTAAATCAAATAATATTGAAAAATTAAAGACTATAGGTGACTCGTATATGTGTGCAGCAGGTTTACCAAGCGAAAACAGGGGTCATGCAATCCAGGTTTGTTTGGCGGCTATGGAAATGATGAATTATCTAAATAGAGCTAATGAGCAGAGAGAGAAACTTAGACTAAAGCCTTGGCAAATGAGGGTTGGTATTAATTCTGGCCCTGTAATGTCTGGGGTAGTGGGTGAAGAAAAATTTACTTATGATATCTGGGGTGATTCAGTTAATGTCGCCTCATTAATGGAAAGTTATAGTGAGCCAGGTAAAATAAATTTATCTGAGTCGACATACGAACAGGTAAAAGAGATATTTGAAGTCGAGGATAGAGGGAAAATAGATAGTGGTAAAAAAGGAGATTTACCAATGTTTTTTTTAAAATCTCTGAAAAATGAGTTTTCTGATGATGGAGGGCTTAAGCCTAATGATGCATTTCAAAAGAAGTTTGGTAGTTTGCTTAAAGTTTATGAATAGAAGTATTTTCATAAATATTAATAAAATTAAATCATAAAACTGGCTGAAAACTTCTGGGGGGGGTAACTTTGAAAAGTTTAGTTTGTTTCTTTATTACACCATTTATTTTTGTATTTTTTTACAATCCATATTCTTATGCTTTAGAAAAGTGTCCGCAAGATACAAATAAGTTATTTCATAACTGTATAGGGAGTTTTGAATTTAATGATGGTTCAAAGTATACCGGCTTTTGGATAGATAATAAAAAAAATGGAAATGGTGTTTATATTTTTTCTGATACCTCTGTATATAAAGGTTATTTTAAAAATGGTAAACCACATGGAAGTGGTGAATTAAAATATGCAGATGGCTCTGTATATAAAGGCAACTTTATAGATGGAGTTTTTAATGGAGAGGGAAAATACGAATATTATAGAGATAATAAGCTGGTTGGAACATACATTGGTGAATTCGTTAATGGCAAGGAAAATGGTCAAGGTTCATACGTTTGGCCCGATGGTTCAAAGTTTCAGGGAAGTTTTGTGTCAGGGAAAATTGATGGAAAAGGTGATTATTTTTTTTCTTCAGGCGACAAGTATTCAGGTCAATTCAAAAATGGATTGTTTCATGGGAAAGGAAAATATCTTGTGTTAAAGTCCTATGAGTATAATGGGGAATTTAAATCAGGAAAGAAAGATGGAAATGGAGTTTTAATTTTAACTGATGGAACAACTTATAAAGGTAAGTTTAAAAATGATAAGAAAAATGGAAGTGGTGAGTTAATTTTTCCAGATAATTCAAAATATAAAGGTTTATTTAAAGGTGGTTTTTTTAATGGTTATGGAGAACTTCAATTGGTAAATGGAGATAAGTATGAAGGTTACTTTAAAGATGGAAAATATGATGGTTTAGGAAGGTATATATTTAAAGGTGGTAAGGTTAAAGAAGGTGTGTGGAAGAATAATGAATTTTTGCACAAAAACAGGCTCTAATTAAAGAAGGGATTTTGATATGCAAGAAGAATGGGATGTTATTGTTGTGGGTGCTGGCACGGCTGGTATTCCTGCTGCAATATTCTCTGGAAAAAGAGGAGCTAAGGTTTTATTAATTGAGGCTGATGAACGTATAGGCGGGACTCTTCATTGGTCAACAGGTCAAATGACAGCTGCAGGGACAAAACTTCAAAAAAAATTAGGTATAGAGGATCACCCTGACTGGCATTATGAAGATTGTATGCGTATATCAGGTGGGGATCTCCATCCGACTCTTGCCAAAATAGCCATTGATAATGCAGCGGTTAGTTTTGACTGGTTAATGGATAATGGGTTTGAGGTTTCTCCTGAAACACCTGTAGCAGGTCATGGTCATGAGCCACAAAGGGTAAGGAGGTACGCATGGGGCCCAAATGGAGGACTTTCTGTTTTGGAAGTATTAGAACCAATCCTAGATGAAGAAATTGCAAAAGGCACAGTCACACTTAGTTTAGAAACCAAGCTTTCAACTTTGATTTATAATGGAGGTAAGGTTGTTGGAGTAAATATTGAAGCCAGAGATGGAACAAAAGCAGAAATTTATGGAAAAAATGTTTTGCTTGCAACTGGTGGTTATGCTGCAAATGAAGATCTATGGAAACAGCTGACTCCAGACTACCCACTTCGCTCATGGTGTAATCCGTATTCAAGGGGTGAGGGTATAATTGCAGCCAAGAGTATCGGAGCCAAGGTTGATGGTGGAAATGAATTTTTATGTTCCTTCGCAGGTATAATGCAAGACCCTGATGACCCTTTGTCAGTCAGGAGCGGTTTAATTCTAAATCCCCATATGAGGCAGCCCTGGGAAATATTTGTAAACAAAAAAGGTGAAAGGTTTGTAAGGGAGGATCATCCAAGTGTTGATTATAGAGAACATGCACTTCTTAATCAGCCTGGCATGGAGATGTTTATAGTTTTTGATGAAGGTATAAGGCAGAACTCCCCTAACATAAATCATGAAATTCAAAGAGAGCATGCAGAAAGTCTTTATGGGAAACATCCGTCTTATTTTAAAGCTGATACTATTGAAGCTCTTGCTCTTCAATGTGGGATGGATGAAGCAAGGCTTAAAAACTCAGTTCTGGAATATAATTTATCAGTGGAAAAGGTTAAAAAGGATGCATTTGGTCGTGAATCATTACCTAGACCAATAAATAAAGCTCCATATTTAGCTATACGGGCTGTAGGTTTTACTGTCCTGAGTCCAGGAGGTTTAGATGTAGATGATAATTTTAGGGTTTTGGACCAAGAAAATCATCCAATACCCAACTTGTACGCTGCAGGAGAAATTTATGGAAAATCTAGGCTGTCTGGAAAAACATATCTGAGTGGTATGTCTTTGTTGCCTGCTTTAACTTTTGGAAGACTCTTGGGTCAGCGTATTTTGCATTGGGAAAATACATTCGAAGCAACGGGTTAGAAAAAATTGATTTCAATTAACAATATATTTTAATCTTACAATTTATTATTTTAATTATATCGGAGGTTATAATGGATAACACTCGAACTGAAACAGATAGTTTTGGTCCAATTGATGTTCCAAAAGAAAAATATTGGGGCGCCCAAACGCAAAGATCTATCGAAAATTTTAGAATTGGGTGGGAGAAACAACCTACCTCTATAATCATAGCATTGGGAGTTATTAAAAGAGCCTGTGCAGAAGTAAACCTTCAACAAGGTAAAATAGAAGGTAAGATTGGAAAAGCCATCATAAATGCTGCTTCGGAAGTAATTGAGGGTAAGCTAAATGATAATTTTCCTCTAGTAGTATGGCAAACTGGTTCTGGCACACAATCAAATATGAATGCTAATGAAGTTATTGCTAATAGAGCAATAGAAATACTAGGTGGAGAGATAGGATCTAAGAATCCAGTTCATCCAAATGACCATTGTAACATGGGTCAATCATCAAATGACACTTTCCCAACAGCTATGCATATTGCTGCTGCTATGGAAACAAATAATTTGTTAGTTCCTGCATTAGATAAATTAAAAAACCATATTGATCAAAAAATCAAAGAGTTTGAAGGTATAATTAAAATTGGAAGAACACATACACAAGATGCTACGCCTTTAATGTTATCACAAGAGTTTTCAGGTTATAGTTTTCAAATCCACATGGGTATAGAAAGAGTAAAAAAATCTTTGAAAAGTTTGTATGAGCTTGCTCAAGGCGGGACAGCAGTTGGTACAGGTTTGAATACTAATAAAGGATGGGATAAATCGGTAGCAAAAGTAATATCAGAAATAACTGGCCTGCCTTTTATCACTGCCCCTAATAAGTTTGAAGCACTAGCCTCACACGATGCATTGGTTGAATTTTCAGGAAGCTTAAAAACTCTAGCTGCAAGTATTTTTAAAATTGCTAATGATATTCGATTTCTTGGTTCTGGCCCTCGCTGTGGTATAGGTGAATTAATTCTTCCAGAAAATGAACCAGGAAGTTCAATAATGCCTGGTAAAGTGAATCCGACACAATGTGAGGCAATAACACAAGTTTGTGCGCAAGTAATGGGAAATGATGCCGCCATTGGGTTTGCCGGAAGTCAGGGTCATTTTGAATTGAATGTATATAAACCAATGATTTCTTATAATATACTTCAATCAGTTCAATTACTTGGTGATGCATGTAATAGTTTTTCAGATAACTTGTTAATTGGCCTAAAGGCAAATAATGAAAGAATTGAAAAACTTATGAAAGAGAGCTTAATGTTGGTTACCGCACTTGCCCCTAAAATAGGTTATGATAATGCCACTAAAGTTGCAAAAAGTGCTCACAAAAACCGAACTACATTAAAAGAAGAAGCAATTAAAATGGGTTTTGTAGACGAAGAAACCTTTGAAGAAATTGTTAGACCTGAGAAGATGGTTGGGCCATCCTAGTTAAATTTTATGTTATGGAGAAAAGTTATAAATGGTGCCGGGTGCAGGATTCGAACCCGCGACCCATTGATTACAAATCAATTGCTCTACCAACTGAGCTAACCCGGCGTATTATTTACTTATAAACAATATTATAATGCTTTTTCAAGTTTTTAATCATTAATAAGAATTTTTTATTCATACTTATGGATTTTAAAAAATTGCTCAGAAGCTTTTTTAATTATTTTTTCCACTGATCTTCCGCGAAGATCTTTATAAAAAATTTCAAATTCAAAAAAATTGTTATAGCCGCTTAGTTTCGCTTTATTCAAAAGCATTTTTGTATCAATTAAACCGTCAAGAGGTATTTCTCTTGATGGTTTTAAATTATTCTGTAGTTCAATAATATTACAAAATTGAATTAAAGATATTTTATGGGTATACTTTTCTATAAACTCCAGTAAGTCGGGATCCCACCAAGAATGAAAAAAATCAATTATAATATTTAAGTTTGGTATAATCGATATAATATCTAACGCAGATTTTATGCTATTGATGCAACCCTTAAATGGCAACTCAACTGGGTGAATTATTTCTAAACCCAGGTTAGTGCCATATTTTTTTGCAATTTCAGATAGTCTCGAAAGGTGATCAGTAACTTCATTCCTTGCTTTTTCAACTGAAATTTTTTTATCAATAATTCCTCCTGTTATAATACATATAGTTTGCGCCTCTATTTCTGAGGCATATTGTATCAGTTCCAAGTTTTTATTTAACTGATTCAAACTTTTAGAATTATTATAAAAAAAATAGCCAACACTGTTCAGACTCGATACGCCTAATTCAAAATTTTTTAAAATAGATTTTAATTTTTTTGATTCATATTTTTTTAGTACATCAGAATTCAAACCTACAGCCTCTGCACCTGAAGATTTGGCTTCTCCAAAGAATTTCTCAGTTGGGTAGATCTTCGGACAGATGTATTGATTTATTGATAAACGCAAAAAAATCTCTAATTAATTGTTTTATGAATCCTAAATATAATATATTAAAGCATAATAATTATAAATGAATTTAATTCTATTTTATTATAGAATATGGTAAATCTTACAAGATCTAATTATTTCAATAATTTATTCTTCTTAAATTTTTTTAAGATGCATTTTGAAGAGTTAAAGTTATGTTTTTTATTAAAATTTTTGTCCAATGATATTTTTTTAATAGGTAAAAATATTTAAGTAAGCTTTTTATTAACTATTTTTTCAACGAGGTTTATTGTAAAGTAAAATAATTATGAATTTTTTTTATTCCTTATTAATTTTATTTTTATCAGTTGTTGGGCTTGCGGCAATAAGTGCGGCATTTATTTCTGTTTATGAAAAA
>NZXH01000037.1:28129-42731 GCA_002701885.1 Rhodospirillaceae bacterium | reverse complement strand
TCAATTTTTATTACCCTATCAGCGGCACTGGCAATTTTTCCTTCAAGCTCAGCCAACTCTAGTGTTGTAAACCTTTTAGTATTCGCCATTGATTGCCTATGAATAAAAAAATTTTTAAATTCTTGAGATATATTTTCCATAATTTTGTCTGAGAATTTATTTGTTACTTCTATAAAATACCCTAAGATATTATTATGCCTAATTTTTAAAGAACTTATTCCAGTAATTGAAATATATTTTTTTTTGAGCTCCTCAATATAGTTTTTGCTACTATCTCGTATATTTTTAATTTCATCTAACTCTTTACTATATTTTGGTTTAACAAAATCATCTTTAATATTTATAGGAAGAACTTCATTAAGAGAATTTTGTAGTTCCTCTATTAAGTTTTGATTAATTATTAGTTCGTTTTTTTGATTTAGTAACTCAACAGGAATTTCTTGATTTTCTAAAATATTTTTAATATTTATTATATAAAGCATTGCATCTCTGATTGAGCCGAGGTCTCGGGGTGTGCTCCTTCCAAGTGATATCCTTGAGAGAGTACGTTCTATGTCAGCTATAGAAATCATATTAGCTTTAATATTTTGACTTACTTGATTATTTTCGACAAAAAATTGCACAACATCTAAGCGCTGGTTGATTTTTTCTACATTATATAGCGGCGCGCTTAAATATTTTTTTAATAAACGACCACCTGAACTTGTTGATGTCTTATCAATTACTGATACGAGACTACCTCCCTTAAAACCAGAATTACTCTCTAAAATTTCTAAATTTTTAAATGTTGAATGATCAATTACCATTTCATTAATAGTATTTTTTGAAACTAAAAATCTTATATTTGGTAATTTGCCTTTCTGGGTTCTATAGATGTAATCTAATAAATATCCTGATGCTATAATCTCTTCTTTATAAAAATCTTCAAGTTTCTTAGTATCACTTAAATTGAGTGCATTTTTTATTTTTCTTAAACAATCTATTTCTGATATTCGTTCAGTAACTTTTGAATAATTATAATCCTCAAATTCAATAAATAATTTATTTTCTTCGGTAGGGTTACATTTGAAAATTATTTCATTTGGATCTATTTTTTGTAATTCAGATATCAATTGTTTCTTTTCAACTCTTTTTGAATAAAAATCTCCTGTTGAAATATCAACCCAAGATAGACCTATAAATTTAGAATTATATAGAACTGATAATAAAAAGTTATAATTTTTAGGTTCTAATATATTATCATCTGTTAATGTTCCTGGTGTGATTATTCTTACTACTTCACGCTTCATGAGATTTTGATTGCTATTTGGATTTTTTTTAATAGGAGCTTTAGTTTGTTCACAGATAGCTACCTTTACGCCATTTTTAATTAATTTAGATAAATATAAATCTGAGGAGTGTGCGGGAACACCACACATGGGAATATCTTCACCATTATAGCTTCCACGTTTCGTAAGTGTAATTTCTAATATTTTTGCAGCTTCTATTGCATCATCAAAAAAAAGTTCATAAAAGTCTCCCATTCTAAAAAAAAGCAAGCAATCTAAATGATTTTTTTTTATAGAAAGATACTGAGCTACCATTGGGGTTGCTTTACTGGTTTCTATGTCACCTATATTAATATTTTTCATTACTTAAAAATATTTGCATTGAAATTAAAAAATTACCTGACAAAAAATTCTCTATATTTTTCTGGGACATCTTCCATTGCTAAAATCATAAATACATCTATGGTTTGAAATTGATAGTCAATTACTGCTCCATCTCCGCACACACCTCCCAATCGAAGGTAGGCTCTAATTAAAGGTGGAATAGATTTAATTGCTTTTCTAACATCTATGTCTTCTTTTTTCATTAAGCTCATGCTAATAAATCTGTCATCTAAAGCTTTGGCCATTAAATGATCTGGCGCCATATGATAGTGGTAAAGATAGGATAAGGGTAATTTTATATTGTGTATGTCTCTACCTGGAAAACTTGCACAACCAAATATTCTAGTTAAATTATTGTCAGCATAATAATGAGCTAGCCCTTTCCAAAGAAGCTGTATGGTTTGATTGTTTCTATAATCAAAATGCACACATGATCGCCCTATTTCACACGTATTGTGACCTTGCATATTTTTTATTAAGTTATTCAGATCATACTCGGATGATGAATAAAAACCATCATTTAGAGCCGCTACTTTGTGAAGTAGCATTCTATATGCTCCTACAACAGGATTGCCGCTGGTAATTTTATTATCGATCACAAGCATATGATCACAATATACATCAAATTTATCAAAATCTTTTTTATATTTAATCATCTCCTCATTTGGAGTTGCACCCATTTCTTCATAAAAAACTGAAAAACGTAGTTTCTGAGCTAATAACACATCCTCTTTAGTCTCTGCCAATCTAACTTCAAATCTTTTATCTGGGGATGTTACCTTCATATCCTACCTTTTTAATATAAATTAATTCTTATATAATATTTTTAATTATTTTGTTAATATATAAAAGCTTCAAATATAAATGTCTAAACTTTAATGGAAAAGATTATATTTCCCAAAAAAATCAAAAAATTATGGATTTATCAATGAAAAAATGTCAGCTCTGTAATTGTGAAGATTTTGATATATTCAATGAACACCAAGGAAATAAATTAGTTGAATGCAAAGAATGTGGGTTTATATGGCTAAATCCTTTACCCAAACGTGAAGATATAGAAAAAGCTTATAATAATGCATACAACAATACTGCTACTAGTTATTTTTCAAAAGTTGAAAAAAAATTATTTAGATCAAAAAAAAGGCTAAGATTTATGAGAAAATATTTACATAAGCATAAAAATATTAAATTCTTAGATATAGGGTCTAACGGGGGATTTATGGTTGAAGCAGCAAGGTTACATGGGTACGAATCAACAGGAATTGAAATTGACCCATATTCAGTAAACTATGCAAGAGAAAATTATAACAATAATACCTTCTTTGAAGGTGACCTTGAATCATATTATAAAATTAATAATCAAAAAAAATTTGATATCATCTACTGTTCTGAAGTTATTGAGCACTTAATTGATGTAAATAATTTTATTTTCCTAATAAAAAAATTACTACACCGTAATGGTATTTTTTTTCTTACCACACCTAATATAAGACATTGGAGGCGTCCAAAAAATCTAGTTGCATGGGACGCTTATTGTCCACCAGATCACTGTTTGTACTTCGACAATAATTCAATTGAAACGTTATTAAAGAAATTCGATTTAAAAATAATTAAAAGAATGATTGCATTCAAACCAGGTATCAAAATTATCGCTAAACATATGTTTTAGATATATATATTTATTTTTTTGGCCACCACGTTTCAATTACGTAACCATAAATTGGCGTTTTACTCGGACGAGCAATCTTATCCCAGTAAGCTACTCTGTCAAATTCTATATGATATAAAGGAATTACAAAAAAATTATGTAATAACACCCTATCTAAGGCCCTTATTGAAACCATTAATTCCTTACGCTTTTTAGTTTTTGTTATTTTTTCAATTAATTTATCAATACCTTGATTTTTTATACCTATATAGTTTCTAGTTCCTTTTTCATCTGCCGCGTGTGAGCCCCAATAATAAGCTTGTTCATTTCCAGGAGATAATGTGACTCTCCATTTGTTTATTATCATATCAAAGTCATAGTCCTGCCTTCTTTTTTGATATTGCGCTGAATCTACAGTTCTAATTCGTGTATCAATGCCAAGCTTTTTTAAATTTTTTGAAAAAACTAATGCGATTCTCTCATTATCTGGGTTAACAAGTAAGATTTCAAATTGTAAATTAAGTTTTTTTCCATTTTTAGATTCTTTTACTCTTTTACCATTTTTAATAAACCAACCTGACTCTTCAAGTAAAGAGTTAGCTTTTCTTAAGCCAATACGAATTTCATTATTCGTCTCAGAAGATTGGGGTCTATATTTTTGGGTAAAGATAGTTTGGGGAACAAACTGCTTAATAGAATTTAATAATTCTCTTTCTTCTACTGAAGGTAATCCTGATGAAGCAAGGTCAGAGTTTGCAAAAAAACTATTTGTTCTTTTATAAACGTTATCAAAAATATTTTTATTTATCCACTCAAAGTCAAAAGCATAGCCGATAGCTTTACGGACCCTTATATCTTTAAAAATTTCTTTTCTAGTATTAAAAACAAATGCTTTCATTCCTGATGGTCTTTTATTTGGAATTTCCTCTAGTTTTACTTTTCCTTTTTTAACAGATGGAAAATTGTATGATGACCTCCATCTACTAGCAGAGTATTCAGGCCTTAAATCAAACTCACCAGATTTAAATGCTTCCATTAAAACATTTGTATCTCTGAAATATTCATAACTGATTAAGTCAAAATTATTGTGACCGACCCGTATTGGCAAGCTTTTGCCCCAATAATTCTTATCTCTTTGATATACAATTTTTCTCCCTGGAATTACTTCTTTAATTTTATAGGGGCCACTCCCAAGAATCGGGTTAAGGGTTGTTTTATTAAATTCTACATTATCAAAAAATTTTTTAGATAAAATTGGCATTAGGCCCATCAATAAAGGAAGCTCTCTGTCCAAACTCTCCTTTTTAAATGTAAATTTAACAATATTATTACCAATTTTTTCTGCCTTAGAAACCTTATTATAGAACAACCGCATATTTGCTCTGCCCTGTTCCTTAAGAAGATTCCATGAGAAAATTACATCATCAGTAGAAATTGGAACACCATCATGAAATTTTGCTTCTGATCTCAACTTAAACTTTACCCAGGATCTATCTTCAGGCACCTCAATAGTTTTAGCGATCAAACCATATAATGAAAAAGGTTCGTCCCAGACCCTTCCTAATAGACTCTCAAAAACATATTGTCTTCCAACCGCAGGGGAGCCTTTAATTATAAAAGGGTTAAGCGAGTCGAATGAGCCTGTTGCAGCTAACTTAAGATGCCCTCCTTTGAGTGCTTTTGGATTGGCATAATCTAAATGTTTAAAATTTTTTAAATATTTCATCTCACCATGCATAGCAATTCCGTGCATAGGTTCAGAATTCACCGATTGTATGAATGAAAGGAATGCTATAACTGTAACTATAATTAAATTAAATTTTTTTTTCATAATTAAAATAACCTCTCATGAGACAAACCAATAAAAGCAGCTAATCCAGCAAAAACCCATATGCCTATAACAAATGGAACGGCGTGATTAAGAGACCTTTTCATTTTTTCTTCAACATTTGCTGAGGAACCATGCAAACTCAGCTCTTTAAAAGCCTCTATAAATGGTTTAAAAGTAATACGTATTCCAACTCCACAAATTATTGTACAAGAAAATAAAATAATTTTAATTATTAACCATTCTTGATTAAATGGAAATTTAATAATTATAGATAATAAGCATAATAAAAAAAGCAAAATGATAAATAGAAGCCTAAAGAAAAGGTCAAACTTTACGAGCCTTAAACCTAATAAACTACCATCTTCTTTATGAATTTTAAAAACCAAAAAAATCCATAAAAAAAATACCAAAAAAACAACCATAAGTAAAATAATACTTTGTGGGCCAGAATTAACCAAATATGACAATGTTAAGCCTATCGGGAAAGTAAGAAGTAACATATACCTTGGAATCATATCCACCCAACCTAATAATTTTAAAACCTGTAATCTAGTTTCAAATGAATATTTTGAGTTAACAACCAATCTGGCAGAATAAAATACACCTAAGTCAGCACCAACCCAGTATACAAAGGTAAGCAGATGAAGCAGGAGCCAAAAATTATGCCAATCCATTATTATTCCTAAAATCCAGGTTTAGATATTCCAACATATGACAATAAAACTAAACCTATCCATAAAGCAAGAACCCATGGTTTAACTCTGCTAACTGATGCTCTAAGCTTATTCTCGATTTCAATTGTAGAGCCATTTTCAATTAACCTTTGAAATGCAGGGGCAAAACCAGAAAATGAAAACCTTATTCCAAAACCACAAATTAAAACAGTTCCATATATATAAAACTTAAGCAAAACCCAATCTTGTATAAAGATAATTTCAAAAAAGTATAATAGTGAACTACCTACAAAAACAAAAAGTATCAATATAACCCGCATAACAGTATCAAGGAATACATAAACCTTACCTACTAAAGTACCTCTTTGAGTAATTGATCCTGTGATAAAAAAAAACCATAAAAAGAAAGGAACCCAAACTAGAAAAATAAAATTACCTAACTCTGAAAAATAACCTAACCCAACTAGAAGCATTACACCAACAGGAAAGATTAAAATGTTTGCTATATTTGGAAACCAATTAACAAAACTGATTATCTTAATTATAGCAAGTCTAGTTTCGATACTGTTTTTTTTATTTATTAACTGAGTAGAACCATAAAAAACTGTTATATCAGCACCCAACCAGTAAACTAGAATGAATACATGTAAAATTAACCATATTAATTGACTGTCTATCAATATTCAATTTCCTATTTGTTATTTACATACAAGATTAAATTATAGGTTTCCAGATTCCAATTAAGGCAGCAATGGATATCAATACCCAAATAGCTTTCACCCACATTCTTGCTTTGGCTGCTGATTCGTTAAGTTGTTTTTCTATTTCAGGAGAAGAACCATCCTGAATGACTTTTGCAAAAGCTAAGATGTAAGGCTTAACAGAAATTCTTATCATAATTCCACAAAAAATGGTCAGAGCAAATAATAATACTTTTAAGGCCAACCAATTTTCGACTAATGGGTATTGGTATAATAGAGATGTAATTGAAAAAATTACAAGAACAGCGCATAAAATATATCTTAAAATTAAATCAAACTTTGCCCAAGGAGCTTTTTTTTTCGCATCTTTAGTCAAATGCAACCACCAAACTAAAGCTAACCATGCAAGACCAAATAACCAAAAAAATATAATCAGCCAATCTGGCATTAGCCAAAGATTTTTAATTGCAACAAGTGAAAACCCGATTGGTATCATTAGCACCATGGTTGTTTTTGGTGCCATATCAATATTTGAGGTGATTCTGGCTATCAGCTGTCTAGTTTGAATATCGTAGTTAGCAGAATTCCTAAACCTTGATGAATAAAATACACCTAAATCTCCACCCAGCCAGTAAACGAACAATAAAACATGCAGCCATACAATTATTGATTCTAAAAACATTATCAAAATCCCCCAAACCCAATAAAAACCTACTGTTAGCAAATAGTATACAATTAATTAATGGAGTGGAGAAAATAAATTATGTTTTTGTTGAGGCGTTTTATTTAATTTTCATTATTTGTATCATCTTCTTTAGGCTTTTTTGCAACACCAACCATTGCTGGCCTCAAAAGTCTATCTTGAATAACATAACCTGATTGCATAACTTGGATTATAGTACCTGCTTCTTTATCGTTGGTTTCTTCCTCATACATAGCCTGATGGAACTTTACATCAAAACGCTCTCCTATAGGATTTATCTGACTTATTCCGTATCTATTAAACACTGAGAGTAACTCTCTCTCAGTTAATTCAACTCCTTCAATTAGATTTTTAAATGACTCTGACTTATCCTTACCCTCATCATTATCAATACTTTCTAAAGCTCTCCTTAAATTATCAGATATAGATAAAATATCTCTTGCAAAACCTGTAATAGCGTATTTATTTGTATCCTCCAGTTCTTTTCTACTTCTTTTTCTTATATTTTCGACTTCAGCCATCGATCTAAGAAGCTGATCTTTAAGATCAGAAATTTCTTTCAATAATTCATCTTTTTGATCTTCGCTAGATTCGACATGATCTTTATCAATTTCACTTTTATCTATGTTATCAGCATCTATTGGCAAATGATCTTCATTCTTTTCTTTTTCATCCTTAGAATCAATTTTATTATCTTTACTATCTTTACTGTTTATCATTATGTTTTCCTAAATTTAGACATTCTACCTTGAATAAAGTGACCAACTGTTTTAGCTGTATGATCGACCATAGGAACTATTCTTGCATAATTTATATGAGATGGTCCAATAACTCCCACAGCCCCAATAATTTGTCCCTTGCTGTTCATATAGGGAGAAATAATTGAGGAACAACCAGTATTCCTAAATAGTTCATTTTCTGAACCTAAAAAAATTCTTACACCTTCTGCTTTTTTTGCCATATTAAGTAATTTTATTAAACCTTTTTTTGTCTCCAAAGCTCCAAAAAGGTCCTTAATTTTTTCAAGTCTCTCTATTTCTTGAATATCCTCTAATAGCTTTCGCTAAGTTCTTGGATTTCGCTCAATCATTTCCCTCAAATCTAATTAAATAATTATATAAATAAAACTTGAAACAATGCTCTTCAATCTTATGATAAAGGTTTAAAAATTAAAAAATTGCATTAATTCAACAATAGCAGGATTTTTGATGGTAACAAAAATTAGAGAAATATCTAGACCTTCAGGCAGGGGCTTTAATAAATTAAGAAAAGTTCAAATGAAAAAAAATGCTTTGAAGCATGCTGAGGGGTCTTGCTTAATTAAATTTGGCAACACCCATGTTCTATGTTCTGCCTCTGTAGAGGAAAGAGTGCCCCCTTGGCTTAGAAATACAGGAAAAGGTTGGATTACAGCTGAATACGGAATGCTTCCTAGGTCAACAAACTCGAGAGTGAATAGAGAGGCAATAAGAGGAAAACAATCTGGCAGAACCCAAGAAATACAAAGGTTAATTGGCCGTTCTCTTAGATCTGTGGTCGACCTAACGCAATTAGGTGAAAGACAAATAATTATGGATTGTGATGTATTACAGGCTGATGGAGGCACAAGAACTGCTGCTAT
The DNA here is from genome assembly GCA_002701885.1 of Rhodospirillaceae bacterium. Taxonomy (GTDB): domain Bacteria; phylum Pseudomonadota; class Alphaproteobacteria; order SHVP01; family SHVP01. The sequence goes on along the minus strand of NZXH01000037.1, from coordinate 33,901 downwards.
AACAGGATCATTCGTTGCCCTTCATGGAGCAATTAATTGGCTAATAAGTAAAAAAAAAATATCAAATTCTCCAATTAAAGCTCAAGTTGCTGCTGTGTCATGCGGGATTTATAAAGCCACTCCTGTTCTTGATTTAGATTACAGAGAAGACTCCGAAGCGGATGTTGATGCTAACTTTGTTATAACATCAAATAAAAAATTGGTTGAAATTCAAGGAACAGCCGAGGCGGATCCGTTTTCTGAAAAAGATTTTTTAAATCTATTATCTCTAGCAAAAAAAGGTGTTTCTGAGCTAATTTTAATGCAATCAAAGATATTAGATAATTAAAAAATGCCGAAAATTATTTTAAATAAACTTGTGATAGCTAGTAATAACAAAGATAAAGTTAAAGAGATAAAGTCTTACCTAGATAAATATAATGTAGAAATAGTTCCTTCATACAAACTTCAAGTTCCTGAACCAAAAGAAACGCAAAATAGTTTTAAAGGGAATGCATTGCTTAAAGCAAATCATTCAGTAAAACACACTAATTTACCTTCTCTAGGAGATGATTCGGGTTTAGTTGTCCCAGCTCTAAACGGAAAACCCGGTATTTATTCTGCTCGTTGGGGAGGGGCAAAAAAAGACTTTAATTTGGCAATGAATAAGGTCAATAAAAAGCTTAAAAATAAAAATACTTTTGCTTGGTTTGTATGCTCGATAGCTTTAGTTTTTCCCAATCAAAAAAAAATAACATTTGAAGGAAGAGTTTACGGGAACTTAACTTGGCCACCTAGAGGTAAGTTTGGTTTTGGGTATGACCCAATGTTTGTTCCATTAGGTTATAAAAAAACTTTTGGAGAAATGAAAGAGAGTTTAAAAAGTAAAATAAGCCATAGGTATTTGGCTTTTAATCAATTTTATAAATCAATAAAATTTAACTAATTTGTCTTCACTTGGAATTTATATTCACTGGCCTTGGTGTAAAACTATATGCCCTTATTGTGATTTTAATGTTAGAAAGTTTAAAAATATTGATATTTTAGAATGGGAAAAGGCCTATATAAAAGAAATATACAATATGTCTTTTTTTGCCAAAGAAAAAAAAGTGTCTAGTATTTATTTTGGAGGGGGAACGCCATCACTTATAGAACCCGGTTTACTTGAAAAAATCATCAACTGTATTAACAAAAATTTTTTACTTTCACCAAGTGCTGAGATAACAATTGAAGCAAACCCATCTTCTATTGAATATATAGATTTATTTAATTTAAAACAAGCTGGAGTAAATAGACTATCTTTGGGAATTCAATCGCTTAACGACCAACACCTTAAGTTTCTTGGTAGAGATCATAATTCTAATCAAGCTAAGAAGATTCTTAAATACACAGAAAAAATTTTTAATAAAGCCAATTTAGACATTATTTATGGCTTACCTGAACAGAATATTATTAAATTTAAAAGTGAACTTAGTAACATGCTAACTTACGCAGCATCACTTGGACACCTTTCAATTTACCAACTAACTATAGAGCCAAAAACACCTTTCTACAAAGATTTTATATCAGGAAGATTAACTCCCCCACCTGAAGAAATTCTCAGTGAAATGTACTATATAATTCAAGAAGAAACTGAAAGAAATAACTTGTCACAATATGAAATATCAAATCATGCTTTGCCAGGTAATGAAAGCATTCATAATTTAGGTTACTGGAGATATAATGAATATCTAGGAATTGGCCCTGGAGCTCATAGTAGAGTTGTTAATAATTCCTCTAGAATGGCTATAGTTCAAATTAATTCACCAAAAAATTGGCTTAACTCAATTCAAAACAATGGGAACGGGATAGCTATAAAAGAAGTTCTAGAACAAAATGAAGCTGCAATGGAAGTTTTAATAACCGGACTTCGATTAAAAGAATTTTTACCAAGTGAAAGATTTGACCAATACTCAGTTTTGAAACTTAGTGAAATTGTAAAAATTTCTCAGATTAAAGAACTTATTGATGGAGGGTTTATTGAATGTAAAAATTCAAAAATTAAAACAACAAATAAAGGTAAGAGTGTTTTGAATAGCATCATAGAGAGATTTGATCAAATAATTAATTCAGAACATTAAAATTATCTGGAGGAAGTTCAATAATCTTAAAACCTTTTTTATTTATTTCTAAAATAGCTAAACCTCTTTCTGCTAAGCCTTCTTTATTAAACCTAAACAAACCATCGACCCCCGTAAAACCAGAAGAGTTAGTTAAAATAGATAAATCAATTAATGAGGATTCATTGTTTCTTAATAAAACAATTGCAAGAGCAGCAGCATCATAACTTAAACTTGCAAGCCTAGGAGGCATTTCACCATAAATTTCTTTATAATTATCCCTAAAATTTTCACCAACTTTTGGAGATGGCCCAGCGAACCAACCTCCTACTAAAGCTGGTTCTAAGCCAATTCCTGGCTCATCCCACAAACCTGTCCCAAGAATTTTTATAGACCTAGGGTCAACATCATAAAAAGCTAACAAAGGCGCAATTGATCTCAACCTTGCTCCTCCCTCGGGTATAATTATTGCATCAAAATTTACTGAACCCATTGTCTCTTTTTGCTCTAGCCGCTCAAGAGCTTTTAATGCTACAGGGTCTCCCTGAAGTAATAATTTTTCTTTGTTTTCTTCTAATAAATTTTTTCTTCTATCATAATCTGTAATTTTTTTTATTACTTCTCTGTAATCACCTTGCTCGATATCATAAAATTCAAGTTTTGTTAATTCTCCACCATATTTTGGAATATATTCCTGAATAGCTTTAATAATTTTTTCACCATATGCACTTTTTGGAACAAGTGCAGCATAACGTAAAATACCTTGTGAGTTTGCAAAACTAACAATTCTCTCAATTTGCTGATCAGGTGAGAATCCAAGCGAAAATATATTTCTGCCAGAAATTGAATCATCATTTGAAAAAGCAATTACACTAATATTAGCTGATTGAGCTATAGGCGAAATAGCTTTAACAGATTTACTGAAAATTGGACCCAAGATTATTTCAGCACCATTTGAGATCAAATCATTTATTGCTAATATAGAACCCTCCGCTGACCCCATAGTATCTCTTGGCAATAATTCAAAATTTGAATTAGATAAATCAAATGTTGCCATTGTAGCAGCATTTAACATTGCTCTCCCAATATCAGAGTTTGAGCCAGAAAGTGGGAGCAATAAACCTACTTTTATTTTATCATTTGTTCCTACAGAAAGAGATTTTAATTTTGGTTTTTCAGTTTTTTCATTTACTAATGAACTAGTTTGTGAAAGTGACTCCTCAGGGCTCTTTTCAAGAATTGTTTGATCATCATACTTTTCTTCAACCGAATCTTTAGAAACTATAAATCTATTCGCAAATTGTTCTTTATCACCTGAACTTTCGTTGCCGCCAAAAACTTTCGTAACTCTCGAGCTAACTACATTTTCCTCTGAAGTTTTGCTTAAATTGTTATTTATTTTTTTTGCACCCAAGGAACTGACCAATGGTTTATTATCTGAACTTTCAAGGACCCTTGGTTTATTTTTATACAAAATTTCTGTATTTTTTACCTGATTATCAATCTGATTTTGCCCGCAACCAATTAAATTGATTAACAATAAAGAAATTACTATATAAAATATATATTTTGAAATTGTAAAAATGTAAAAATCTGATGCTTTCAAATAACCCGCCTAATAAAATAAGTTTTATTTCTAAATCTAATTCTAATAAGAATATCAATCATCGCAACACAAGTAAATTAGAAGCTGGGCTATATGTAACATCTACGCCAATTGGNAACCTAAAAGATTTTACGATAAGAGGAATAGAGACACTACAGAATGTAGACATTATTGCNTGTGANGATACTAGAAGAAGTAGAAANCTTCTAAATTACTATAATATAAAAAATAAACTTATTTCCTACCATGANTATAATGAAAAAAAAGTTTTACCTAAATTAATATCAAATTTACTTGCTGGCAAATCTATAGCGCTAATTTCTGATGCAGGAACGCCACTAATAAATGATCCAGGTTATAAAATTGTATCAGAGTGTATTAAAAGAAAAATTAGAGTATTTTCTATTCCCGGAGCATGTTCTATTATTGCTGCACTATCAGTTTCAGGGCTGCCAGTAAATCAGTTTATTTTTCTCGGTTTTTTCCCAACAAAAATTAATGATAGGAAAAAATTAATTTCTACAATTAGTGTTCTTAAAACAAGTATAGTATTTTTTGAAACACCTNNAAGACTAAAAAAAACATTAGAATTTTTAAATAATTACTTTCCTGAAAGGCAGATATCTATCTGCAAAGAATTAACAAAAATTCACGAAAGCACCATTGTAAAAAAAATTACAGAAACACTATCTGATGAAGAAATTAAAAAACCAAAGGGAGAGTATGTTCTGGTTTTGGGCCCTGACTTAAGCAAGTCAGATAATAATGAAGATGAAGACTCAATGTTAACTGAAGCTTTGCAATTNATGAAAATATCTGAAGCAATTAGCCAAGTATCATCACTGACTGGTACAAGCAAAAAAGAGTTATATAGCAAAGCCATACAAATAAAGAAAANTATTTAATANAAAAGTATTATTCTTNAGTATTATTTATGTTAATTATTATGATATAATATAATATTAATTTTCTTANTAAGGAGAAATTAATTGCAAAGTATTTTTTNTATTAAAAAACAAATTAAATATTTTTTATTCCTGTCTCTAGGGCTTTTTTGCGGTGGATGNACCCAAGCAATATTGACTGCNGGAGCAACCACNGGAGTAGCAATATCACAGGAAAGAAGCCTAGGTGATGTTATAGATGATACTGCGATTGTAGTTAGCATCAAAGATAAACTATTTTCACTGAGTGATGATGTTTTTTTAAGAGTGAGCATAAAATCTTCTGAAGGAAGAGTTCTTTTAACTGGAAACGTTGCAAAAAGCGAGCACCGCATAGANGCTTCTAAAATAGCCTGGAATACTAAAGGTGTTAAAGAAGTTTACAACGAAATAAATGTAAGAGATCGATCAAATATAAAAAATTATTTTAAGGATATTTTAATTTCTAACGAATTAAGATTTAGATTACTTAAAGAAAAAGATATTTCGGCATTAAACTTTAGTATAGAAACTGTGAATCAGGTAGTGTATATCATGGGTATAGCTGGTAATAATGAGGAATTATCTTTAGTAATAGATCAAGCTAGAAATATCAGGGGAGTAGAAAAAGTTCTAAGCTATGTAATTTTAAAAAATGATAAAAGAAGAGAGTAGTAAATCCATAAAAAACAATAAAGCTAATAAAAAAATTGGGATATAATTAAATGAAATTATTAGTTGCTATTCAAATGGATCATATATCAACTATAGATATAAAATCTGATACAACTTATTTATTAGCAGTAGAGGCACAAAGAAGGGGGCATACTTTGTTTCATTATGAAGTAAATGACCTTTATCTAGAAAATAATATAGTTTTTGCTAATGTACAAAAATTATCCTTTACAAAAACAAAAAATAAAACATACAAGCTTTCACCTCCAAGAAAAATGAAGCTTTCTAGTGTTGATGTTATTTTAATGAGACAAGACCCTCCATTTAATATGAACTATATAACTGCTACACACCTACTTGAAAAATTACAACCTAAAGTTTTTATACTTAATGACCCAATGAGTGTNAGAAACTCTCCAGAAAAATTNTTNGTAACNAANTTTAATAANTTAATGCCNCCAACATTNATNTCTTCNGANNAAAAAGAAAT
>NZXH01000037.1:0-28122 GCA_002701885.1 Rhodospirillaceae bacterium | reverse complement strand
TTTAGAAANAAATATAAAGATATNNTTATTAANCCNTTATTTGGTAANGGTGGTGAAAGTATNATNAGNNTANANAANAATGANNAAAATTTTTCTTCTNTANTTGAAATNTTNNNTAAAATGTACAGTGAACCTTTAATGATTCAAAAATTTATAAAAGAAGTTTCTAAGGGTGATAAAAGAATAATACTTTTAAATGGTGAGGTTATTGGGTCAATAAACAGAATTCCCGCTAAAGGTGAAATAAGGGCTAATTTACATGTTGGAGCTAGAGCAGCAAAAGGAACCTTATCAAAAGATGAAATTGATATATGCAATACAATTAGTCCGTTTCTCAAAAAACAAAAGCTTTATTTTGCTGGAATTGACGTAATTGGGGGAAAATATCTTACAGAAATAAATGTAACTTCACCAACAGGGCTTCAAGAAATTAATAAATTTGAAAACAAAAAGTGTGAAGTTGATATATGGAAATTTATAGAAAACACTATAAGTAGTTGAAAAATCTTAATAAATTAATAATATATTAATTTATTAAGAAAAAAGCCAACAAAATTTATCAATAAATTTAAAAACCTCAATTCCTCATCTTGTAGGTATAAATTTATATACTATATAGAGTAAGTCTAGATAAATTATCTAGAAAAAATATTTTTGGGATACAGGAGATAATAATATGAGTAGGGTTATTGGTATAGACTTGGGAACAACTAATTCTTGTGTCGCTGTCATGGAAGGAAAAGAGCCTAAGGTAATTGAAAACACCGAAGGCGGTAGGACAACCCCATCAATGGTTGCCTTTTCAGAAGAAAATGAAAAACTTGTAGGGCAAAGTGCAAAAAGACAAGCTGTTACTAACCCGGAAGCAACTCTCTTTGCAATAAAACGTCTCATTGGTAGAACGTTTGATGACCCAATGACTAAAAAAGATATTGATATGGTTCCTTATTCAATAATTAAATCTGATAGTGGTGATGCTTGGGTCGAGGCTAGGGGAGAAAAATATTCACCAAGTCAAATTTCAGCTTTTATATTACAAAAGATGAAAGAAACAGCTGAAAGTTATTTAGGTGAACCCGTTGAGAAAGCAGTAATTACCGTACCAGCATATTTCAATGATGCCCAAAGACAAGCCACAAAGGACGCAGGAAAGATAGCTGGTTTAGAAGTTTTGAGAATTATAAATGAGCCTACAGCTGCTTCACTAGCATATGGCCTTGATAAAAAAGAAGGAAAAACAATTGCCGTTTATGATTTAGGTGGCGGTACATTTGATGTTTCTGTTCTCGAAATTGGGGACGGCGTGTTTGAAGTTAAATCAACTAATGGTGATACTTTTCTTGGTGGTGAGGACTTTGATATATCTCTTCTTAACTATCTTGCTGGGGAGTTTAAAAAAGAAAATGGAATTGACCTTAGAAAAGATAAGTTGGCTCTTCAAAGATTAAAAGAATCTGCTGAAAAAGCTAAAATTGAACTTTCAAGTTCTATGCAAACAGAAATTAATCTCCCTTTTATTACAGCTGATAAAACTGGGCCCAAACATCTAACAATGAAATTAACAAGAGCTAAGCTCGAAGCACTTGTTGAAGATTTAATTAATAGAACAATAACTCCTTGTGAAAAAGCACTTAAAGATGCAGGTCTTTCTGCTGGAGAAGTAGATGAAGTTGTGCTTGTAGGCGGGATGACACGTATGCCTAAAGTTGTAGAAAGAGTAAAAAACTTTTTTGGAAGAGAACCACATAAAGGTGTTAACCCAGACGAAGTTGTAGCTATGGGAGCAGCTATTCAAGCTGGAGTTCTTCAAGGAGATGTAAAAGATGTTCTACTTTTAGATGTAACACCTCTATCACTAGGTATTGAAACATTAGGTGGTGTCTTTACAAGACTCATTGAAAGAAATACAACAATACCAACGAGAAAATCCCAGGTTTTTTCTACTGCTGACGATAATCAGTCAGCCGTTACTATTCGTGTTCACCAGGGCGAAAGAGAAATGGCTGCTGATAATAAATTATTGGGTCAGTTCGACCTAGTGGGAATACCCCCAGCTCCTAGAGGCATGCCACAAATTGAAGTTACTTTTGATATCGATGCAAACGGTATAGTTAATGTTTCTGCTAAAGATAAAGGAACAGGAAAAGAGCAACAAATTAAAATTCAAGCTTCTGGTGGTTTAAGTGATGAAGACATTGAGAAAATGGTTAAGGACGCCGAAGCTAATAAAACTGAAGATGAAGCAAAAAAAGAAAAGGTAGAAGCTAAAAATCAAGCTGAAGGTTTAATTCACAGCACTGAACAAAATTTAAAAGAACATGGTGACAAGGTTTCTGGTGAAGATAAAGCTTTAATAGAAACTGCTGTGGAAGATTTAAAAGGAACTAAGGATTCTGATGACTTAGATGAAATTAAGTCAAAAACAGAGGCTTTAGTTCAAGCTTCAATGAAATTAGGGGAAGCTATTTATAAAGCACAAGCAGAACAAAACCAAGAGGGTCAACCTAACCCTGATCAACCTTTTGAACAGTCAAGCGCTGGAGGAGACTCTGCTGAAACTGAAGATGTAGTTGATGCTGATTTTGAAGAAGTAGATGATGATAAAAAAGATTAGTATTTAATCTTTTCTGTGCTAATTTAATTATTATTCAAAAATTTAATTAATTGGAAAAAACATTTTATGTCCAAAAGTGACTACTATGAATTGCTTGGTGTTAATAATAATAGCTCTGAAGCAGAGATAAAAAAAGCCTATAGAAAAAAGGCTATGCAATATCATCCTGATAAAAACCCCAATAATCCTTCTGCTGAAGCTAAGTTTAAAGAACTTTCCGAAGCTTATGATGTTCTAAGGGATGAAAACAAAAGATCAGCCTATGACAGATATGGACATGCGGCATTCGAGCAAGGTATGGGTCAGGGGCCAGGAGGCAACTCTGCTTTTGATTTTGCTTCTTCTTTTTCAGATATATTTGGTGATATTTTTGGTGATTTCATGGGTGGTGGTCATCAAAGTTCAGGCAGAGGTTCAGACCTTAGATATAATATGGAAATTTCACTAGAAGATGCGTATAAGGGAAAAAAAGCTACAGTGAAAATCCCCACCTCAATAGCTTGTTCTAGCTGTAAAGGTTCTGGGTCAGCAGATAATAGTCCACCCCAAGCATGTGGGATGTGCAATGGAGTAGGGAAAGTCAGAGCTCAACAAGGTTTTTTTACCATCGAGAGAACATGCCCTCAATGTCAAGGAGCAGGTTATGTTATAACTAATCCGTGTAAAACTTGTTCAGGTACAGGTAGATTAAGAAAAGATAAGGCGCTATCAGTAAGTATTCCTGCCGGAATAGAGAGTGGAGTTAGAATTAGACTTTCTGGAGAAGGCGAAGCAGGGATGAGAGGTGCCCCTTCAGGTGATTTGTACATTTTTGTCTCTGTTAAACAACATAATTTATTCCATAGAGAAGGCCCAAATTTATATTGTAAAGTTCCAATATCAATTGTAACAGCGAGTCTTGGTGGAAATGTAGAGGTTCCTACTTTAGAAGGTAAAAGGGGTAAAATTAGTATTCCTGCCGGCACTCAATCTGGAAGACAATTTAGACTGAGAGGAAAAGGAATGCCTGCACTAAAGGGCCACAATGCTGGCGGCGACTTACATATAGAAACATATGTAGAGACACCAGTTAATTTAACAAAAAAACAAAAGGAACTTCTTAAAGATTTTGATAATGAAGGAAAAGGGGCTTCCCAAAACCCACAATCAGAAGGTTTTTTTTCTAAAGCAAAAGAACTATGGGAAGAGCTAAAAGAATAGCTTAATATATAATAATAGATACTAAGGTTTGAGCTTTGCACCCAGAGAGAAGTAATAGGAAAAAACCACCTTCAATAAGGCATGAGGGAAGACACGGTCTTTCTCCAAAACTTTTACACGATGACGTATGTCGTCTAGATTTTCAAATGTCTTCTAATTTTTTTGTATCTCAAAAAATACTCCCAGCTGCTAAAGCTAGTTGGAAGTATAAACATGAACCCAGATTTCTTAGAGCTCATAAAAGGTTGCCCAAAAACCGCAAGGAAGTTGGAAATTATATGAAGAAAGATTCCTTATGGAAACTATGGAGTTCTCTTAAAAGGAATAACCAAGAAATGAATTATTATAATCGTGGTGAAATAATTCATAGAAATGAAATCAAAATAAATGAGAAATATAACAACCAGATAAAAAAATTAGGAAATATATATTTAGATTCTGAACTAAACATACCTAGTTATATTACTAAAATAGATATTCACTGTATGCCGAATGGCTATAACTCTGATAATGGTAATGGAATATTTGCAGGCTCAAATTATGATATAGCAAGTTTATATTTAGCTACTGGTGGAGAATTAGGTAAATATAGTGATGGAGCTGGATGGTCTAATATTGCTTTTATTAAAAAATACTTTCCTAACTTTGAACCTAAAAATATTTTAGATCTAGGATGTACTATAGGACACTCAACGCTTCCCTTAAAGAAATATTGGCCAAAAGCTGAAATACATGCGATTGATGCGTGCGCGCCTGTTTTAAGATATGCATTTAGTAGATCAAATTTTTTAAATACAGCTATAAACTTCCACCAAAAAAATGCAGAATTTACTGGATTTAAATCGAATACTTTTGACTTAATTACTTCCTCAATGTTTCTTCATGAAATTCCTCAAAAAAATATTAAAAAAATTGGAAGTGAAATTTTTAGATTACTAAAACCAGAAGGCATGATGTTACATAATGAACAACCCCAATATCATGGTGTAAATCCTGTGGAACAATTTTTTAGAGAATGGGATACTTGGTACAATAACGAACCAATGAGATGTGCTTTTAGAGATATGAATTTAATCAAATGGGCAGAAAACTCTGGATTTAAAAAAAATAGTATATTTCAAAAAATTGCGCCTGGGGCTAAATTTATTAACGGAAATATTAAAACTTTAAATAACGGATCGTGGTTTATCTTCACTGCAATAAAATAATAAATTTTTAATTAAGATTATTTCCATGCACCAAAAAGAAACCAGTTGCCAGCTTTTGCTTCTTTAATTGATCTGTCATCTTGTGGAATTACAAAAGGACAAAACTCCTCAAAAATATCAGATTTTTTAAAACCTGAATCAACAGAGATCTTTATTAAATTTAAATCATGCATTGGGCCCCAAAATGGTTCATTATTATTATGAGTATCCCAGTCCATTTCAAATTGTTCAAAAACTGTCTTAATTAAATGAAAAGGTGGTTGTTCAACATGAAGCATCAAACCACCTGGTTTTAATATTCTAAAAGTTTCAGAGAATAATTGTTTAATAGCCTTAGTTGAGGTTTCATGAAGAAACATAGAAGAAACGACTAAATCAAAAGTATTATTTTCAAACTCTGTCTTTTCAGCTAAAGATTGGACAAAATTTATTTTTTTATTCAAAGATTCAGCTCTTGCATGTGCGTAACGCAATACAGGTGCCGCAAAATCAATACCAGTAATTTCTGCTTTAGGCCATGCATCAGCATATGCAAGAGTTGAATGACCGACAGTGCACCCTTGGTCAAGAACTCTTTTAGGAGAAAATTTTGGAAATTTTTTATTAAGCCAGTTAACAGCTGCCCAGCCAGGTCCATCGTTATATGGGCCCATTTTACCACCTGTACCTATGTATAAACCTCCCAAGTCATACATCGCCCCGGGAAAAACATCAAAGTCAGTAACTTCAGTATGATAACTGCCCGGCATCCAATGCATATCCATTGCAGTTTGATATTTTGGATAACTTATCTTGCTATTTAATTTTAGAGAACCTAAACCCCTTCTTTTACTAAAGTTTTTTGCTATTGCAGACAAGTTATCTACTTGTCTTTCTACAATTGGAAACTTAAAAGATGAGCTTTGCTCTTGTAAATGACGCCTTAAACATGCCCACCACTGGTAAGCTGGCTCTTTAAGCATTGCTTTTCTAACTTCGTGGCGTGATTTTGGAGATCGGCCATATTTTTTTTTAAATACTGGCTCCACTTTTTTCTTATAAATATTTATATTTTTGGATTGAACTTTTTCTCTCAAAAACTTTGATAACGTCATTTGATAATTGAGTAAGTATTCATCATCGCATCTTAATTCAGGCATAATTGCATGTTTTCCAAGCCCTCGTATCGAGTTTTTTTGAGTAGCAATATCAGTTGAGGCCATATTAAATCCATCCTAAAAAATATTTTGTTTGATAATAACAATATCAGAACTAATATACAAAATATAAATAAAAATTTTTTAATTATAAATATTTAAGAATATTTTTTATTATGATACTACTATTTTATGTTTATATGAAATAAGGATTCTATAATGTCTCAATTAAATATTGGAGTTTCTGGTTGCTCAGGAAAAATGGGGAAAACTCTAATTAAGCTGATTTCAAATCGTAGAGATTGTAATATAACTAGTGGCTTGGAGGCAGAAAAGAATCCAGATATAGGAAAAGATTTAGGAAACCTGATTGGTTCAGAAAATATTAATGCAGCAGTTGAGTCTGATAGAAAAGCCTTTTTTGAAAATTGTGATATTATCATTGACTTTAGCACGCCTCAATCAACCCTTGAAAATATAAAGTTTGCAAAAAAATATCGTAAAGGTTTAGTGATAGGAACAACTGGACTTAGCCAAGAAATTGAAAAAGCGATAGAAACAGCAACACAAGATGTACCAATAGTTTACTCAGCAAATATGAGTATAGGGATTAATATACTTTTAGAGTTAACAAATAAGTTATCTAATATACTAAGTAAGGAAGATTTTGATATTGAAATTCTTGAAATGCATCATAAACATAAAGTTGATGCNCCNTCNGGAACAGCNTTAGCNNTGGGAAANGCNGCTGCTANNGGAAGNNAAATTGANTTANNAAAANATAGTGAAATTGTTCGNAATGGCATNAANANTAAAAGNNNANTTGGAAATATNGGNTTTGCTTCANTNCGNGGAGGNAGCGTAACTGGAGANCATTCAGTTTTATTTGCAAGTGATCATGAAATTATAGAATTAAAACATAAAGCAGATAATAGAAGCCTTTTTGCAGCTGGTGCGATCAAAGCTGCCATTTGGCTATCAGATAAAGAAAATGGCCTGTACTCAATGAAAGATGTATTAAATTTAAAAATTTAAATTTTAAATTTATTTATTTCATTTCTAAGAGAATTTGCTAAATTAATTTTTTCAATTTTTGTTAAAAAATCACCAATAAATATTGCTGAACCATGAGAGTGAATAATTAATCTTGTTTTATTATATATTGATTTCTTCAAAGTAACATTTATCCAATTCGGAGGAGAAAATTTAACAGTTAAATTTTTCTTAAATGGTTTTTCTTTTTCAATTATCATTTCACTTTTAGTTAATATAATTCTTTCTGATATATTTAATGATTTATTATGTAGATAAAAAATTAGCGAGAAAATAATTATATCTGCACCAAAAAAACCAATTACGGGCCAAGCGCCTATTGAGTAAAAAAATATTCCTACAGATATGCTTATAATCAATAAAAAAATTAAAATTAAAAAAAAAGCGGTCTTAGTTAGAGAGCGATTTGGTCTCAATACTACATTTAAAATAATATCTTTATACAGTTTATTTGTAGTCATTTTTATTCTCTTAAAAGTATACTAAAGTCTTTTTTAGTTTACTTATTTGCTTTCCAAAAAAGATTCTATGCAAGATTTATTATTAATATTTTTTTTATTATCGACATGAATATAATTAATTCTTTTTTCATTAAGGTCAATATTATTCATAAGAAAAAAATGAACAACACAAGAATTATTTTTATAAACTATAACTACTTCAGGGTGCTCTAATCTTTTAATATTTGGCTGGCCCATTAACTTTAAAAGTTCAGCATATTTCATCCCAATAAAATTTGTAGGTTTTTTTAATAATAAAGAGTTGGGAGTGGGTTCTACAAAACTTTTCTTATCTTGAGTTATTTTAACATAACTTTTTTTTTCTTCATTTTTTCTTTCTTCTATTTTTTTTTCAATATTATTTTTTGGCTTTATTGCCTGCTGATTATCAATGATAGATATTATTTCCTCGGAGCAAGAAGAAGTAAAAACAAATATAAAAATATAAGTAATAATTTTGTTTGATAGTCTAGTCATTTATTTGCTAATAAATTATTATAAATATGAACAGCTGAAGCAATACCAATAGTTGGTGCAAAAAAATTTACAACGGGCACTGTGAACAGTATCAAAATAATTATCCCGTACACTAGTAAAATAAATTTTTTTCCAGAAAGATTTATTTCATGATTATATCTATTTTTCATTATACTTATATATTCAAAGCTGATTAAATAACCATTTATAACCCAATAAAATATAAAATAGATTGGAGGAACTATTATTAATGGGATTATTATTATATTTAATATTATTAATTTGAATAAAAGCTTTAAATTAAATTTTATTTCACCTAATAACCTACTATCTGATTGAATATTTATATCTCTATAATGTTTTTTTTCTACTGCTAAAATTATTTCATCTTGGAAAAAACTATTAAATATCACTGCAATTGTGGGCCCAAAAACCCACATACCTAAAAAAAATAAAAATGCACCTCCAATACTAGAAATGATGAAGCCAAAGGGTAAATCTAAGCTTGACCAGAGGTTTAAAAAAAAATATGCAAAAACAGTAGAAATAAAGATTAAGAAAACAACACACAAAATAACTGATTTTAAAAATACTTTTTTAAATTTTGGGTCATATAGCTGATTTATTGATTTTCCTAACGCACTAATTATCATTTTAAATCATGTCTCTTTTAATTATTAATAAAGTTTGGTATATGAAATTAGAAATAAAACTATACTAAATTTAATTTAATTTATACCAAATATTGAGATAATAATGAAAAAGAAAACTTATGATGTGACTACCTTCGGAAATGCGATAGTAGATATTGTTAATCCAACTGATTTTAATTTTTTAAAAAATAATTCTTTAGTTCCTGGAAGTATGAATTTAGTTACAGCTGAGGAGTCAAAAAAACTTATATCTCAATCCCAACCTAAAGATATAATTTCTGGGGGTTCAGCTGCTAATACAGCAGTAGGAATTGCTTCTTTTGGTGGAAAACCAGCATTTGTTGGTAAAGTCAAAAATGATGAATATGGAAATTTATTTGCAAAATCATTAATTGAGTCTGGTGTTGCTTTTAATACAATTAAATCACCTGATGGGCCTCCTACTGCTACGTCAATAATCTCCGTAACTCCTGATGGCGAAAGAACTATGTGTACTCATTTGGGAGCTTGTTTAAATTTAAATGAGGATGATATAGATGAAGAAATAATTTCTGATAGTAAAGTATGTTACTTAGAGGGTTATTTATGGGATCCTCCTGAAGCAAAAAATGCTTTTAAAAAGGTTATAAATATAGCTAAGAGAAATGATATAGTAGTTTCATTTACGTTATCAGACTCATTTTGCGTAGATAGATATAGGGATGAGTTTTTAGCGCTAATAAAAAATGACATAGATATTCTTTTTTGTAATGAAGATGAAATTAAAGCGCTATACAATTCAGAGAATTTAAATAATTCAATAAAAAATGTGATTCAATATTGTAAGGTCCTAGTTGTTACAAAAGGATCAAAAGGTTCAGAAATTATTTCAAAAAATAATAAATTTATTATACCTGCTATAGATGTACCAAAAGTTATAGATAAAAATGGAGCAGGAGATGCATTCGCTGCTGGTTTTCTCTACGGGTTTTCTAATGAATATAAATTGAACCAATGCGGAGAGTTAGGGAATATAGCTGCTACTGAAATGATTACACATTATGGAGCCAGACCTGAAAAAAAATTTTCTAACTTGTTAATTGACTATAAAATTAAATAATTGTTATGAAGGTAGGCATCTATTCTAAACTAAGATTATGGTCTGGAATAATTGTATATGTATTTGTGTGTATGCACCTTTTAAATCACTCCTTAGGCATACTATCGATAGATGCAATGGAAAGAGGAAGAGCTGTATTTATTTTATTATGGAGAAATCCAGTTGGAACATTCCTTTTGTATTCTTCATTTCTGATTCATCTATCGCTTGTTTTGATTACATTAGCAAACAGAAAAACTTTAAAAATGTCTTTTGGGGAAAGCCTTCAAACAGGGTTTGCCCTAGTTTTTCCGTTTGGTCTAATTTTACATATAATGGGAACTCGGGGGCTTCATGAATTATTTAATTTTGAAGATACCTATCAAAATGAACTTTACACGCTATACGTAGATCAAATCCAATATGGTATTATGAATTCAATTTTAATTGTTTTAGTTTGGTTNCATGGAACTGTAGGTTTGTATTTTTGGCTTAGGTTTAAAGGGTGGTTTCAAAAAAAAATTTCTTATCTTTATGCATTAGTTATAATTTTACCAGTTACAGCTTTTTCAGGGTTTGTAGGTGGTGGAAGGGAAGTAAAAAACCTACACGAACAAGGATATTTTATACCTCCTAAGTTTAGTCAAGAAATGCTTGATACAGTTTTTCAATATACTTTTTTTGCATGGATTATCTATTTGGCCCTAATTATTACAGTTTTTTTGTATAGAGTTATTAAGTGGATAAACAGAAAAAGGTATAAATTAGTAAAAATTACTTACCCAGATGGGTCAGTAGTATCTGTCGAAAAAGGGACTACAGTTCTTGAAGCGAGCAGAATAGCTGGAAAGCCTCATGCATCTATTTGCGGAGGTAAAGGAAGATGCTCCACATGTAGAGTAAGGGTTTCTTTTGGAAAAGAATTTTTAGACCCACCATCTAACGACGAACAGAAAGTTTTAAACAGAGTTAGCAGCAATAAAAATACACGATTGGCCTGTCAAATTACCCCAAATAATGATTTAACAATTACTCCTTTATTGCCACCTGACAGTTCTGTTAAATCCTCAAGAAACGTACCATTGTACGCTGATGGAGCAGAACAAGAAATTGCTATTTTATTTGCAGATATTCGTGCTTTTACTTCTATTGCTGAAAAAAAATTACCTTACGATGTTGTATTTGTATTAAATCAATACTTCAAAACCATGGGTAAAGCTGTTGAAAATTCTGGAGGTAAAATAGATAAATTCATTGGCGATGGTGTTATGGCTCTATTTGGAATAGAAAAACCCCCAAAAGAAGCTTGCTTATCGGCATTAAAAGCAGCGAAATCAATGTCTGAGGGAATTGAGGACCTTAACTATCACCTTAAAGAAGACTTAGAAAACCCTATTAGAATTGGAATTGGAGTTCATATTGGTAAAGTAATATTAGGTGATATGGGTTATGCTGAATCAAAATCAATAACCGCAATTGGTGACTCAGTTAATACTGCTAGCCGATTAGAAGGTTTAAATAAAAATTTTCAATCAGAATTACTTGTTAGTCAGAAAGTATTTGATATAGCAGAGTTAAATAATCAAAATTTTCCTTCTGAAAAAGTTACTATTAAAGGAAGAAAAGAGCCTTTAACAGTATGTGTTGTCAAAAAAGCATCGACAATTAATGTACCTTTACAGAAAAAATAAAGAATTTATTATTTTCCACCTTTAACTAGTAATGTCCCCAATGAGTTACCACCCAAAATATGTACATGAAAATGGGGAACTTCTTGATGAGAATCAGCTCCATGATTTGCAATAATTCTATATCCTGAATTATCAACCCCTAATTTTCTTGCTACTTCTCCCACAGCTCTGAAAAATGAGTTAATTTCTTCAGAGCTTGCTTTGGAAGAAAAGTCATCCATTGAGATATATTCCTTTTTAGGAATTACAAGAACATGAATGTCAGCTTGGGGGTTTATATCGTTAAATGCAAGACAGAATTCATTTTCATAAACCTTAGAACAAGGTATTTCACCCCTTAGAATTTTAGCAAAAATATTTTCTTTATCATATGTATTGTTAAAATCTTGCAACTACCTATTCTCCTTTTCTTTAATACCCGAAACGCCCTCTCTTCTAATCAACTCATCAAAAATTTCATTAGGATCTATATCTTTTTCTGCCAAAGCAATCAGGAGCATAAATAATAAATCTGCGCTTTCATGAACAATGTCTTGTTTTTGTTTAGCAAGTATAGCTATTATTGTCTCTACAGCTTCTTCCCCTAATTTTTCTGAGATTTTATTTATACCAGCTTTATGTAAAGAATTTACATATGAATTCTCTGCGTTATTTTGAATTCTATCCTTAATAACACTATATAACCTTAATATAACTTTTTCTTTTTCTCTCATAATCGCACTTCAACACCAGATTTTTTCATAAATTTTTTGGCTTCTTGAATAGAAAATTTACCATAATGAAATATAGATGCAGCCAATACTCCTGAGGCATTACCCATTTTCACTCCATCTACCAAATGTTGTAAACTGCCTACACCACCTGAGGCAACTACTGGAATAGAGACATTATCAGCTATTTCTTTTGTAATTTCTATATCAAAGCCATTACCAGTACCATCTCTGTCCATTGAAGTAAGCAATATTTCTCCCGCACCATATTTTTCAACTTTTTTTGCCCATGATAAAGCCTCTAAATCAGTTTCCTTATTTCCCCCATGTGTAAACACACCATATTTTCCGTTTACCATTTTTTTTACGTCTATTGCTACAACTATACATTGAGTTCCAAATTTCTTTGCAGCCTCTTTAACTAGATCTGGATTATTAACAGCGAAAGAATTAAGTGATATTTTATCTGCACCTGCTTTTAACAAGTTTCGAATATCCTCTAAGTTTCTTATACCGCCTCCCACAGTTAAAGGCATGAAACACTTTTCAGCAGTTTTTCGAACTATATCTATAATTATATTTCTATTTTCATTAGTAGCAGATATGTCTAAGAAACATAGTTCATCTGCTCCCTGATCTTGATAAATTTTAGCTTGCTCAACAGGGTCACCAATTTTTTTTAATTTTAAAAAATTTATACCTTTAACTACATGACCATCTTTAACATCAAGGCATGGTATGATTCTTTTTTTTAACATTTTTAACTCGTTATTTTCAATGCTTCGAAGGGGTCTATATTACCGTTATAATACGCTTTACCTAGTATTGCTCCTATAATTCCTCTGTTTTCATTTTTTAATATCGACTTTATATCTTCTATATCCTTAATACCTCCAGATGCAATTACTGGTATATTAACGGAGTCTGCTAATTTTAATGTTTCAGAAAGGTTTAAACCTTTTAACATTCCATCACGATTAATATCAGTAAAAATAATTGCATATAAATCTAAATGATTGAATTTTAAAGCAAATTCTATAAAACTTTCATCAGTAGTTTTGGTCCAACCATCTGTAGCTACTTTTCCTGATCTAGCATCTATACCTAAAATGATTTTTTTTGAGTAAAGAGAAGAAGCATCAATTAGTAAATCAGGGTTTTTAAAAGCAACTGTTCCTAAAATTATTTTTGTAATACCTAAATTAAACCATTCATCAATACTTTCAATATCTCTTATACCTCCTCCAAGTTGAATTGGAATAGAAATACTTTTTCTAATAGATTTAATTATTTCTTTATTTACTGACCTACCTTTAACTGCACCGTTAAGATCAACAATATGTAGCGACTTGAAGCCATAATTTTCAAAAATTTTAGCTTGCTCAACAGGGTTTGAATTATATACTTCCTCATCATTTAAATTACCCTGTCTTAACCTTACACATTTACCATCTTTAATATCAATAGCTGGAAATAATATCATAGTGATAAATCTTTCGTGTAGTAATACCCTCTAATGTACTTTCCATTAACTCTTGCATATTTATCTTTTGAGCTCCACCTAATATACCCTGCTCTCTCATAGAGAGTTATTGCAGCCTCTTGAGTTTCTCTAACATCTAGGCTTATTTGAGTGAAACCTAACTTTTTAGCTTTTTTTTCAAATTCTAACATCATACCTCTAGCCATACCATGGCCTCTAGCCCATGGAGCAACAAAAAAACTTGTCATAACTACATTAAAAAACCCTGCTTCATTATTTGGTGGAGGTTTAACCATTTGTGCGGCCCCTGCAATAATTCCATTTAACCTTCCAATTAAAAGTTCTCTTTCAGGGACAAGTAGTACGCCCTGCCAATATCTCTCAATAACAATTCTTTTTGGAGTTTTTATCCAATCAAAACCTAAACTAACTTCAATTGCTTTTTCAGTTGCATCACATAAAGTATCTAAATCTCCAGCTTTAAAAGACTTAAGCCACTCAATTTGTATCGAAACAGAAGCCATTTATTTTCCCCATAATAAAAAATTAGATATTAAGTCAAGGCCTGTTTGTTGACTCTTTTCGGGATGAAATTGCATGCCAATAATATTATCTTTAACAACAATAGCATTAATTGGGATTCCATAATCAACTTGAGCAACAATATGGGAATTTTCATTACAATCAAAAAAATAAGAATGAACAAAATAAGCATGATCATTATTTGAAATATTGCTTACAATAGGGTGGTTTTGTTTCAAAACAAGATTATTCCACCCCATTTGCGGAACAGGTAGATTAGAATGTGTTTTAATCTTTCTGACAGACCCACTAATCCAATTCAGCCCTTCAGTTTCAATATTTTCATACCCTTTAGTAGCTAAAACTTGCATACCGACACAGATACCTAAAAAAGGTAAACCTTTTTTTATAACATAATAATTTAAAGCATCCTGCATCCCATTTATATCATTTATACCTTTTATAAAATCAGAGAAAGACCCTACACCAGGTAAAACAATAAAATTAGTTTTTTCCAAATCTTCTACACTAGCTGAGACAATAACATTTGTTTTCTTAAAAAGATTTTTTGAAACTTTTTCAAATGCTTTTTGAGCAGATCTTAAATTCCCACTGCCGCAATCTATAATTGTAATATTCATTTAAATATTTTCTTCATCTAAATTTGATTTATACTATTTTTTTAAATCATAAAACTTTATTTCTGCTTCTTCTAAATTACTTCCACGTATTAAACCTACTTTTCTCCACCCTTTTTTTATTAGGTTATTTTTTATGAATTCTCTTGCTTCGAAAGCAAATATAATATGGGGAATTAAAATAATTAAAAAAATTATTGGATTTAGAGTTTTATAATAATTATATAAAAAAATTAATAATAAAAAATATACTAATAAAAAAATAGAAGTTTTCCATAAACCATTATAAATAGAAAAAAAAAGAGGAAAAAAAAGGGCAAACAGACTGAACCCTTCTTTTAAAAATATATGGTCATCGTCAGATAATACATTAGGATTCTGAAACACATTGTAAAATTTCATTTATTTTAATTTCCTCCCAAAGTTCCTTTAGTAGATGGAATTTGGCCCATAAGTTTGGTGTCTATTTCAATTGCTTGCCTAATACTTTTTGCTAGAGCTTTAAAACATGATTCTGCTATATGATGACTATTTTTTCCGTAAATGTTTTCAACATGAAGTGTAACCCCTGCAGATTGAGAAAAAGCCTGGAACCATTCTTTAAATAACTCAGTATCCATTTCGCCTACCTTAGATGTAGGAAAATTTACATTCCAAATCAACATAGGCCTACCAGAAAAATCTAGAGAAACTCTTGTTAAGGTCTCGTCAAAAGGTACGTAGGAAGTTCCATATCTAGAAATTCCTTCCTTCTTCCCCAAAGACTTAGCAATGGCATCTCCTAAAACTATTCCTACATCTTCGTTTGTATGATGCTGATCAATGTGAAGATCTCCGATAGCTTTTAATTCTATATTAATTAGAGAGTGACGTGATAGTTGTTCAATCATATGATCTAAAAAACCAATCCCAGTATCAATATTATAAACCCCTTTTCCCTCGAGCTCAACAGAGACCTTAACAAGAGTTTCTTTGGTTTTTCGTTCAACACTAGCCTCACGCATTTTTTATCTCCAGTATAAAGTTACAAGTTAGGAACAATTTAAAAAAATAGGAATATCATGCTTGAAATAATAAAGTTAATTTATAAAATTATATATTATAATTTAATTAATTTATAATATATTGAATTATCTAACTTTAACACCATATCTTAAGCATAAAATGAACTTTTTATGATAAATTTGGGACATTATCAAAATGAGCGAAGAAAATAAATGGCATGGCACTACCATAATTTCTGTGAGAAAAAATGGAAATGTAATTATTATGGGAGATGGACAGGTTTCAGTAGGTAATACTGTAATGAAATCATCTGCTAGAAAAGTTCGTAAATTAGGAAAAAGTAAAGTTATAGCTGGTTTTGCAGGAGCTACAGCTGACGCATTTACTCTTTTTGAAAGACTCGAAGAAAAATTGGATAAACACAGTAATCAGCTAGAAAGAGCCTGCGTAGAATTAGCTAAGGATTGGAGAACAGATCGCTATTTAAGAAGACTTGAGGCAATGATGGCTGTTGCTGACAATGAAAAAAGTTTATTACTTACAGGATCAGGTGATGTGCTTGAACCAGATGATGGCCTTATTGGTATAGGTTCTGGTGGAAATTATGCGCTTGCCGCAGCCAGGGCTTTGTATGATATAGATGAGCTAGACGCTAAAACAATAGCGGAGAGGGCAATTAAAATAGCTGCTGACATATGTGTCTTCACAAACCTAGAAACGACATTTGAAAGTATAGAACAAGATGACTGAATTTAGCCCAAGAGAGATTGTTTCAGAATTAGATCGATTTATTGTTGGACAAAAAGATGCGAAAAGAGCTGTTGCTATAGCTTTGAGGAATCGATGGAGAAGACATCAGTTACCTGAGGAATTAAAAGAAGAAGTTGTCCCAAAAAATATTTTGATGATAGGCCCAACAGGAGTTGGAAAAACAGAAATTTCTAGAAGGTTAGCTAAATTAGCTAGGGCCCCTTTCTTAAAAATTGAAGCAACTAAATTTACAGAAGTTGGTTATGTAGGGCGTGATGTTGAACAAATAGTACGAGACTTAATTGAGATAAGTATAAAAATGATACGAGAAAGAAGAAGAAAAGAAGTTACTGCAAAGGCTCAACTTGCTGCAGAGGAAAGAGTAATAGATTCATTGGTAGGAGAAAATGCAACAGAAAAAACACGACAGTCATTTAGACAAAAACTCAGAGATGGAGAATTAGATAACAAAGAAATAGAAATTAATTTAAATGATAGTAGTTCTGGTATGCCTCTTTTTGAAATCCCTGGAATGCCAGGCGCACAAATGGGAATGATGAATATAAATGATATGTTAGGAAAAGCATTTAATAAAAAAACAAAAACAAAAAGAATGAAAATAATTGATTCTTATGAACTATTAATGGATGAAGAAAGTGATAAACTTTTGGATGAAGAGAAAATTACAAAAGAAGCTATAGAGTTAGTTGAACAAGAAGGTATAGTTTTTATTGATGAAATAGATAAAATTACTGCAAGATCAGATAGAAGCGGTGCAGACGTCAGCAGAGAAGGCGTTCAAAGAGATTTACTTCCTTTAATCGAAGGAACCCAAGTAGCGACTAAATATGGTACAGTTAGAACTGATTTTATTCTTTTCATAGCATCCGGAGCTTTCCAATTAGCAAAGCCATCTGATCTTTTACCCGAACTTCAAGGTCGATTACCTATTAGAGTTGAACTAAAAGCTCTAACAAAAGAAGATTTTTGTAATATACTTACTGAGCCTGAAGCGAGTTTAATTAAACAGTATACCGCTTTAATTGGAACTGAAAAAGTAGAACTGAATTTCACAGATGATGCAATAAATGAAATTGCTGAAGTTGCCGCAGAAGTTAACTCTAATGTAGAAAATATTGGCGCAAGAAGACTGCATACAGTTTTAGAAAGAATATTAGATGAAATTAGTTTCTCTGCAACAGACATGACCGGTGAAAAAATAACTATAGATGCAGAATATGTTAGAGACCATATATCTAATCTAGTTAAAGATGAAGATTTATCAAAATTTATTTTGTGATTTTTTCTTCTTGTTAAAATTTCTTAAAATTATGTATCTTGCACCTCCTCCACCATGCCTTGCAAAAGCTTCTCTATGACTTATTATTTTTAATTTAAAACTAGACTCTTCCAGCCAAATTGGAAGTGAGCTACGAAGAATTCCCTTACTATTTTTTTTATTTTCATTGAGCTCTCTATCAACTTTATTTCCTTTTCCTGTTATGATTAATAAATATCGATTTCCAGATTTATAGTTTGAATCAACAAATTTTTTTAATTCTATATATGATTCATTTTGATTTAAGCCATGTAAATCTAAAGTGCTGTCAATTAACAACAAGCCTTTTTTCAGTTTTTTTTCTATAGATTTATCAATATTTGAATAATTTAATGTTTTAATACCATCTATTGATTTTTTTTCTTCATTTTCATTTAAAGTAATTGAATTGGTTTTAAATTTATTTTTAGAAGTATTTTGATTATTAAAACTCTGAGTAGAATTACTTTCCAGATCCAAATTTTTTTTATATATTTTTTTTTTCGAAATTATCTTAGCATCATTCATAGCATTTTTAAAAAGATCTTCTCCTTCAATATTATTTTTAATTTTTTTCTTCATTTATATTTTCTAAATTCCTTCTTAATACTAATTCTCTGGGTAATAATGCATAATACTTACCTAACTGATTCATTTTCCCTGCTAAAGTTCCTGGTTTATTCCCTGTTCCAAAAAAAATATCACCTCTAATTATACCTTTGATTGCTGAACCTGTGTCTTGTGAAATCATTAATTTTTTTATTATTAGTTTATTTTCATTTCCATAATTATCAATATCTAACCAAAGAGGTATACCAAGTGGTATCCACTTTAAATCTACCGCTAATGACCTTCCACCTACTAGGGGAGTGTTTTGAGCACCTGTAGCAGAATTAGTTAAAGATTTTTTAAAAAAAATGTATCTGTTGTTTAATTGTAGAATTTTATCTTTTTTTTCTGGGTTATTTTTTAACCAAAGTTTTATTTGCTGCATAGACATTTCATCTTTTGATATATACCCTTTTTTAATTAGTTCTCTTCCAATAGCAAAATAATCGTGACCATTACTTCCATCGTACGAAACTCTATTTTCTGTTCCATTTGGAAGTTTGATTACACCGGATCCTTGTATATGAAGAAAAAAAACTTCAACATCATCTTTCAGCCAATATAAAACTTTAGAATTTGAGGATATAGCGCCTTTATCTATTTCAGACCTTTTATGGGTAGGAATGAATTTTTTATTTTTTATTTGACCTGTTATATAAGTACCTTCCAGCGATTTTTTAAATTCACCTAAATGAATTGTTATATAATTATTTGGATAAGAGTAGATAGGGAAGATATAATCTTTTGTAAAAATAGTACTGCCTTCAATCACAGGTTCGTAATAACCTGTGAACAATCCAAGGTCATCTCCTTTTGAAAAAAAGTTACCAAAGTGGCTATAACTTATAGAAAATGGTAAAAACCATTTCTGAAAATATAACATAGCTTCTTTGTTATCATATAATTCAGTTTTTATAGCTTCTTTACAAGGTTTAATCCAGTCTTTGATAGTTCCCGCAAAGGGAAACTCTTTATTATTTACATAAGTTATAGCCCCCATATTTTTATTGGGGTTTAGTGTAATTAATTTCTTACATGAGATTTTAAATGTTATAAAAGCTTTTAAATGGTTATCATTTGTCCATGAATCTAACGATGCATAGCTAACTTGATTAATTACTAGTACTTTTTCTTTGTTGGGAGAAAAAAAATAATAATAGTAAATGATTAATGAAATTAAAAAAAATAATAATAGAAATAAAAAGATAAATTTTAGTTTATTCAATTTTCAGTTTGAGTTGCAATTAATTTCCAATTTAAATCACTAGACCTTGAGTCTCTCGAGAAAGTCCAAATATCAATAATACTATCTGCTGACTGATTTTTATCAGATAATAAATTACCATCTTTATCACGAAGAGTGTTTATAATTTCACTTGTAAATTTTACAGTTAGTTCGATAATACTATCATTTATAACATTTTCAATAATCTCTTTTGAATTAATAGAAACAATAGTAGTTTCTAGTTGTTCTTCATTTTCATTTCTTTCTTCTATAGCATTATAAAAATCATTATAAACGTCATCATCAAGTAAAGCTCTAAGTGTATCAAAATCTGCATTAGCAAAAGATGTTAAAATCATTTCGTAAGCTGTTGACGCTCCGTTTAGAAATTGCTCTTCATCAAAATCTGGGTCAATTTCAAAAATATCTGGTTCATTTTTAAATGTTTTGGGTTTATTTTCATTACTATTTGTTTCTCCCAATTGAACAACGTTAGTTATATCGCCAGATTTTTTTGATTTATGTTCTTTAAAACTATTTGTGTTATTTGGTTCATTACCAGTTCTTCTTCCCAAGACATTTCTAAGCCTTAAGAGTATGAAGATAGCCACCATAGCAAAAAAGATTATTTCGAGAAATTGAAAGTTGTTACCCATTTAATTTCCATTTAGTTAAAAGAAAAGTAGTGTTATATATAATGATAACTCTTCATTGCTTACAAGTCCAACCTAATAATGATATGTGTATATAATGAAAAAAATTAAAGATCAATAAGAAGAAAAAAATAAATGAAAAAGCTTTTAATTTTAGCTATACCAATACTTGAAATATTACTTTTCGTAAAAATCGGCAGTCTTATTGGAGTTTTTGGCACTTTATCAATAATTATTATTACTGCAATTATAGGGATTACTATAATTAGAAATTATGGGGTTAATAGTATATTTAACCCAACAGATATTCTAAAAAGCAAGAATTTACCCTTAAATAATTTATTTAGGGCTTTATGTTATATATTATCAGGAATATTTTTAATTATACCTGGATATATTACCGATTTGATTGGTTTACTTTTGTTAGTACCATTTATAAGAAATTTAATTAAATTTTTGCCTTTTATGAATATATTTGTTAATAAATTTGTTAATGAAGAACCTGAAGTGAATGTTTATAAAAATCAAACAATTGAGGGTGAATTTAATGAAATTAACCTAAACGAAAAAGATAAGTGAAATATATTTAGAACCCGAGGATATTAATGAATAACTATGAAAATAAAATTGAATTTGCTTTAGGGATCCGCACTCAATATTTAAAAGATATTTCTTTTGAAAACCCACAAGCTCCTGAAATATTCACAAAAAATATTAAACCAGATATAGACATTTCAGTTGATATTAAAGCCAACCTTAAAGATGAAAATTTATATGAAATTATTTTATTTTTTAAGGTTGTTTATGAATTTGAAGGAAAAATTATTTTCATGATTGAGATAGAGTATGCTGGTTTATTTGACTTATCAAAAATAAAGAAAAATGACTTAGAGTTTGTTAGTCTAGTTGAATGCCCAAAATTACTTTTTCCATATGTAAGACAAATAGTTTCTAATCTAACATCATATGGAGGATTTCCCGCTGTACTGATAGAACCAGTTGATTTTAATAGTATTTATAAACAACATAAAAGTAAAAATTAATTTTCTGACCAAATTGGATTATCGATTTTATTAATTATAGCTTTATGCTCTTCCAGCTCTTGGGCAGTAATTTTAAATTTACGATGATTATAATTACTTATAGCTTTTTTATAATTATCTAATGATGTAGATTTCCTTGATAAGGCTAGACTTGTCTGCTTGCCACCAATCAATTCGATATAAACATCTACTAGGAGATACGCATCTAGAAGTGCTCCGTGCTTCTCCCTTTTGCTTGTATCAATTTCAAATCTTTTACATAAAGCATCAAGACTAGCTTGGGCACCAGGGTATTTTTTTTTGGCTAAGGATAAAGTATCTATTATTTCATTAGATAAAGAAAAATCACTAAGAATTTTACTTAGTTCTGAATTAAGAAACCCTACATCAAATTGGGCGTTATGAGCTATTAATGGAGAATTAGATATGAAGGTTAAAAAATCTTTGTAAACTTCTTTAAATTTTGGTTTATCTCTTAGAAATTCATCAGAAATACCAGAAACTTTATAGGCTCCTNCCGACATTTTACGATCAGGATATACATATTGATGGTATGTATTACTAGTTGGAACAAAATTTATTAGTTCGATACAACCTATTTCAACTATTCTATCACCATTTTCAGGACTTAACCCAGTGGTTTCAGTATCCAAAACAATTTGACGGATTTCTTTCATTTTTTTACCTAATATTTCTTAATTGATTAACAATAAATTTAACTTTATTAAAAGCATAAGCAATTCCTAAACCTGAATGAACTATAAAATCAGCTTTTTTTTTCTTTTTAAAATCAGGCATTTGACTCAAATTTATATTTTCATATTTTTCTTTTGTCATTCCTGGCCTTTTCAAAACTCTTTTATCTTGTATAAATTTTGGAGCAGTAACAACAATAATATAATCATAAAGTTTTAAACTATTTGTTTCAAATAAAAGCGGGATATCATATAAAACTATAGGGAAACGATTTCTAATTGCGTTTAATGTGAATTTCTTCCTTTCTAGACGCACTAAAGGATGAACTATATTTTCTAACTCATTTCTCTTTTTTTTATTTTGAAATACAATTTCTCCTAAAAGGTTTCTATTAATTATATTATTACTAACTACACCATCAAAATTTTTTGCAATCACAGATTTTAAATTATTATTATTCGTAAATAAATCATGTACTTTTTTGTCTGAATCAAATGTTGGAATACCTAAGGATTTAAACATTAGAGTGGTTCTCGTTTTCCCCATCCCAATTGACCCTGTTAAACCCAATTTTATTAATTTCATAGTTTTACGCTAATAATTTTTTCTAAACTTTCATCAACAACTGGCTTTTGACCAAACCACCATTCAAAACAAGGTATTGCTTGATAAAGAAGCATGCCAATACCTTCAATATATTTATTACCATTCGCTTTAGCAAATTTTATCAGATGTGTATCTCTTGGTTTGTAAACAATATCATAAACCAATGAATCTTTGGGAATATTACTTAAATCTATTCCTTGCCATGGAAAGTTTTTCATTCCCATAGGGGTAGTATTAACGAATAAACTTATATTCAATAAAGCCTTTTTTTGGTCTTTAAAATCATATGACTTAGCACAATTTCCTAGATCTCTTGAAAGACCTTGAGCTTGGCTTATGCGTCTACTTAAAATCCTAATATTTTTACAACCTTTGGATTTTAAAGCGAAACATATAGATCTTGCTGCCCCACCTGCACCCAAAATTAGAACAGGGCTAGATGAAAAAACAAAATTTTTTTCATAGGACCTTAAATTTTCCAAAAAACCATATCCATCAGTATTTTTCCCTAATAACCTACCGGACGAAGAAATAATCACAGTATTTACAGCACCAATTTTTTTAGCTTCTGCTTCAATATCATCCAAGTATGAAATAATTTTTTCTTTATAGGGGATTGTAACATTAAATCCTCTAAAATTTTCTGTTTTAACTTTTTTGATGAATTTATTAATTTCATTTTCATTTACTTCGAATGAAACATATTTAGTATTTATATTATATAATTTTAACCAGTAATTATGGATCAAAGGAGATAAAGAGTGAGATATTGGTATACCAATAATTCCTACCTTATTAAAATTACTTTGTTTATTTAAAATCATTTATAAAATCTTTTTCAAACAAAAAATTAATTATTTTAGTTAATGGAATTCCTAGAATTGTAAAATAATCTCCATTAATTTTGTTAAAAAGCTTTATTCCTTCATTTTCAATCATATACCCACCTACAGATTTAGTACATTGAATTCCTATTTTTTCTATGTAATTAAAAACTTGGTTATCTGAAAGTTCCCTCATAAACATCTCAGCTTTAGAAACATCTCTCCATATTATTTCACTATTTTCAATAATTGTTGATGCTGTGATTAATAAGTGATTTGAACCTCTTAATTTTTTTATTTGATTCATAGCTATTTCTTTGTTTTTTGGTTTTGAAAAAATTTCTCCATTAAAAGATAAAATTTGATCACAAGAAATAATCAAATCATTTGGCCAAATATTTATTCTGTTTAGTCCCTTAAAATCAGATAAGGTCTGAGCAATTTCTTCAGGAGAATTTTTATTTTTTTCAAGCGAAACTTTAATTGTATCTTCATCAATGTTTGCGGGGTCAGTTAAAAATGTAATACCCGCACTAGATAGAATTTTTTGCCTAATCTTACTACCAGAAGCTAAAATAATTTTTTTATTCATTTCCATTATTAGTTATGAGATAAAAACATAAGTATTTTTGCAGCAGTTTCTTCTATTGATCTCCTTGCAACATCAATAATAGGCCACTTATTTTTATTGAAATAAACTCTTGCTTGTTTTATTTCTTTTTCAATTGAAGTTTCATTGACGTATGCACTATCTGTTTTCTGATTTAGGTGGTGCAATCTATTTAGTCTTAACTCCAATAAACGATCAACAGTGTTCGTTAAACCTATTACTACTGGCCCATTTAATTCATTTAATATTTTAGGAGGATCAATTTCAGGTACATAAGGAACATTTGCAGCTTTGATTCCTTTATTTGCAAGATACATACAGGTTGGTGTTTTAGAGGTTCTAGATACTCCTACGAGAACAACATCTGCCTTATTAAGCCCATTTATATTTTGTCCATCATCATGGGCTAAACAAAAGTGCATTGCGTCTATTCTTTGATAGTACTCATCATCAAGTTTATGTTGTATACCGGGTTCATTTTGACTTTCTGTATGTAAATATGATTTAAACTCTCGGATTATTGGATCTAATATATCTACACACGGTATATTTAATGTTCTACAGGAAGCAACCAAGTCTCTTTGAAGCTCTTTATTAACTAATGTACAGAGAACAATTCCTGGGTTCTGTTGAATATTATCTATAACATTTTGTAATTGAGACTTATTTCTAATCATGGACCAAATATGTTCAATGGTTTCATGATTAGGGAATTGAATTTTTGTAGCATTTGCAACCATTTGTAATGTTTCTCCCGTAGCGTCAGATAGTAGATGCAAATTTAATTTCTTCATTTTTTCCCACTACGTGCCTGAGGATAACTTTTTAAAAACAAGGCTTTACCCACAGTCTATATAAAATAATGTAATTTACTAACATATATTCGATTAAAATTAATAGAGATAAACCCAAGTTAATAGAATTAACACAATTAATTTATAATTTTTTCCTAACAAATTAGTTAAAGTTTCCTGATTTTGTCCCCATAATTAATTTTTTTAAATTATTGAATTTTTTATTGTTTTATTATATATCAACATAACTTTTTATTTATACCCAACTTTACATAATAATATATATTATTCACAATGAATTGTATAAAAATTTAATTATGTTAATCCCCATTTTTAGGCGTAACAACAACGACAACAACATATATATATATATTATATAATTATTTGGTAAAATTCATGGCTACTAAAAATATTCTTAATGTTTTAAATAGGAAACCTTCGGAGGGAACCCCTATATGGCTCATGAGACAAGCCGGTAGATATTTACCAGAATATAGAGAAATTAGAAGTAAAACTGAATCATTTCTTGATCTATGTTATAACCCTAAACTTGCTTCTGAAGTAACGTTACAACCGCTTAAAAGGTTTAATTTAGATGCGGCAATAATTTTTGCTGATATTTTATTAATTTCTGAGGCGTTAGGTGTATCTGTCAAATTTCTTGAGGGAGAAGGACCAGTTTTAGACAATGGTTTTCTAGATAACAACTTATACGATTTAAAGTTTAAAGATGATAAAATAAATAATGTTTATGAAACTATCTTGAATGTTAAGAACTCATTACCCAAAAATATAGCATTAATTGGCTTTGCTGGATCACCATGGACTGTAGCTTCATATATGATTGAAGGTAAATCATCAAAAGATTTTTCTAATGCAAAGAAATGGTTAAAGACACAAGATAAGCTATCCAAACTTATAGATGTTCTTACAGAGTCAACAATAATTTATTTAGAAAATCAAATTAAAGCAGGAGCTGAAATAATCCAGTTGTTTGATAGCTGGTCTGGATTATTGAATAATAATGAATTTAAAAAATGGGTAATAGACCCAACAAAGGCAATAGTAGATCAACTGAAAAAAAATTATCCTAATATACCTATAATTGGATTTCCCCGAGGGGCATGTGTTGAAGATTTATCAATTTATATTAATAAAACAGGGATTAATTGTGTCAGCATCGACTATAATATTAATATTAAAGATATGGGAAAGCTCCAAAGAGTTATCCCTGTTCAAGGCAATCTTCATCCTAATATACTAATAGAAGGCGGGGATAATTTGAGAAAGTCTTGCTTTAAAATATTAGAGACTCTAAAAAATGGACCTCATATTTTTAATTTAGGGCATGGAATTCTTCCACAAACACCAATTAAAAATGTCGAAAACTTAGTAGATATGGTTAAAAATTTTTAAGATGGATGAAAAAGTAGCAATTGTTTTAATGAATTTAGGAGGTCCTGACCGTCTTGATTCTGTTTATGGTTTTTTGCGAAATTTATTTAATGATCGCGCAATATTGAATTTACCAAGGCCATTTAGAAGTATTTTATCTTTTTATATTGCTAAGAAGAGGACACCCTTAGCTAAAGAAATATATAAAGAAATTGGAGGCTCTTCTCCTATTTTAAAAGAAACAAATAAACAAGCTAAACATTTAGAAAAGTTTTTAAATAACAAAAACCTTAAGGTTTTTATTAGTATGAGATATTGGCATCCATTTAGTGAAGAAACTATTAGAGAAATAAATAACTGGAAGCCTAAAAAAATCTTAATAATTCCTCTCTATCCACAATTTTCTACTACCACTACTGGTTCTTCAATTGATGATTGGATTAAGAACTCAAGACTTTTAAATAATAATGTCCAAACAAATATAGTATGTTGTTATCCAATAGATAAAATGTTTATAGCATCACACTTAAGCTTAATTAATAAAAAAATAAATGAAATCAATGATGTTTCTTCAACAAGACTAATATTTTCTGCACACGGTTTACCTCAATCGATTATAAAAAAAGGGGACCCTTACGCATGGCAGGTAGAACAAACTGTAAAAAAAATTGTTGAAAAACTAGGTATACAAAAAGATAATTGGATCTTAAGTTATCAAAGTAAGGTTACTCCAGTAAAATGGTTAGAACCGTCTACAGAACACGAGATTATTAGGGCTGCAAATGAGAAAAAGAAAATAATATTAATCCCTATAGCTTTCGTTTCAGAACATTCAGAGACTTTAGTTGAATTAGATAAAGAATACTATGACCTAGCAATCCAGAAAGGAATTTCTACTTATTTGAGAGTGCCTGCATTAGGAATACAGACTGAGTTTATTAGATGTCTTGCGGAAATTATAAAATTTAAATTAGATGATTTTTCCAATCAATTATCAATAAATTCATCAAATGGTAATAGAATTTGTCCAAGCACCTTTAAAAAATGCAGAGTGAATGAAAAATAGATATGCTAATCCCTCAATATTTATATAATTGGATTTTATCTTTACACATTATATCAGTCATAGCTTTTATGGCCGGTATTATGTATCTTCCAAGACTTTTTATTTATCATACCGAAACTGATCCCAAATCAAAAGAATCGGAAAGATTTAAATTAATGGAAAAACGGCTTTTAAAACAGATAGTTAATCCTTCACTGATTTTATCTGTTTTTTTTGGCTTATTATTAAGTTCATATCCTGGTGTCTTTGATTTATCGGAAAAATGGGTGTGGATTAAGATAATTGCTTTTATTGGTTTAGTATTTATGCATGGTTTATTTGTAAAAAATTATAAAAATTTTCAAATAGATAAAAATTTACATTCAGCAAGATATTTTCGAAGATGCAACGAAATTCCATTTATTTTTATGATCATTATTGTTATTATGGTCGTTGTAAAACCTTTTTAAGTAAAACCTTTTTTTTATTTGACTTATATAAATAATATTACATAATATATTTTAATACTTTCAAATTATTTTGGAATAAATATTCTTAGTATCTTTCTTATTTTCAATAAAATTTA
>NZXH01000036.1 GCA_002701885.1 Rhodospirillaceae bacterium | reverse complement strand
TTTAATTTTTGTATTTACTATAATAATCTTGACATAAATCTTTTGATGTTTATTTTATCATTTTAATTTGGAGATCTTAATGGCTAAAACATCATTTGTAAAAATCAAGTTGGTTAGTACTGCAGATACAGGGTACTATTACGTAACTAAAAAAAATCCACGGTCTCAAACTGAAAAAATGACTATAAGGAAGTATGACCCTGTAGTTAGAAAACATGTTGAATTTAAGGAATCAAAAATAAAATAATTTCTAACAGGTAGATTTCAAATATTCCAATTTGACTAGCTTAGTCTTAATAATAAACCTTTCATAATCTAAAGTAAGATTAGTTATCACACCGTTGCTATATAGATTAAATTCTGCCTGATAGTCTGGAGTGGGCTCATCATCAATATCCGCAAAGTATGCTATATTTATCCACGACGACTTTATATCATGAAACTTATCAGAGTATATCTTGTCTTCATTAGTAATCTTAGATTTTGAAATTACCGCAACGGTATTATAAACTCCTTCTGGCCCAGAACCATCATAGATTTTTTTTTCAAAGATCTTACTTTCTTTAAAAGAAGACTCTATCAAGCTTTTAAAATACTGAGTAGGAAAAAAAACCTCTTTACCTATCTTCATTTTTTTTGAAGGGTTATCCTCAAATGATATGAGTATATTTTCATCGCCTCTAACTGCATTACCAGTATAATTTTCTCTTAATTTTCCATTAAGGTAATTTTTGTTAGAAAAGCTTAACCTATCACCATCGATAGATTCCCATGTATAATAATTATAATCTGAAAAAAATTGAGATCCATTTGGGTTATTTAATTTAAGCCCCATACGTTGCTTTTGAGAATAACCTTTGCAATCCTTTGTAATCTCAATAACCATTCTCCCTCTGGCATCATTAATATCTTTTACTCGGCTTTTTTTTAGATTTATTTCATAAACAGCTACATGTGATTGGATGTCTATATTTGCAGCAAAAGCATTAGAAATAATAAAAAATTTTATAAATACAGAAAAAACTACAAATTTTTTTAATATATTTACATACATGATTGTTGATTTCTATTATGAACTTTTGAAAATTGCTTTAAAGATAATTATATATATTATAACTTCTAATTAAAACTATTATTTAACAAAAAAAAATTTATAAATTCATAGGAAGTGAAAAATGACTTCGAATATATACAAAAACCTGGAAAAAAATGGTATTACTATTTCAAATCCACCCCCCCCTCAAGGAAGCTACGTACCATGGCTAATAACTGGAAAATATATTTATTTATCAGGGCAAATCCCAATAATAAATAATGAACTTAAATATAAAGGAACTGTACCTAATGAGGTTTCAACTAAAGAAGCAATCGATGCCGCAAGAATTTGTGCAATTAACCTCCTAAACCAACTTAATTCTGCATGCAATAATAATTTAGATTTAATTAGTAAGCTAATTAAAATTACAGGATATGTGGCTAGCTCAGGTAATTTTTATGATCATCCAAAAATTATCAATGGTGCATCTGACTTTTTTAAATCTATATTTGAAGAGAATGGAACTCATGCTAGAGCAGCCATAGGCTGTTCATCATTACCATTGGGGGCTCCTGTTGAGGTTGAAGCAATTTTTGAGCAAAAATAAACTATGAAAACAAAGAATAATCTGAAAAATGAATATTTTGTTCAAAATATAACTAGCATCAAATCGATTAATCAATCCTGTTGGGATTTATGCGCAGGAGAAACAAATCCATTTGTAAGTTATGATTTTCTTCAATCTCTCGAGGAGAGTGGTTGTGTATCTAATGAAACTGGATGGATGCCTTTTCATCTTATTGTTAATGATAGTAATAAAAATTTAGTAGCTTGTGCTCCTTTGTATTTTAAAAATCATTCACAAGGAGAATACATTTTTGACCATAGCTGGGCAAATGCTCTAGAGAGAGCAGGTGGCAATTACTATCCAAAATTAATCATTGCTATTCCTTTTTCACCTGTTTCTGGGCCAAGACTACTAATAAGAGATAAATATAGTGAAGAAAAATTAAAAAAAATTATGTTAGATAGATTAATTGAGATTGCTAAAAAAAATAACCTTTCATCTATACATATTAACTTTACTGGAAGTAAGGATAATAATTTTTTTAATAAAACATCATTTTTAGAACGTATAGGAATTCAATTCCATTGGAAAAATAATTTATATGAAAATTTTGATCAATTTCTTACGTCTTTATCCTCTAGAAAAAGAAAATCTATACTAAAAGAAAGAAAAAATTCCTTAAAGAAAGACATAAATATTTTTACATTTACTGGCCAAGAAATAAATGAAGAGCATATAAAGGCTTTTTATAATTTTTATATAGATACAACTTCTAAAAAATGGGGTATTCCATATCTAAATTATGAATTCTTTTCTTTATTATATGAAAAAAATATAAGAAAAAAAATGGTACTAATTATGGCAAAAAGAAACAATAACTGGGTCGCTGGAGCTATAAACTTCTTGGGCGCAAAAAGTCTATTTGGAAGATATTGGGGGGCACTAGAAGACCATAAGTTTCTGCACTTTGAAATATGTTATTATCAGGCTATCGAATTTGCGATTAAAAATAAAATCAAAAATGTAGAAGCGGGAGCTCAAGGCCCACACAAATTAAGCAGGGGCTACCTTCCAAGCAAAACTTATAGTTGGCACTGGGTAAATAATCAAACATTTAAAAATGCTATAGAAAATTTTTTGATTGAAGAAAAGCATTCAATAAAAAAAAATATTGAATATTTTATGAGTCAATCACCTTACAAAAATAACTAATTTTGCTTAATAAATTGACCGGCACTATTTTTTTTAAGTTCTTTAGGTTTAGAGTTCAATTTATTTCCAATTCTTGGCTCATATATGAAATCTAAATTGTCATCGATTAAATCTATTTTAATCACACCACCCTTACTTAAAGTTCCAAATAGTATCTCTTCAGTAATTGGTACTTTAATTTTTTCTTGAATAAACCTAGATAAAGGTCTAGCACCCATTAAATCATCATACCCATTCAACCCAATCCAATCTTTTGCTTGTGGGCTTAGCTCAATAACAACACCTCTTTCAGCTAATTGAGATTCAAGTTGAGCTATAAACTTTTCTACAACCATTCTAATTATGTCTATATTTAATTTAGAAAACGGAATAATTGCATCTAGTCTGTTTCTAAACTCTGGTGTAAAAAGTCGTTTAATTGCCTTTTCATCTTCATCAGTTTTTAAACCTCCTCCAAAACCAATGGAATGTTTATTCATTTCTGATGCACCAGCATTTGTTGTGAGAATTAGAATAACATTTCTAAAATTTACTGATTTACCACTATGATCTGTCAGTTTTCCATGGTCCATAACCTGCAAAAGTATATTGAATAAATCTGGGTGCGCCTTTTCTATTTCATCTAATAAAACCACACTATGAGGGTTTTGGTCTACTGAATCTGTTAGTAACCCCCCTTGATCAAAACCAACATAACCAGGAGGAGCGCCAATCAATCTAGAGATAGTATGCCTCTCTGTATATTCTGACATATCAAACCTTAATAGCTCCACCCCCATTATATCTGCTAATTGCTTAGCTACCTCAGTTTTTCCTACACCAGTAGGCCCTGAAAACAAATAGCAACCAATAGGCTTTTCTGGCTCTCTAAGGCCTGCTCTAGATAATTTGATTGAATTAGATAGAACTTCAATTGCGTAATCCTGACCATATACCACTGATTTAAGTTTATTCGAAAGCTCCTTTAAATTACTTAGATCATCTTTTGAAACACTTTTTGGAGGTATTCTGGCAATTTTAGCCACTATTGCTTCTATATCCTTTACGCCAATAGTTTTTCTTCTTTTGCTCTCAGGTACTAATTTTTGCGCCGCCCCAACTTCGTCAATAACATCAATTGCTTTATCAGGTAGTTTACGTTCGTTGATATATTTATTTGATAAATTTACTGCAGCTTTTATTGCCTCCATGGTATACTGAATATCATGGAAATCTTCATAATATTTTTTCAAACCTTTTAAAATTTTAATTGAGTCGTGAATTGTAGGCTCTAGAACATCAATCTTCTGAAACCTTCTCAAAAGAGCTCTATCTTTTTCAAAGTAAGCCCTAAACTCTTTATAAGTTGTAGACCCTATACAACGTATGTTGCCAGATGATAAAGATGGCTTTAGAAGGTTAGAAGCATCCATCGAACCGCCAGATGTTGCACCTGCACCAATAACTGTATGAATTTCATCAATGAATAAAATTGATTCATCCAATTTTTCTAATTCTCTTAAAACACCTTTTAATCTTTCTTCAAAATCACCTCTATACCTTGTGCCAGCAAGAAGAGCCCCCATATCTAAGGAATAAATATTTGAATCCTCTAATATTTTTGGAACCTCTCCTTTAATTATCCTTCTAGCTAAACCTTCGGCTATAGCAGTTTTTCCAACACCTGGGTCACCTACGTAAAGAGGGTTGTTTTTTGACCTTCTGCAAAGAATTTGAATAGTTCTCTCTACTTCTAAATCCCTTCCAATCAAAGGATCAACTTTACCATTTTTAGCTTTTTCATTTAGATCAACACAATATAACTCTAAAGCAGTTTTTGGGTTTTGACTTTTTGGAGATTCGCCTTCATCTTCTTCAATACCTCTAGCTTTTTTATCAGTATTTTTTTCAGGGTTTTTTGAAATTCCGTGAGATATATATGTTACTGCATCTAACCTAGTCATATTTTGTTCTTCTAGAAAATAAATTGCAAAGGAATCTCTCTCAGAAAACATAGCAATAAGTACATTCGCTCCTGTAACTTCTTGTTTGCCAGAAGACTGTACATGTATTAAAGCTCTTTGGATTACTCTTTGAAGCCCTGAGGTTGGTCGTGCGTCCTCTTCTCCAGAAGAGACAATAGCATCTAAATCATTATCAAGAAAATTTTCAATTGTATCATTTAATAACTCTACATTTATATCACACCCCTCTAAAACATCTAAAGCATCATCATCAATTGTTAAAGAAAGAAGAAGATGTTCTAAGGTTGCAAATTCATGTTTTCTGTCATTTGCATAAGCAAGAGCTCTATGCAATGATTCCTCTAAACTATTCGAAAAGCTAGGCATTATTCTCTCTCCATAGTACATTGTAATGGGTGTTTATTTTTCCTGGCAAATTCGGTTACTTGATTAACTTTTGTTTCTGCAATTTCGTAAGTAAAAACACCACAAACACCTACTCCTTTACCATGAATATGGAGCATAATTTGAGTTGCTTCATCTTTAGATTTATTAAAGAAATGCTCTAAAGCATAAACAACAAACTCCATGGGGGTATAGTCATCATTAAGCATTAGAACTTTGTATAAAGGTGGTTTTTTTGTTTTTGTTTCTATTTTTGTTACAAGGCCTGTCCCTATATCCTGATCATTTTCATTACCACTACCTGAGAGATATATTTTCTTATAATTCAAAATTAACATAAACATCCTCATATTTTTAATTTTTTTTAATTCAAGCTATTCTATCAAACTCGATAGTAAGCTCAACGATAAAAAGCTTTTATTAAGTAATTTAACCAGAACCTGTAAATAAATAAAACCCATTGATTTATAAGCATTTTTTAATTATTTATTTTAGTCATACAATAGATATAATTATTATTTTAAATTCTTAAAGAATACTTAACAAAATATAAAAACCTTCATAGACATGTTGATTCCAATAGCTTATGATTTTACTAATTAATTTGGTATAATTATCAGGTAAAGCCTTGAATTTAGTTAGATATCTGAAAATAAAATATTTTTATTTACTACTAATCAGTATTTCTTTGATATCTTTTGCCGTACCTAATGCAGCCGAGGCGAGATATTCAGCAATTATAATTAACAGTCATAATGGCAAGGTTTTATTCTCAAGGAATGCAAATACACTAAGGTACCCTGCGTCCCTTACTAAAATGATGACTTTATACATGGCATTTGATGCCTTGTCTGAGAATAGATTAAAATTAAATCAAAAATTAATTGTTTCTAAACGTGCTCAAGGTCAAACACCATCTAAAATTGGACTTAGGGAGGGAAATAAAATAACTGTAGAAAATGCAATCTTAGCTATAATTTCAAAATCTGCCAATGACGCTGCAACTGTATTAGCTGAGTCATTAGCTGAGTCAGAAATATTATTTGCAAAACAAATGACAGATAAAGCTAAGGAATTAGGCATGAAAAGAACAAATTTTCGAAATGCTACCGGCCTACCTAATAGGAGACAAAAAACTACAGCAAAAGATATGTCAATATTATCAAAAGCACTTCTAGATAATCATAAAAAATATTATCATTACTTTTCAACAAAGAAATTTACTTACCATGGAAAAGTATATGAAAATCATAACCAATTACTAATTAATTATAAAGGGACAGATGGTATCAAAACTGGTTACATAAAAGCTTCTGGTTTTAATGTTGCAGCCTCAGTTGAAAGAGATGGAAAAAGACTGATAGGCATTGTTTTTGGAGGAAAAACTGCAAAAAGTAGAGATAAGCACTTAACAAAACTTTTTGATAATGCATTTAAAAAACATAATTATAAGAGTAAAATACATTTTCCTCAGTTTAAACCAATAAATAAAAATAATCTTATGGTTAAAACAAATAAACAAAATGCCCTAAAAATAATTAAACCTACAGAAAAAACCGACAATTATTGGCTTATACAAATTGGGGCATACCTGAAAAAAAGCGATGCATATGCACAAATTATAAAAGCATCTCAAATATTTCCCTCAGGTTTATCAAACAGTACGGTTTCTATAACTCCTATTAAAACAGACGGAAATACACTTTTCAGAGCTCGAATGAAGAAGCTACCAAAAG
Organism: Rhodospirillaceae bacterium; assembly: GCA_002701885.1. Taxonomy (GTDB): domain Bacteria; phylum Pseudomonadota; class Alphaproteobacteria; order SHVP01; family SHVP01. Next base: position 15,465 of record NZXH01000036.1, on the reverse strand, counting down.
ATAAAGCAAAGAAAGCCTGCTCTATACTTGAAAATCATGGCATCCCATGTAATGTTATTAATATGTCTGGAAGTTAAATTAATTGACTAAGTTTTATTTTTAATTTGTTCTCATTTAAAACTTTTATAAGATTGCCTTTTAAAGTATTTAGCGACTGTATATTGCTGGACTCGACTCTTAAAGTTAAACAAGCTTGAGTATTCGATGCCCTTAGAAGCCACCAACCATCTTTAGAGTTAAATCTTACTCCATCAATTTCAGTAATATCTGCACCTTCATTTTTAAGTTTTAATTTAATTCTCTCAACAATTTCAAACTTTTCTTCTTCACTGCAATCTATTCTTATCTCTTTTGTATTCAACATTTTAGGCAGTTCATCATATATATTATCTAATGTTTTATTTTCATTATTTACTGTTTGAAGCAACCTTAGAGATGCGTAAATAGCATCATCAAATCCATAATAATCATCTGAAAAGAAAATATGAGCACTCATTTCACCACCAAGCAACGCTCTTTCTTCAATCATTTTTGCTTTAATTAAAGAATGCCCTGATGCCCACATTATTGGTTTACCACCTAACCTTTTTACTTCGTCATAAAAAACTGAACTACACTTTACATCACCAATTATTTTAGCTCCTGGATTTCTTTTTAGAATATCTCTAGACAAAATAGCTAAAATTTGATCGCCCCAGATAATTCTACTTTTACTATCTATTACACCTAACCTATCTCCATCACCATCAAAGGCAAAGCCAATATCACAATTATTTTTTGACACTAAATCCATTAGTTGCTCTAGATTATCTTCAATTGTGGGATCAGGGTGATGGTTTGGAAAAGTTCCATCAATAACTCCATTAATTAAATAATGCTTTCCTGGAAGCTTTAAAATAAGCTTAGAAATAATATTTGAAGCAGCACCATTACCTGGGTCCCATGCAATTTTTAAATTATCCTTTAACGAAATATTTTTTATTAAATTACTAACATATACTTCTTCAAAATTTTTTTCTGATTTAGAGCCATTGGAATCAATGAATACTCCTCTCTCGGATATTTTCCCCAGCTCTAAAATATCTTCACCATAGAAAACTCTATCTGGCATAATAAATTTGAATCCATTATAGTCTGGTGGGTTATGAGAACCTGTAATCATAATCCCAGCATCTGCTTTCTCATTATAAACACTAAAGTATAGCATTGGGCTAGGACCACACCCAATATCAATTACATCAATACCAGTTGATATTAGCCCGTGAATTAGGTTTTTAGATAATTCAGGCGAACTCAGCCTTCCATCATAACCAACACATACTTTCTTTCCTGAGTATTTTTTTTGAATAACTGTTCCAAATGATAGACCAATTGAGTGGGCATCTTTTATTGATAAAGTTTGATTTAATATACCACGAATATCATATGCACGCAGGATAGTTTGATGAAATTTATGACTATTTTTCCTAGTCATTTGGTACGCTTTTTTTTCTTCCTAAACTTATATAATCAAAACCAAAACTAGATACATGGGCAGGTTCAAACATATTACGAAAGTCAATAATTACTTTCTTTTTCATTAACTCTTTTAATTTCGTAAAATCTAGATTTTTAGAATTAAACTCTTCCCACTCAGTCATTATTACTATTGCATCTGCACCTTCAGAAGCCTGATATAAATTTTCACACCAGATAATTGGACCAGAAATTTTTTTTCTTGCTTCATCCATGCCCTCGGGATCATATGCTCTAACATGAGAACCGTATTGTATTAATCTAGCTATTAAATCTACACTTGGACTATCTCTTAAATCGTCGGTACCTGCCTTAAATGTTAAACCTAAAATACCGATTTTTTTATTTCTAAGATCACCATTAAACTCTTCATTTATTTTAGAGAATAAAGAAGCTTTTCTAGAATCATTAGCTGCAACTGCCGCCTCAACAATTCTTACAGGTGATTCATTTTGGACCGCAGTATGAATTAAGGCCAAGGTATCTTTAGGAAAGCACGAACCACCATAGCCTGGGCCCACACTAAGACCCCATCTGCCTATTCTTTTATCTAAACCCATTCCATCTGCAACTTCTTCCACATTAGCATCAACTTTTTCGCATAAATTGGCTATTTCATTAATAAAACTGATTTTTACAGCCAAAAAAGCATTAGATGAGTATTTAATTAATTCAGCAGTTTGGGGATCAGTTTTAAAAAATAATTCTTTATTATTTCTAATTAAAGGCTTATGAAGTTCATACAATTTTGAATGTGCCTCGGTATAATTACTTCCTACGATAATTCTACTAGGACTCATAAAATCATTAACAGCGAAACCTTCTTTCAAAAATTCAGGCACAGAAGCTGTTTTAATCATTTTACTATTTGGTTTCGACTTAAATATCTTTTCAAGAATCCCCATTGTTCCAACAGGAACAGTGGACTTCATAGCAATAATTGTATCCTTAGCAATATTTTTGGAAAGCTCCTCTGCAACAGTAAAAACAGAACTAAGATCAGCTTCCCCACTTTCTTTCCCTCTTGGAGTACCAACAGCGATAAATATAATGTCAGCATCTTTGATTTCATTTATTAAGTTTTGAGAAAAAGATAGTTTTTTTTCTTTAATATTTTTATGAACAAGAGTTTCTAAACCAGGTTCAAAAATAGGAATTATTCCTTTGTTCAAACCGGTGATTATATCTGTATCTTTATCAATACAAACTACATTGTTACCTATTTCTGAAAAGCAAACTCCAGAAACTAGACCAACATACCCAGTGCCAACCATGACTATCTTCATCAATTACTCATTTATATTTATATTTATATTTATATTTATATTTATATTTATATTTAATTTAATTTACGTAAATACTTTAGAATTTCTTCTGACAAATCATCCCTATTAATAGCAAAAGAAATATTAGCTCTTAAGTAACCTATTTTACTCCCACAATCAAATCTTTCACCATTAATTTTTAAGCCAAAGTAATTTTCATTTTTAGCCGTCCAAGACAAAGCATCGGTTAACTGAATTTCATTGCCTGCACCTTTTTTTTGTTTATCAAGGTATTCAAAAATTTTAGGAGTTAAAATATATCTTCCAACTACAGCATATTTTGATGGAGCTTTAGAATATTCTGGCTTTTCAACCAAGCCATTTATCTTTATTTTATTTCCTTGCATAGAATCTACATTGAGAACACCATAATTTGATATTTCTTCTCCTTCAATTTCCTCTACTGCAACCATTCCACCGTTTCCATCGTATTCATCGATCATCTGCTTTAAACAACTTTTCTGAGACATAAATATATCATCAGCAAGCAATACTGCAAAAGTATCTTGTCCAATCAAATTTCTAGCACACCATATAGCGTGCCCCAAACCTAGTGGTTCTTGTTGTCGTGTATAGGCAATCGCTCCAGGTTTAGGTATACCCTCCATAATTTTCTTCAAGTCATTTTGTTTATTTCGTTTTGATAAAAGATTAAGTAGTTCAGCAGATTGATCAAAATGATCCTCAATTGCAGTTTTACCTCTTCCTGTAACAAAGATAAACTCTTCTATGCCAGCAGAAATAGCCTCTTCAACCGCATACTGAATAAGGGGTTTGTCAACAATAGGCAACATTTCTTTTGGAAGAGCCTTAGTTGCAGGTAAAAATCTGGTGCCCATTCCTCCAACAGGAAAAACTGCTTTTTTAACAACATTACCCATTTATAACCTCAATATTGTTTACTTATGTTTTGCCATGCAAATCAACTTTATTCAAGTCTTTAAAAATTTTTTAATAATAGTTCTTTAGCTTGGTTGATTTTAGATGCTAGAAAGTTCGAACCTCCTTGATCTGGGTGAATTTTAAGCATCAATTTATGGTGGGCTTCCTTTATTTCATCTTTGGTTGCACTCTCATCTAAACCTAACATTAGATAAGCTTCCTTTATTGTCATTATTGTTGAATAGGATTCAGTTGATGAAAGGTTTTCTGCTTGGTCTCTCCAATCACTACTAGCAACCCTATCTAGATATGCTTCTAAAAGGTCCAAAGATTCTTTATCTGATTTTAATTCTTTTCTTAGCTCAAACAAGCTTTCTAAAGATAAATCTTCTAACTTATCACCACTAAATTTTCCCTTTTTTACTACCCCTGAAACATTTCCATCTATTTGGCTTAGGGACATAATAATATACTCAGTTTCGATCGAAGATATATTTGAGGAATTACTTGAATTATTTGGATTATTTATAAAATTAGATTTTGAATTAAAATAGTTAGCAGCAAACCTACTTATAACTATTCCTAACAAAGTTCTTAAAGAAAAATATAGTATTGGTAAAATAAGCCATAAAAAAAATGAGCTAAACCTTAAACCAAAAAAAATTAAACCTAATACAAAGAATAACACTAAAAGCCATTTCATTAATTGGATTACTTTTTTTGGTTCCGTATTAACTAATTGCCTTACTATGAAAAAAATAGAGATTATAAAAATTAAACTTAGAATTACCCAATACATTTTACTTTACTTTACTTAGTAATAAGTTAATTTCTCTTGGAGCAATTTTAATATTCATTCTCAAGCCATCTTTACCACCTGCTGCAAAAATTGCTATTGCTTTAAGCAGGTTTTTTAACTTAGACGAACTATTTGAGTCAAAAATTGAATGGAAGCCATTTGAAATCCTAGCTACCTCTGAAAATACATAACTAGCACTTGGGTCGTTGCCTTCTTGAAATATGAATATAGGCACACCTTTCAAACTTAACTTTCCAGCATTATTGATAATAAGGTCCGCATTCTCTTCCATGCAATCACCGATAAATACTATTGCATTAATTTTTACTTTTTTTAACTCTAATAGCGCGTGCTCAAAAAACTTATTTATTTGTGTTAAACCACCTAAACAACGAACTTTATTCATATAACTAATAAGTTTTTTTGGATCGTTACTCCAAGGGAAGGCTTTAAAATCTCCAAAACCCTGATAGTAAGCTACCTGCATTTGCAATCCACCCAGCGATAAAGCTGCCTCAAACATTTCGGATTGGATATGGGTTGCTCTATCCCACATAGGCTGGCGACTTGCTGTAGCATCTAAGCCAAATAGTATTTTTCCACTAGAAGCATTATTTATACTTGGTAAAGTAGATAGCTTATTTATAAATAAGTCTAAGTTATTTCTAGATCCAGCTTTTGAGAGTAAATTTTTATTTTTTTTATCCATAAAACCTATAGTTCACAAAATTATTTATTTATTTTATATGATATAGTATTATTTAAGTAAGTTAAAACCCCTAAGTGAGTATCTAGTTTAATAATTTTATGAATAAATCTTCTTTAGATACAGATGTTTTAGTTATAGGAGCTGGGATAATTGGCTTAGCCGTGGCTAGGGCAATTTCTCTAAAGGGAAAAAGTGTAATACTTGTTGAGAAAAATAGCTCAGCAGGAACAGAGATAAGCTCTAGAAATAGTGAAGTAATTCATGCAGGGTTATATTATCCTAGCAATAGTTTAAAAACAAAATTCTGTATTGAAGGAAAAAATAGACTCTATAGTTATTGCAAAAAGTATAATATACCATTTAATAATTGTGGTAAACTAATCGTCGCTACATCTAAAAATGAGAGAAATAAACTTGAAGAAATAAATCAAAATGCAAAAAAAATTGGCTTAAATGACGTTTATTTTTTAACAAAAAAACAGTTAAACAATATCGAACCAGAGTTGAAATGCACAGAAGCTTTGTTTTCAGGGTCATCTGGAATAGTTGATAGTCATGCCCTAATACAATCTTTTGTAGCAAATTTACAAAATTTAAATTGTACAGTTGCATTTAATAGTAATGTTTCAAGAATTATTCCTGAAAAAAAATCACTGTTAACAGAAGTAATTGGAAATAATGAAAGTATACAAATAAGGTCACTTTCAGTTGTTAATTGCGGTGGTTTATCTTCACAAATTATAGCAAGAAAAACTCTTGGACTGGATATTAAGTTTATTCCAATGCAATACCTTGCTAAAGGCACTTACTTTACACTAAATAAAAAAGCTCCATTTAATCATTTAATTTACCCAGTTCCTGAAAAACAAGGTTTAGGTATTCACTTCACCCTAGATCTCTCAGGAAAAGCTAAGTTTGGTCCTGATTTAGAATGGATTACCAAAGAAGACTATACTACCGATATAAATCAAAGAAAAAAATTTTTTGATCAAATTAGGAAATTCTGGCCAGAGATCAAAGAAGAGGAACTAGTTCCTGATTATGCTGGAATCAGACCTAAAATTTCTGGACCAGATGAAGAGGCAAGCGATTTTATAATTCAATTTCCAAAAGAAAATAAAATTGCTGGTCTGATAAATTTATTTGGCATAGAGTCCCCTGGCCTTACCTCATGCCTATCGATAGCCTCAGAAATATCATCCAGGCTGAATGAGGTATTATAAACAATAGATAAAATTTTAATTTGGTGTTATAAATTGAAATTTAAATTACAGAATTATACTATGGATAAAAATAATAATAAGGTAATAATTTCAGGTGCTGGACCAGTTGGATTAACAGCAGCTTTATTGCTTTTAAAAAAAGGCATCCCAGTAACCCTAATCGATAGTTATACTGATGTACCAACTGATCCAAGAGCATCTACATTCCACCCTCCTACGATGGAACTTCTTGAAAAAATTGATGTAACAAATGAAATGCTTGAAAAAGGTCTAGTTGTAGATAGATGGCAATACAGAGATAGAAAAGAAGGAGTTATTGCTGAGTTTAACCTTAACCTTTTATCTGAAATAACAAAATATCCATTTAGGCTTCACTTTGAACAACATAAATATGCCCAAATGCTCTTAAATAGGGTATTAAAATTTGATATATGCAAAGTTATAAGAAATTCAACTGTTCTAAAAACTTCACAAAATGAAAATGGTGTTTTTGTTGAATACAAAGAAAATAATTCAGAAATAAAAATAATAAAGGGTTCTTATTTAATAGGTTCAGATGGAGGAAAAAGTATAGTCAGGCAAAATTTGGGGGTTAGCTTTAATGGCCTTACTTTTGAAGAAAGATTTTTAGTTTTAACAACTTCATTTGACTTCAAACCATATGGTTTTTCAGGCACTTGCTATATTTCTGACCCTGAAGAGTGGTGCTCAATTTTTAATGTACCAGCTGATGGGCCACCTGGACACTGGAGATTAGTTTTTCCTGAAAGTAGCAAAAGAAGTCAAAATGAAATCTTTAATGATGCTGAATGCCAAAAGAGAATCCAAGACTTCTTTCCTCATCCAAAATCAGAGCTATATGATATAATTCATAAAAATATATATAACGTTCACCAAAGAATAGCAGGTAAATTTCGTGTTGGAAGAATTTTTCTATGTGGAGATGCCGCACACATAAATAACCCTCTTGGGGGAATGGGGCTTAATTTTGGAATACATGATGCTATAAATATAGCTGAAAAAATTTATTTAGTTTGTACAGATCAAAGTACTGAAAATATATTTGATAGATATGATAGACAAAGAAGAACTGTAGCTGAGGAATATTTACTGACCCAAACAGCACAAAATAAAAGAGATTTAGAAGAAAAAAAATCTGATGAAAGAATAAAAAGACATAAATATCTAAATAAAATTTCAACAGATAAAGAGTCATCAAAGTCCTACTTAATGAAAACAGCTATGTTTGAGAGTACAAAAAGAGCAAATGAAATACTTTAATTAAATATTGGTAATTTAATAAATGAATGATTCACTTGGATATAGACTTAAAATAGGAACTATTGCACCTTCTACGAATACAATAGTTCAGCCTGAGTTTTACTCAATGCAACCTTTTGGTGTCACTACACATATGTCTAGAATTATAACACCTAATGTCAGCTTGAAATCTGATGAGGATTTTAAAGCTCATATAGAACGAATGAAATCTGGAATGAACGCTGCAATTGATAGAGTTATGACTTGTAAACCAGACTGTCTTGCAAATGGCTTGTCATTAGAAGCTTTCTGGGATGGCTTAGAAGGAAGTTTAAATATTGTAGAAAAAATAGAAAATGATTATGGAATAAAATGTTCCATGGGAAATAATGCAATTTTGGAAGCCCTCAAAGTACTTAATATTAAATCAAAAATTTCAATCATTACTCCTCATAAACCCCTTGGGGATAAAAAAGTAAAAGAATTTTTTACAGAGGCAGGATATGAAGTAATTGACTTTTATAGCTTTAATATAAATAAACCTGCAGAAATATGTCATGTAAGTAAAGCGCAACTTATAAAGGCTATTAAAATTGTAAGTAAAAAAAGTCCTGAAGCCATAATTCAAGTTGGTACAGGCTTATCAATGGCAAACTTAGCAGCCAATGCCTGGGAATGGCTAGGTATACCTGTTATTGCAATTAATACTTCCATATTCTGGCATGCATTAAGAATGAACAATATTAATGATAAAATATACGGTTTCGGACCCTTATTAGAAAATTACTAAATTTTCTAATTTAAATTGGACAAAAAATAATCTAAATAATCGAGCCTATCATTACCCCAAAAAATTTCTTTTTTATAAGTAATCCAAGGCGAGCCTATCATTCCGGAGTTAACTGCATCATTTATTGACCTTCGATGCAATTCTTTACCTGAATTATTATTAATATTATTAATTATAATATTTTTTGAGGTATAGAATTGTGAAAGACAATAAACAATATCATTAACACTTTTTAGAACCATACCTTTTTGCCAAATTGATGAAGAAATAGCCATACAAATATTTCTTAAGACTTCTTCATTCCCATTGGCTAAGGAATAAACACAAAAATATACTTCATCACAATCAAACGGTGGTTGATCATTTGGTGGGATAAATGGAAGGCCATAGAATTTAGCCATACGATTACTATCTAATCTTAAGTAATCTAATTTTTTTTGAGGAATATTAAATCCACCTGTATTGGAATAAACAATATTTAAAACATTTCTCAACCTAACAGGCCTCCACAGAACTTTCTTATTATACTTAGAGGCTAATTCATCTATTCTTTGAGATACTATATAAGAAAACGGGGAACCAAAAGAAATATAGAATCTTAGGTAATCATCCATAAAAAAATATTATGCCGCTATAAGCTCTATTGCTAATGCTGTAGCCTCTCCTCCACCTATACATAATGAAGCAATCCCTTTAGACAAATTATGTTTTCTAAGAGCATTATAGAGCGTAACAACAATTCTTGAACCTGATGCTCCTATAGGGTGCCCTAAAGCGCATGCACCACCATTAATATTTACGATACTTTGATCTAGATTGAGATCTCTCATTGCAGCCATAGTAACAACTGCAAAAGCTTCATTTATTTCATATAAATCAACATCCTTACCACTCCAACTTACTTTTTCATATAATTTATTTATTGCACCAATAGGGGCAGTTGTAAATTTTGAAGCTTCTTGACTTTGTGTTGCATGCCCAAGCACTTTTGCTAGAGGCTTATAACCTTTTTTCTCAGCTGTGGATCTCATCATCAAAACTAGCGCAGCAGCTCCGTCAGAAATAGCAGAGGAATTTGCAGCTGTTACAGAACCACCTTCTTTAAATGCAGGTTTTAGCTGTGGTATTTTATCTATTTTAGCCTTAAAAGGAAGCTCATCTTTATCGATTGTTATCTCTGATTTTTTTGATTTAATTTTAATTGGAACAATCTCTTCCTGAAAACTGCCATCCTCATTTGCTTTTTTTGCTTTTCGTAAAGATTCAATGGCAAAATTATCCTGCTGTTCTCTTGTAAACTGATACTCTTGAGCAGTGTCTTCGGCAAAAGAACCCATTAACTTTCCTGGACTTTCTATTGAATCCTCAAGACCATCTAAGAACATATGGTCATAGATACTATTATTCCCCATTCTGTATCCTGATCTAGCTTTGTCTAATAAGTAAGGAGCATTTGTCATACTTTCAAATCCACCAGCAACTGTTACGGAACTTGAACCAGCTATTAATTGATCAACAGCAAGCATTAAAGACCTCATACCAGAACCACACATTTTGTTTATAGTTGTAGCTCCAGCAGAAAGAGGAATGCCCCCTCTCAATGCTGCCTGTCTCGCAGGTGCCTGCCCAAGGCCTGCCGGGAGAACGCATCCCATTATTACGTCATCTACTTCCGTTGATGTAATTTCTGATTTACTTAAAGCAGCTTTAATTGCTGAACCACCTAAATCAGGACCTGTTACATTTGAAAGCTCGCCTTGAAAGTTCCCAATAGGTGTTCTTGACATACCCACTATAACTACTTCGTCCTTACCAGTCATGCTAAATCCCCAATAATTAAATATTTATTTGAAAAATAAAATTGCTATTGAAAGTATAACATTCTACAAATACTTAGCGCAAGAGTATATACTCTATTACAATTATAATCTATTTTTTCGCAATAGTTTTCTTTTTTACCTAAACATTAAGATATATAGGAAAATATTGAAGTTATACTTATCAAATATACATCCAAATATTAAAGGTTCATTATGGATGATTGGAGTTGTTGTCTCTTTATGCCTCCTGGCTATAGCAGCCAAGGAATTATCTGACAGACATGGGCCATTTGAAATACTAACTATGAGGCATGCTTTGAGTCTTATTTTTTTATTACCATTCATTTTAAAAGGAGGAAAAATAAAAACCGTAAAACTTCAACTTCAAACTTTAAGAAACGTCAGTCATTTTTTTGCTACTACTGGATGGGTTATAGCTATAACTATGATACCTCTTGCTGAAGTGTTTGCACTTGAGTTTACTACACCACTATGGGTTGCTATTTTAGCTTTAATTTTTTTGGGAGAAAAAATTAATTTCTCTAAGATTGTATCTCTAATTCTAGGAATTTGTGGTATTATTATTATTTTAAGACCTGGCTTCAATGAACTTGGGTTAGGCACAATAATTATGATTTTTTCTGCTATTGGTTTTGCAATTACAAATACAACAACTAAAGCGTTAACTCGGTATGATGACTTAATTACTGTACTTTTTTGGATGTCTGTAATTCAACTTCCGCTTTCTTTAATTGCTTCGTTATTTGAAATAAATTCTATTCTATTTGAAGATATTCCTTGGGTAATACTTGTAGGGTTGTGTGGTATCATTAGTCACTTTTCACTAACAAAAGCCATGCAATTGGCTGATGCATCTTTAGTGAATCCTGTGGATTTTTTAAGACTACCTCTAATCTCTTTGTTAGGTTTTTATATTTATCAAGAACAAATAGATTTTTTTGTAATAATTGGTGCAGTATTGATTTTTGTAGGAAATTACTATGCTATATGGAATGAGAGCAAGAAAAAAAATAGTTAGATCAAAACCAAGGCAGCTAAACCTAAAAATGCAAAAAAACCAATTACATCAGTAACAGTAGTAACAAAAACAGTCGCAGCCAAAGCAGGATCAGCACCAATTTTGTTTAATAACAAAGGTATGACTATTCCTGAAAGCCCAGCAGCTAACATGTTTATAATCATTGCAATAAAAATTACAAATGATAACCCTGAATTAGAAAACCACACCCAAGATGCGACTGAGATAATTAAGGCAAACATAACCCCATTAAATAAAGCAACTAGCATTTCTTTATTTATAAATCGCCAAGCATTAGAATAGGTTATATCTTTAGTGGCTAATGCTCTTACAGTTACTGTTAAAGTTTGCGTTCCTGCATTTCCACCCATCGAAGCAACAATTGGCATTAGAACAGCCAAAGCCACTAATTGTTCAATTGTTGCATCAAAGAGAAAAATAACATACGATGCAATTATTGCAGTAACTAGGTTAACAGAAAGCCACATAAACCTGTTTTTTGTAATTACAAAAAAGGTATCATTTATTCCTGCATCACCAGCTCTAGCAAGGCGAAAAATATCATCCTCTGCCTCTTCTGTTATTACATCAACTATGTCATCATGCATTATAACTCCAATTAGCTTATCATTACCATCTATGACTGGTGAAGAAACGAGATCATACTGTTGGAATATATAAGCAACTTCCTCCTGATCCATATCTACAGTTATTAACTCTCGAATTGGCTGCATAATTTTTGTAACCGACTCAAGTCTTTTGGCTCGTAATAATATATTTAATGGAACGGTTCCAATTGGATGATAATTTGAATCAATTACAATTAATTCATAAAATTCATCAGGAAGATTTTTCTCTTCTCGAATAAAATCAATTACTTTGCCAACATCCCACTCTATTGGAATAGAGAGATGATCACGTTGCATTAGCCTGCCAGCAGAATATTCAGGATAGTTAAGAGATTCTTCAATTAACTCTCTCTCATTTTTATCCATTTTTGACAAAAGCTCTTCTTGTGTATTTCTATCAAGACCATCTAACACTTCTATAGCTTCATCAGTATCTAAATAAACTAGAGCTTCAGCTGTTTGCTTTGCACCAATTATTTCAATTACACTTCTTAATGTAGCATTATCTAGTTTTGATAAAACTTCAGGTTTTAGTAAATTCTTTATGAGATCAAATAATTTGTTTCTATATTCGGGCCTAATTTTTTCTATCAGCTCGGCCATATCTGCTGAATGCAAATTTTGAGATATAGAGATAATATTACTTTTATTGTTTTCTTTTAGATATTTTTCAACATCTAGAATTAATTGGTCTGAAAAAATTAATTTATTTAAATATTCTTTTTTACTTTCGTTCTCACTTAATTTCATAACAACAATTTTAATTATTATTTGAAGTTTTACTAGAAGCTTGAACTGAAGCTAATGCAGTAATATTAACCAGACCTCTGACCGTAATTGATGGATTAACTATATGTGCTACATCAGATAAACCAGCCAAAATGGGCCCAACAGATAAACCATCAGTTAAAGACTTTGCCAATGCAAAACTTACTGACGCTGAATCTTGGTTGGCCATTACAAGCAAATTAGCTTCTCCTTTTAAAATACAATCAGGAAAAATATACTCCCTTGAAGATTCTGAAAGAGCTAAATCTGCGTTCATTTCTCCATCAACCTGGATTAAGGGGTTTTCTTTTTTAATTTTACTAAATGCTTGCTGCATCTTTAATACTATAGAGTCAGAGTGTGTTCCAAAATTAGAATGGGTAACCAATGCAACATTTGGCTTTATTCCAAACCTCTCTACTACCTTTGAAGATAAAGAAACTATTTCTGAAATTTGATCAGATGATGGATTTAAGTTTACCTCTGTATCTGTTATGAAAATTGTTTTTTTAGGAGTTACTAAAAGTTGAACAGCACAAGGAGAAGTTACATTTTTCTCTAAACCTAATATATCAATACAGTATTGTAAATGCCGTCCATATCTTCCAACATATCCACAAACTAGAGCATCAGCATCACCTCTCTTTACAGCCAGAGCACCAATTACTGTATTACGAGTTCTAACAATTGTTTTGGCAGCATTTGGTGAAACACCCTTCCTTGACATCAAATCATGATATGTCATCCAATATTCTTTGTATCGTGTATCATCTTCTGGGTCTATTATCTCTACATCTTTTTCAAGGTCAAAGTGCAACCCAGCTTTTTCCATTCTCATTTTAATAACATATTTTCTTCCTATTAGAATCGGTGAAGCAATGCCTTCATCGATAGCTATTTTTACAGCCCTCAAAACATTTTCTTCTTCTGCATCAGAGTATGCAATTTTCATAGGTTTAGTTCTGGCTTGCTCGAAAACAGGCTTCATAACAAAACCAGTTCTATAGACATATTGTGCTAATTTATCCTCATAAACTTTTAAATCATCTATTGGTCTTGTTGCGACACCTGTCTCTATGGCTGCTTTTGCAACAGCACTCGAAACTTTAATGATTAATCTTGGATCAAAAGGTTTTGGAATGAGATAATCAGGTCCAAATTCTAACTGTTGCCCTGAATAAGCCTTAGCAACAACGTCAGAAATTTCAGCTTTAGCGAGGTCTGCAATTGCGTATACAGCTGCAATTTTCATAGCTTCATTTATTTCAGTAGCCCCCACATCAAGAGCACCACGAAACATAAAGGGAAAACATAGTACATTATTCACTTGATTAGGGTAATCTGATCGACCAGTTGCAATTAATGCATCTGGCCTAACATTCATAACATCTTCAGGTAAAATTTCAGGGTTAGGATTTGCAAGTGCCAAAATTAATGGTTTCTTAGACATTTTTTTAACCATTTCTTTGGTTAAAACACCTGCACTTGAAACTCCAAGGAAAATATCAGCGCCATCTATAGCGTCATTTAGATCTCTTGCATTAGTATCGATTGCATACTTTAGCTTGTACTCATCTAGTTCTTTTTCTCTTCCTTTATGTACTACACCTTTTCTATCACATACCACTATGTTATCAGGTTTCATACCCATCTCGACAAGTAGATCTAAGCATGCTAATGCTGCAGCCCCAGCACCTGAGCAAACCAAATTTGCTTTCGATATTTCCTTATCTATAATTCTTAATCCATTTATCAAAGCTGCTGCTACACAGATAGCAGTTCCATGTTGATCATCATGAAACACTGGAATTTTCATCCTTTTTCTCAAAGCTTTTTCAATTATAAAACATTCTGGAGCTTTAATATCTTCAAGGTTAATTCCACCAAATGTAGGTTCTAAAGCTGAAACTGTCTCAATAAACTTTGAAGGGTCTGAAGCATCTACCTCAATATCAAATACATCTATATCAGCAAACTTTTTAAATAAAACCCCTTTACCCTCCATAACAGGCTTAGAAGCTAAAGGGCCAATATTTCCTAAACCTAATACTGCAGTACCATTAGTAATTACACCAACAAGGTTACTTCGAATTGTATATTTAGCCGCATTTAGAGGGTCAGCGCTAATTTCATTACAAGCAGCTGCAACCCCTGGAGAGTAAGCTAACGAAAGGTCAACTTGATTTGCTAATCTTTTTGTTGGTTGAACAGAAATTTTACCCGCAGTTGGATTACGATGATATTCCAATGCCATCTTATTAAGATCGTCAGACATAATTACACCAATGTTATGGACAGAGAATAATACACTAAACTATCTTTTAAATAATATATAGCAAAAATAGTGTAATTAGCCATATATATACTTACTAGAAAAGAGTGATAATTATTTTAATAGTGGTGCGGTCGAGAAGACTCGAACTTCCATGGGAAATAATCCCACAGCGACCTCAACGCTGCGCGTCTACCAGTTCCGCCACGACCGCATATTATATAAGCGGAATACCAAATTTATTTTATAGCATCAAGCTAATATTTATTTTATTTTATAAAAATTTAAGAAATTAGAATATTCTTTAAAAAAACCTAAACTTCTTCAAGTTTTCCTACTATTTTGCTTATTGTGACAGCAACATTTTCCTTGGAAACCATCACTTCTCCCTCAGCAATTAGTCTATCATTTGCCATAATTAAAGCAGGATCATC
>NZXH01000035.1 GCA_002701885.1 Rhodospirillaceae bacterium | reverse complement strand
ATTCTCCAACATAAATTTGAATCGATGAGATATTTATTTTTTCGGGGTATTTTTTCGTTAGGCAAATTAAATTTTCTAAATTAGTCCCTCTTCCAGATATCAGTATTCCAAGATTAAACAAAATAAAAGTCACTCCATACTATCATTTATAAATTCTACAGAAGAAGGTTCTTGACTATCAATGATTTTACCTAGGATAAAAAATTTTTCGTTCAATTTATCAAGAATATTTTTAACAGTATAAATATCTTCTTCTTTAATAATTAGAGTCATTCCTATTCCACAATTAAATGTTTTTAACATTTCTTCTAAAGAAATACTTCCTATACTTTTTAACCAGTTAAAAATTTCAGGAATTTCCCACGATTTTAGAAAAATTTTAGCTGACTTTCCAGGTGGTAAAATTCTGGGAATATTTTCTTTTAAACCTCCACCAGTAATATGAGCTATACCATTAAGAATATTTATTTTATTTATTTTATTTAATATTGGTACATAAATTTTGGTTGGGGATAATAATTCATCACCTAATGTATCTTCTGTAAAATTAAATTTATCACTAAGTTTAATATTATTTAATAAGATAATTTTTCTTATTAGAGAAAAACCATTGGAGTGAAAGCCGCTAGATGGGAGGCCAAGTAATATATTCCCTGTGCTTACTCTATTCTTAGTTATTAAATTTTTTCTTTCCACTGCTCCTAGAGCAAAGCCAGCCAAGTCAAATTTATTTTCTGAGTACATATCTGGTAATTCTGCAGTTTCACCTCCAGATAAAGCGCAATTTGATATTTCACAACCTCTAACTATTCCTTTCATTATCGAGAGAATAAGATCTTCATTTAGTTTACCAATTGCTATGTAATCTAAAAATACTAAAGGTTCAGCGCCTTGAACAATTAGATCATTTACACACATTGCTACCAAATCTATACCTATAGAATCGTACTTTTGAAGTTCAGATGCAATAAGAAGTTTAGTTCCAACCCCATCAGTAGATGTAACAATTAAAGGATCTATATAGCCAGCACTTTTGAGGTCAAATACACTTGCGAAGTCACTTAATTTGTTGACTTGGCCAGAGCGGCTTGTATTTTTTGATAGTTCTTTAATATCATTAACTATTTGATTTCCCTTATCAATGTCTACACCAGAGCTTTTATATGTATTTTTTTTCAAAGGATTTAGCTTATTGTTAGAGTTTTCCATGAAATTAATTTTAGTAATATTTACTATATGTTATATAATTATATCTTTATATATAAATTTTAACGATAGTTTCATTCTTTTCAATGGTAAAAAATAAAAAAAATATGCTATTAAAAAAAAATTTTAAAAAAAATTATTTTAATATAATTATTTTTCTAATATTAATACAGCTTTTGTTTGTTTTATTCAACCCTGGAGGTGCGATCGCAAATGAATCACATGATCCATATGTTGTTAGAAATATAGTTGTTGATATAACATCATCTTCAACAACTCTAGCAAGGGATATTGCTTTGAACAAAGCTCAAAGGGTTGCTTATTCAAAATTAATAAGTAGACTAGTTGTATCTAATCAGCTTAATTTACTTCCAGAAGTGACTGATGAGAAAATCATATCAATGATTTCTGCGTTACAAATCGATAAAGAAAAAGCATTAGATAAAAGATATTTTGCTACTTTTCTAGTTAAATTTAATTCACTTAAAGTTAGAGATTTTCTTAAAAAAAACAGTATTTTATTCTCAGAATCAATTAGTGATACTCAAATGATTATTCCAGTTTATGAAAAGGAAGGGGCGAAGATCCTTTGGGATGATCCAAACATATGGAAAGATGAATGGGAGAAATTAACTGATAACCAGAGCAAGATTCTACCAATATTTCTTCCTGAAGGCTCTCTTTCAGATATGGCAACAATTAATGCTAATCAAGCTATCCTCGGAAATGAAAAAAGTTTGAGTAAGATTTTAAATAAATATAATTTGAAACGTGGAATTATAGTGCATGCTGTACAGATTCAAGATTTAAATGCAAGGTTATTAAGACTACATGTAACTGTTAAAAAGTTCGGTGATCAAGAAAATAGTATTAATATTCAAAGCTTTTCAATGCCAACAATAAATACTGAAAAAAACTTATTAGAGGAATCTGTTAAAAAAGTTTATAATAATATAATTGAGGATTGGAAGTTGCGAAACATTATTCGTTTTGATAATCCAAATAAAGTTAGTGTAAGTATTTTAAGCCCAGACATATTTTATTATAATAAAATTTTAAGTTTGATAAAAAAAACAAGAATAGTAGAAAATATCGATATTATCAAAATAAATAGAAACCAAAGCCAAATTATTATTCATTTTTATGGAAATAAAGATCAATTATTATTATCACTTGAGAGAAATAATATTAAATTATTTAAAGAAAATGATTTCTGGAATATTTCAATCATTCAAAATTAATATATCTAAAAAATATGTCTCAATATAACTTTGAATTTAAAAATATACCTGCATTTGAAAGAAAAGACTTTATTGTTTCTTCTTCAAACTTTGAAGCTGTTAGCTGGCTTGATAAATGGCCAAATTGGGAAAAAAGTGGAATATTTTTTTATGGTGCTCCAGGTTCAGGGAAAACTCATTTGATTCATTCGTGGAAATTCAAGACAGGTGGTTTAATTCTAAATGAAAAGAATTCTTCAAATTTCTCTATAAATAAAATTTATGAAAATAAACACTTAGCTGTTGATAATGCATCTAAAATACCGGAAAAAACTTTGCTTCATGTAATTAATATTTGTATTGAAGAAAAAGGCACAATTTTTATATTAGACAGAGAAGCACCAGCACGGTGGGAAGTATCATTAAAAGATTTAGAATCAAGATTACGGGCAATGACTACAGTTGAATTAAAAAATCCAGATGACAAATTAATCGAACAATTATTTTTTAAATTATTCTATGATAGACAAATTAAAATAAATGATGATGTCGTTAAATATTTAGTAAAGAGAGTAGAAAGAGACTTTGAATATATTCAAAGTATCGTTGAAATAATTGATACCAAATCTTTCTCTTATAAAAAAGAAATTACTATTCCATTTGTTGCAGGAGTATTGAAAAAAATTAATTTTTGAGTATATTTAACTTTAATTTTGAAATATATTTATAGGCCTAACATAATGAAACTTATTGAATCCCCAGAAAGGTTTTTTAATAGAGAATTATCATGGCTTTCTTTTAATAGACGTGTTCTTGATGAGTCAACTAATGATAATAATCCCTTATTGGAAAGAGTTAAGTTTTTATCTATATCAGCTGAAAATTTAGATGAATTTTTTATGGTAAGAATTGCTGGCTTATGGGGTCAGGTTCAAGCAGGAGTTTCTGAAAAAAGCCAAGACGGGCTCTCGCCAAAGGAACAGTTAGAGAAAGTCTGGGAGAATGCCAGGCAACTTATTGAAATACAACAGAAAATATGGAAAAACTTGATTAGTGAACTTAAATTAAACCATATTAATGTTTTAGATGTAAATCAAATTGCGTGTAGTGATAAAGAGTGGTTAGAGAAAATTTTTTTAAATGATATTTTTCCTTTATTGACTCCAATTGCAATTGACCCTGCCCACCCTTTTCCTTTTCTCCCTAATAAGGGTTTTGGTATAGTAATGAAATTAAAAAGAAAAAGTGATAATAAATTTTTGAACGCAATTATTCCCATACCTAGACAAATAAATAGGTTCATAAAGCTATCAGGAAAAGATACAAATATTTTAAGAGTTGAAAGTGTCATTGAGTTGTTTTTAGATCAAATTTTCCCTAATTATATTCTAATTTCTAAATCTTCATTCACAGTTATTAGAGATAGCGATATAGAGTTAGAGGAAGAAGCTGAAGACCTAGCTTTATCTTTTGAAAATGTTCTAAAGCGTAGAAAGCGTGGAACAATAATTAGATTAATGGTTGAAGGATCTGCGTCAAATGAATTGATAGAATTTTTAATTAAAGAATTAGGTCTAGATAATCAATCCGTAGTAATCACTAATGGAGTTGTGGCTTTAGAAGATACTAAACAATTATTAAAATTTAAGAAGAATAATATGATATTTAAGAGTTTTTACCCTAGATTCCCAGAGAGAATTAGAGAATTTAATGGGGATTGTTTTGCTGCTATAATGCAAAAAGATATTATAGTTCACCATCCATATGAAAGTTTTGATGTTGTTATTCAATTTATAAAGCAGGCAGCTAATGATGATAACGTTGTGGCGATTAAACAAACTTTATATAGAACAAGCAATGACTCTCCAATTGTAAAAGCTTTAATCGAAGCTGCAGAAAAAGGCAAATCTGTTACAGCTTTAATTGAGCTAAAGGCAAGATTTGATGAAGAAGCTAATATTCGTTGGGCAAGAGATATGGAAAAAGCTGGTATTCATGTAGTCTATGGTTTTATTCAGTTAAAAACACATGCTAAAGTTTCATTAGTGGTAAGAAGAGAAAATAATAAGCTTAGAAGTTATGTTCATTTTGGAACTGGGAATTATCACCCAATTACGGCAAAAATTTATACGGACTTATCTTTTTTTACTGTTGATGAATCCTTGTGCAGGGATGCTGCAAAATTATTTAATTATTTGACTGGTTATTCAGAACCAAAAAGTTGGGAAAAATTATCAATATCACCAATTAAAATGAGGAAGAATATAATTGAATTAATTCGCAAAGAAGTAAAGGTTGCTAAATCTGGAAAAAATGGAGAGATATGGGCCAAGTTAAATTCATTAGTTGACCCTGAAGTTATTGATGAACTTTATTTGGCCTCTCAAGAAGGTGTAAGAATTAGATTGATTGTAAGGGGTATTTGTTGTTTAAGGCCTCAAATAAAAGGTTTCTCAGAAAATATATTTGTAAAGAGTATAGTTGGAAGATTTTTAGAGCATTCAAGAATATTTTGTTTTGGAAATGGAAAAAAATTACCTTCTAAACTATCAAAGGTTTACATTAGTTCTGCAGACTGGATGCCCAGAAACCTAGATCGAAGAATTGAGGCTTTTATTCCGATAGAAAACCCAACAGTTCATCAGCAAATACTCAAACAAATTATGGTGGCAAATTTAAATGATAATGCCCATTCTTGGGATTTATTAGAAAACGGAAATTATATTAGAACATCCAATGACCATAAAAACTTCTTCTCGGCTCATAACTACTTCATTAATAACCCAAGTTTATCAGGGAGGGGAAGTTTTTCAAATCGAGAAGATTTAGCAGATCTAGATCTTAATATTTAATATTTTAAAGCCTTATGAATAAATTTTCTCCATTAGCAGTAATTGATATAGGTTCAAACTCTATAAGGTTAGTAATTTTTGATTGTAAAAAAAAATTTGCTATACCTATTTTTAATGAAAAAACTCAATGTGGTTTGGGTAGTGATTTACGTATTTCTAAAATGTTACCAAATGAAGCATGCTTGAGAGCAAATAAAGTAATTGAGAGGTACATATCTATATCAAGGTCAATAAACTGTGAATTAGTGATTGTAGGAACAGCAGCAATTAGAGAGGCATTAAATGGTAAAGAGTTTGTTCATAAAATTAATCAAAATTTTAATGTCAGTATTTTAATATTGTCAAGTAAGGAAGAAGCAAGGTTTTCGTATTTAGGAGTTTTATCTTCATTTAATGATCCTAAGGGTTTTATAGGTGATTTGGGTGGAGGGAGTTTAGAGCTTGTAAGTTCTAAGGATATCAAATTTGAAAACACTATTACTTTACCACTAGGAACTTTACAATTTAGAGATATATATAAAAAAAAAGAAGAATTAACAGAATTAATAGATAAATATTTAGATCAATCATCTTGGCTTAAGAATGAAAAAAATAAATCATTTTATGCGATTGGTGGTGCTTGGAGGTCCTTAGCAAAAGTATTTATGAGCTGGTCTAATTATCCAATTTCAGTAATTCATCACTATGAGATATCTTTATCAAGAGCTGTGGACATTTGTAGAGTGCTTTCAAATTTAAATTATTCATTAAAGTCAATGTCAGTTATATCTAAATCAAGGAGAAAGTCCGTTCCTTATTCAGCACTACTTTTGGAAAGAATATTATTAAAAATTGAACCACAAAATATTATTTTTTCATCTTACGGTCTAAGAGAAGGTATATTATTTGATAGACTAGATGAGAATGATAAAAAAGAGGATTCTCTAGTTAGCTACTGTAGAAAAATTTCAAAAAATGAAAGTAGATTTTACGAAAATATTAAAAATTATTTTAAATGGTTACATCCAATAATTAAAAAATTTCCTGATAATGAATTACGGTTAGCTGAGGCAGCTTGTTATTTAAGTGATATAGCATGGAAAATTCACCCAGAATATAGAGCAGAATTTGCACTGAAAAAAGTTATATATGCTCCATTCGTAGAGGTCAATCACTCTGAGCGCTTATATATAGCAAAAGTATTGTTTAAGAGATACAAAGGAGATTTAGAAAAAAATAAAGAGTATAATGAGTATAATATTCTTTCTGCTAGTAGATTAGAAAGGGCAATTATAATTGGTGTTGCACTGGATTTTGCTTATACTATTACGGGTAGTTCAAGTGGGAATATTTTTGATTGTGAAATGTCATTTAATAAAAATAACCTTTTAATCTCTTTAAAAAATAATTTAAAAATAAATTATAATAGAGCCTGCGATAAAAAAATAAAAATTTTATCAAATTTACTAAAATGCGAATATAAAGTTATTAATCTCTAGAAAATTTTATTTTACCGTTCTTTACATTAATAGTTGTTTTTCCATTTTTTATATCCAAGGCATATTTTCCAAATATTTCATACCTCCACCCATTTAGTGCTGGAACATCTGGGTTTTTTTCATTGATTATTCTGTTTAGGTCTGAAACGTTAGATACTAAGTTTTGGGAAACTTTGTGTTTTTTAGATTGTATATTTAGGAGTATTTTAAGTAAATCTACAATAGGGTCATTACTATTTTTATCTTTATTATTTTTTGCAGATTTTATTTCCGGTGTATGTTTATAATTCTTACTTTTTTTCAACAGATTTATAATCTCAACTCCTTTTTTACTCATTGCAAATGATCTTGATATTCCTCTAATTTTTTCGAGNTCTTCAATAGTNCTNGGTAAGTTAGCTGAAATTTCAATTATTGCTTCATCCCTAAGTAATCTATTTCTAGGAATATTTGATTTTTGAGCATTGAGTTCCCTCCACAAAGAAAGTTCGTAAATCGTAGGAATCAATTTTTTTGAATGGCTCTTAATTTTTATTTTTTTCCAAGAATCCTTGGGTTCGATAGAATAATTTTTCTCATCTAATAAATTATTAATTTCATCCTTTATCCATTCAATTCTATTATTTTCTTTTAATTGTTTAATTAAGTGATCATAAATTTTAATCAAGTATATCACATCATTTAGGGCGTAACTTATTTGTTTTTTGGACAGTGGTCTTAATGACCAATCAGTAAACCTAGAAACTTTATCAATTTTCTTTTTTAATATTGTTGAAACCATTGAATCATATGAAGCAGAGTGACCAAAACCACATACCATTCCTGCAATTTGAGTATCAAAAATAGGGTAGGGAGTTTTATTATTTCTATTATAGAAAATCTCAATATCCTGCCTACCAGAATGGAAAACTTTTGTTACATTTTTATTTGTCATTAACCTATCAACTGGTTTTAAATCAATTTTTTCCATTAATGGGTCAATTATTTTTGCTTCTTTTTTACTAGCAAGCTGGATTAAACAAAGGTGAGGCCAGTAACTGTTTTCTCTCATAAACTCTGTGTCAACAGCTATAAAAGTCTCTTTGCTTAGTCTTTGACAAAATTCTGAAATTTCTTGATTATTATTTAATACTGACATTTACACCACCACAAAAATAGATAATATTCTAATATTCTATTGATTTGAATATAGTATTTTTTTTACTTTTCTGACACAATATTAATTTTTTCTGTTTATTTGGTGAAAATATGAATAATTATAGGACGCATTTATGTAATCAATTAAGTGATAATGATAAGGGGTGTATTGTAAGATTATGTGGTTGGGTACATAGGAAACGAGATCATGGAAATCTATTATTTATTGATTTAAGAGATAATTATGGTGTAGCCCAGTGCGTTATAGAGTCAAATTCAGATATTTTCCCTAAAATTGAGTCTTTATCACCTGAATCAGTCATTTCTGTTGAAGGAAAAGTGGTAGAAAGAAGTGAAGAAACAATTAATGATTCTATAGAAACAGGTAGATTTGAGGTCTCAATTACATCTTTTCAAGTTCTGTCAAAATCAAACGAGTTACCAATCCAAGTTTTTGGAAGCCATGAATATCCAGAGGATTCACGTCTTAAGTATAGATATTTAGACTTGAGACGAGAGAGAATGCATAAAAATATAATTTTGAGATCAGAAATCATTTCTTCAATTAGAAGAAGTATGGAAGAGATTGGTTTCAGAGAATTCCAAACACCCATATTAACCGCAAGTTCTCCAGAAGGAGCCAGAGACTTTTTAGTCCCCAGTAGAATTCATCCTGGAAAATTTTATGCTTTACCGCAAGCTCCGCAAATATTCAAACAATTAATTATGATTTCGGGCTTTGATAAATATTTTCAGATTGCACCTTGCTTCAGGGACGAAGACCCAAGGGCTGATAGGTCTCCTGGAGAGTTTTACCAATTGGACATTGAGATGTCTTTTGTTACTCAAGAGAATATATTCTCAACAATGGAGCCGATAGTATCTAAAGTTTTTAGTGAATATTCTGCGTTCAAAATATCAGTTGGAAGTTTTCCAATTATCCCTTTTTCTGAGGCAATGTTAAAATACGGCTCTGACAAACCTGATTTAAGAATTCCTATTGAAATAGCAGATGTTACAGATGCATTTAAGGGATCTGATTTTAAAATATTTGCTAAACAAATTGAATCCGGAGCAGTCGTTCGAGCTATACCTGCACCAAATGCAGCTTCTCAGCCACGAAGTTTCTTTGATAAAATGAATGAATGGGCAAGAAAAGAAGAAGGAGCAGCTGGCCTAGGTTATATTATTTTTTCTGACGAAGCAATTGGTCCTATAGCAAAAAATTTATCTGAGGAAAGAGTTAATGATATTTTTAATAAAGCAAAATTAAAAAAAGGTGATGCAGTTTTTTTCTCCTGTTCAAAAGAAAAATCTTCAGCACATTTAGCCGGGTTGGCCCGCTTGAAAATTGCTGAAATTTTAAACTTAGTACAAAAAAATACCTTCGAATTCTGTTGGATTGTAGATTTTCCAATGTATGAGCTAGATGAAAAAACAAAAAAAATGGATTTTGGGCATAATCCATTTTCAATGCCAAAAGGTGGTTTTGAAAGTTTAAAAAACCTCAACCCTTTAGATATAGTTAGTCTTCAATATGATTTAGTTTGTAATGGTGCTGAACTAGCTTCTGGTGCTATTAGGAATCATGATCCAGAAATTATGAAAGAAGTTTTTAAGGTTTGTGGTTACGAAATTCATGAGGTAGAAAAAAGATTTGGAGGTTTATACAATGCTTTACACTATGGAGCCCCTCCACATGGTGGAATTGCTTTTGGATTGGAACGAATGATAATGCTAATTGCTAATGAGCCTAACCTTAGAGAAGTAATGCTATTTCCAATGAACCAACGAGCAGAAGATTTAATGATGTCAGCTCCTGCTGAAGTAGATGTCTCACATTTGAAAGAACTTTCAATAAAAACTGATATTAAATCAGATTAGTTACGAGCAACCACTTGTTGCTCCGCAAGTGTCACATTTCAAGCATGTACCATTTCTAACTAGCGTGAAGTTACCACATTCCCCACAAGAGTCTCCCTCATAACCTTTCATTCTAGCTTGAATAGCCTTTTCTAATTTTTCGTTAGATTTTTTTTCTTTATTTTCATCTTGTGATACTGATTCCATTATGACTGTATTGTAAGTTTCACTACTTTCTAAGTCACTTTCAGGGGTTTTTTCTGAGACTATGCCTCCGTTTACGACATACAAATTTTTTCTCATATAGCCATTTGATGCCACACCCATCATAGTAGCAAGAGAAGCATCTTCACTTTGATTTAAATTTGTTTCCACAGGTCTTTGACTTTCTTCACCGAGAGCATCATGACGAAGGTCGTCAGGCTCTACATGTGATAAATCATTTCTTCCAAGGTAGGATACAGCTAATTCCCTGAATAAATAATCAAGTACAGAAGTAGCCATTTTAATAGCGTCATTCCCTTCAACCATTCCTGAAGGTTCGAATCGCGTAAATGTAAACGCATCAACAAATTCCTCAAGTGGGACACCGTATTGAAGACCAAGTGATATTGCTATAGCAAAGCCATCCATTAAGCTTCTAAAAGCTGAGCCTTCTTTGTGCATATCAATAAATACTTCTCCAAGAGAACCATCTTCAAATTCACCAGTTCTAAGATATACTTTATGACCTCCAACTGTTGCTTTTTGGGTGTAACCCTTTCTTCTTTGAGGTAGTTTGGTTCTTTCGCCTCTACTAGCTGATGTTAGTTTTTTTGCAACTAAGTCTTCTGCCATCTTTTCAGCCATTATTCTGATTTGTGATGTATTTGGTAATGGTTTCTCATCTTGAAGGTCATTGTCATTATCTTCAATATTAAGAGCAGCTAACGGTTGTGATAATTTTGAACCATCTCTATATAACGCATTTGCTTTAAGTCCTAGTTTCCAAGATAGCATATATGCTTGTTTACAGTCATCAATTGATGCCGAATTTGGCATATTTATAGTTTTAGAGATAGCACCAGAGATATATGGTTGAGCAGCTGCCATCATCAAAATATGACTTTTCCATGAAAGAAATCTTTTTCCATTTCTTCCACATGGTGTCGCACAGTCAAAAATTTCTAGATGTTCTTCCTTTAAATGTGGAGCTCCTTCCAAGGACATACTTCCGCAACAAAATGTATTTGCTTTATCAATTTCTTCACTTGTAAAACCAATAGCAGAGAGAATATCAAAACTTGAATTTTCCAAATTTGATTTACTAATATTTAAAGTATTTTCACAAAAGTCTGACCCAAGGGTCCATTTATTAAATACAAATTTTATATCGAAAGTATCTTTTAGGTTATCTTCTATAATTTTGATTATTTGATCAGTGAAACCTTTACTTTTTAAACTTTCGTGATTTACTCCAGGAGCATTTTCAAGCGTTCTTTCTCCTAAGACATAGTTTTCAATATCTTGAATTTGTTTATCGTTATATCCAATAGATTTTAATGCTTTAGGAACAGCTCTATTAATTATTCGAAAATATCCTCCTCCTGCAAGTTTTTTAAATTTTACAATAGCAAAATCCGGTTCTATACCTGTAGTATCGCAATCCATTACAAGACCGATGGTTCCTGTTGGGGCTATAACTGTTGTTTGAGCATTTCTGAACCCAAATTCCTTTCCAAGTTTTTCAGCTTTGTCCCAAGCTTTAGCAGCTGCTTCTGACAATTCAACACTGTGAAGGTTTTTTATATCTAGTGGAACTGGGTCAGTATTTAATTTTTTGAATCCTGTAGATTTACCTTCTGCAGCAAGTTTATGGTTATGTATGACTCTAAGCATATGCTCAGAGTTTTCATTATACTTTGGGAAAGGCCCAAGTTCACTCGCCATTTCTGCTGAGGTAGCGTAAGAAACACCTGTCATAATTGCTGTTATTGCACCACATACTGCTCTTCCCTCATCGCTATCATAGGGAATCCCGCTGCTCATTAAGAGTCCGCCAATATTCGCATACCCGAGACCAAGGGTTCTGTATTCATATGATCTCTGAGCAATTTCCTTGGATGGGAACTGCGCCATTAATACTGAAATCTCTAGGGTTACTGTCCAAAGACGAACTGCATGTTCAAAAAAATTAATATTAAATTGACAATTATCGTTTAGGAATCTGGTTAGATTGAGAGAGGCTAGGTTGCAAGCTGTATCATCAAGAAACATATATTCTGAACAAGGATTAGAGGCTTTGATATCGCCACCTTCAGGACAAGTATGCCAGTCATTTATAGTTGTATGAAACTGAAGCCCTGGGTCTGCACTTTGCCAAGCTGCTTCAGCAATTTGCTCCCAAAGATCTGATGCCTTAACAACTTTTGAAACTGTATTATCTGTTCTTTTGATTAATTGCCAATCTTTATCATTAATTACATTTTCTAAAAAATCATCAGTAACTCTTACTGTATTATTAGCATTTTGTCCTGAGACAGTTTGATATCCTTCACTATCCCAATCTGTATCATATTCAGGAAAATCAATTTGAGTATAACCTTGTTTAGCAAAACCAATAACTCTTTGTATGTAGTTTTCTGGGATCATTGATTTTCTAGCTTCGAGAATAGCACTTTTAAGTTGAGGATTGTCCTTTGGGGTGAATCTTCCATCACCTTCTACTGAGTTACATGATTTCATAATCAGGTTAAGGTGTTTATTTGTTATTTTGGAGCCGGCAACCAAAGCAGCAACTTTTTGTTCTTCAACTGTTTTCCAGTTAATAAAAGTCTCTATGTCAGGGTGATCTGCATCTACAACTACCATTTTAGCAGCTCTTCTGGTTGTTCCACCTGACTTTATAGCTCCAGCAGACCTATCGCCAATTTTTAGAAAGCTCATCAAACCGGATGATTTGCCACCTCCTGAAAGCGATTCACCCGAGCCACGTAAGCCTGAAAAATTGCTTCCTGTTCCTGAGCCATACTTGAATAACCTAGCTTCTCTGACCCATAAGTCCATAATACCACCAGGGTTAACTAGGTCATCGCTTATACTCTGAATAAAACATGCATGTGGTTGAGGATGTTCATAGGCACTATCAGATTTTGTGAGTTTACCTTTTTCAAAATCAACGTAAAAATGCCCTTGAGCTGGTCCATCAATGCCGTAAGCCCAATGAAGCCCAGTATTAAACCACTGAGGTGAATTAGGCGCAGCAACTTGGTTGCACAGCATATATCTCATTTCATCGAAAAATATTCTTGCGTCTTCTTCTTGATCAAAGTAGCCAGCTTTCCATCCCCAATAAGTCCAAGTACCTGCCAATCTGTCAAAAACTTGTTTAGAGCTTGTTTCCCCTGTATTTCTTAAGTTTTCTGGAAGAGAATCTAGTGCATCTGTGTCTGGAACTGACCTCCATAGCCATGAAGGAACTGTGTTTTCCTCTACTTTCTTTATTTTTGTTGGAATTCCTGCTTTTCTAAAGTATTTTTGAGCAATTATATCACTTGCGACCTGTGACCAGCTTGATGGAACTTCAATATCATGCATTTCAAAAACAATTGAACCGTCAGGATTTCTTATCTCACTGCTAGTTTTACGAAACTTAATCGGGTCATAAGGGGACCTCCCATTCGTAGTGAAAACACGGCTAAATCTCATAACTAAAAATCCTTTCGAACAAAAATTAATCTACATAAATTTGCACAAGGCATATCATTCAGAAATAATACAAAAATCTATATATAGTGACTTGAGTGAATGAAATATACACGATATTGTCACAAAACCGATCGGTCAATCTAGTTATTTAAAAAAATTGTAACTTTTGAACTTGACAAGAGGAAAATTAAGAAAAAATGGGGAAATTATTTGTATAATTTTATAATAAATATGTATTTTTTTGTCCTTCTGTACTGATTTTATACATCAAGTTTGGTATAAATATTTTC
>NZXH01000034.1:4610-9224 GCA_002701885.1 Rhodospirillaceae bacterium | reverse complement strand
AAATTTCTGAATTTGATATTGGTCAATCAATCGTGATTTCTTCAAATAGAGTTTTAGGGATTGAGGGCCCTGAAGGAACAGATTTGTTGATAAGTAGGTGTAGTAAAATGTCATACGAAGATAAACCTATACTAGTAAAAACAGCTAAACTTAATCAAGATACTAGAGTGGATTTACCAACTGTAGGTCTTAATACTATTCAAAAGCTAATTTCTTCAGGTTTTTCTGGTTTAGCTATACAATCTTCGTTAACAATAATTTTAGAAAAAGATAAAGTTTTGAGCTTAGCTAATAAACATAAATTATTTATTGTATCTATATAATTTTCTGGACATTTTAAATGCTAAAGATAATGATAATTGCAGGGGAACATTCAGGAGATATTCTTGGTTCTAAAATCATGCATTCTCTAAAAAATTTTTCAAATGAAGAAATAATATTTGAAGGTGTTGGTGGTCCACTAATGAAAGAAGTGGGTTTATTAAAAAATATTATTCCCTTTAATGATCTTTCTGTAATGGGATTAATTGAAATTCTACCAAAGTTACCGAAATTAATTAACCATCTTAATAATTTAACAAATTTTATCATATCAAGTGACCCAGATATTTTGATAACAATTGACTCTCCTGATTTTAACTTCAGACTTGTTAAGAGACTCAAAAATCAAAATTTTTCAAAATTTCATATTGTTGCTCCTACTGTGTGGGCATGGAGACCCAGTAGAGCAAAAAAAATATCAAATTTTTATAATCATTTATTCACCTTACTACCGTTTGAACCAAAATTCTTTAAAGAACATGGTTTACCATCTACATATATAGGTAATCCAGTGCTAAGTTATATGCAAAAAGGAAATAAAAATTTTATTAGAGAAAAATTTAATTATGACGATAATGAAAAATTTCTTTTAATTTTGCCCGGAAGCAGGTCTGGTGAATTAAAAAGAATGTTACCATTATATATCGAAACTTCAATTAAAATAATAAAAAATTTTAAAAAAATTAAAATAATTATAATGGTTCCGGATGAAAAAATTAATCTAACTAATATTTTAATTAATAAGTATGTTTCTTTATTTAAATACTCACCAATAGTTTTATCATCTAAACATAAAAATGATATTTTTTCTAGTGCACATTATGCTTTAGCTACTTCAGGAACAGTATCTTTGGAGTTAGCCTATTCAAATATTCCTTCAGTCATAAGTTATAAAGTATCAGGATTAACATATTTAATTTTAAAAATTTTAGTAAGAACCAGATGGATAAGCTTACCTAATATTATTCTAAACGAGAGTGTTTTCCCAGAATTTATTCAATCAAGATGTACAGTTAAAAATTTGTATAATTCAATTTCTGAGTTAATCGTAAACGACCATAAAGTATTAAGACAAAAAAAATTACTAAACAAGGCTATGGAATTACTATTAGTTAGCAATGAAGTAATGGAAAAAACATTGCCTTCAATAATCTTAAAAAAATAACATTTTTTAATTTAACGATCAGAAAGGTTTATATATTTTCTGTTTGTGGCCCCTCTATATAATTGTCTTGGTCGTCCAATTTTTTGATTTGGGTCTTCTATCATTTCAGTCCAATGGGCTATCCATCCCACTGTTCTAGCTAATGCAAATAGTACGGTGAACATACTACTTGGAAAACCCATAGCTTTTAAAATAATACCTGAGTAGAAATCTACATTTGGAAATAATTTTCTCTCTTGAAAATAACTATCATTTAATGCAATTTCTTCAAGTTCTAATGCTAATTCTAAAAATGGTTCATTCTCTACACCAAGTGAATTTAAAACTTCATGAGCACTAGCTTTTAATGCAGCTGCTCGTGGGTCATAGTTTTTGTAAACCCTATGACCAAAGCCCATTAATCTAAATGGGTCATTCTTATCTTTAGCTTTATTAATATATTCCTTTATATTTGTAATTGAACCAATTTGATTAAGCATTTTTAGAACAGCTTCATTAGCTCCACCATGGGCTGGTCCCCAAAGACTTGCAATTCCAGCTGCAATACATGCAAATGGGTTTGCACCTGATGATCCTGCTAATCTTACAGTAGAGGTTGAAGCATTTTGTTCATGGTCAGCATGTAATATAAATATTCTTGACATTGCTTTTGTTAAAATTTCATTTTGTTCAAAGTGTTCACCGGGTACTGAAAACATCATATGAAGAAAATTGGATACATAGTCTAGCTTATTGTTAGGGTAGATAAATGGTTGACCAACTGAAAATTTGTAAGCCATAGCAGATATAGTTGGCATTTTTGCTACCAACCTGTTTGCTGAGATAATCCTATGTTCAGGATTATCAATATCTAGACTATCATGATAAAATGCAGATAGCGCTCCAACAACGCCACACATTACTGCCATGGGGTGAGCTGCTCTTCTAAACCCTTTAAAAAAGTCTGTCATTTGGTCATGTATCATTGTATGGTATGTAATAGTTTTTTTGTAATCATTTAATTGATTTGTTGACGGAAGTTCTCCATTAAGTAAAAGGTAACATACTTCCAAATAATCTCCGTTCTCAGCTAACTCTTCTATGCTGTATCCTCTATGTAGGAGTATACCTTCATCTCCATCAATAAAAGTTATTTGAGATTCGCAACTTGCTGTTGATGTGAATCCAGAGTCAAAAGTGAATTTACCAGTATCTTTATACAAAGACCGTATATCAATTACATCTGGCCCAAGGGTACCTTTAATTACTGGCAGATCAATATTGAAACCATCACCAGATAGTTTAGCACTATGATTATTTTCTTTAGAACTTGATTTGTCAGACATAATGTGTTTCCTCATCAAAAGATTTTTTATATTTTTATACTTTAACTTAATTGAAATATATAATTTTCACATCTTTTTTTTAAATTATAATTACATTAAAATCAACTAACTATTTGATTTTAATGTTTTTTTATTAATAAAATTTTTGAAGGCGATTTAATGACAAGTCTTTTCCAAGTGCGAACATTACTTTAAAGATATTTGGTGAATTATTATTACCAGTTATCGATGCTCTTAGAGGCATTGCTAAATCTTTTAAATGCAAAGAATTATCTTTAGCAAATGATTTTGTTAATATTTCTAAATTTTTAGTACTCCAATCTTTTTCATTATTTAAACTTGATATGAAATTTTTAATAATTATTTTATCAGAGTTTTCAATTATATTCTCAGCATCTTTATTCAGATAAATTTCTTTATCAAAAAGAAAATTTGAATTTAAAATTAAATCCTTCAAATTATCAGATCTTTCTATTAAATCATCAAGTATCATTTTAAATTTCTCTAAATTGTCCTCAATGATTTTTTTATCATGTGAATCGTTAAGTAAATTGATAACTAAGTCCAGTAATTCTTTTTTCGGCATATTTTTTAAATAGATGCTGTTAATATTTTTTAATTTTTTTAAATCAAATCTAGAAGGAGATTTTCCAATATTATTTATAGAAAAGATATTTATTGCTTCATTTTCTGAAATAATTTCATCATTACCATGTGACCAACCAAGTCGTAGAAGATAGTTTTTCATTGCTTCTGGAAGTATTCCCATTTTTTTATATTCATCAACACCTACTGCATTTTCCCTTTTTGATAGTTTTTTTCCTCCAGAGTCATGTATTAGAGGAATATGAGCATAATTCGGTGGATCCCATTCTAAAGCGTGGAATAGATTAATTTGCCTTAGTGCATTATTTAAGTGATCATCACCTCTAATTACGTCACTTATTTCCATATCGTAATCATCTACAACAACAGAAAGCATATAAGTAGGGGTTCCGTCTGACCTAAGAAGAACCATATCATCAAGTTGTTCGTTTTTTATCTTTACTTCTCCTTGAACAAGGTCAGTTATTATAGTTTCTCCAACTTGAGGTGACTTAAATCTTACTACAGGTTTTATATTTTTTTCGTTATCAGTGGGTTCTTTATCCCTCCATAAGCCGTTATATGTTTTTTTTAAGCCATTTTCTCTTGCAAATTTTTTCATTTCGCTTAATTCATTTTCACTAGCATAACAAAAATAGGCCTTATTTCTCTCAATTAAAATGTCAACAACTTCTCTATATCGTGAGATATTTTTTGATTGAAAAATAATTTTTTCTTCCCAACTCAGACCTAACCACTCTAGCCCATCAAAAATTGCTTTTATTGCTTTATCTGTTGAGCGTGCTTTATCAGTATCTTCAATCCTAAGATAGAATTTACCATTTTTATTCATGGCATATAGCCAATTAAAAAGAGCTGTTCTTGCTCCTCCTATATGAAGGAATCCAGTAGGTGAGGGGGCAAAGCGGGTTTTAACTTTAGACATATTAAATAGGTTTTTGTTAGTTATTTGTAATTTTTATTTTTATATGTTTTTATGTATATAGTCTATACATTGCAGCAAGTATACCTTGGATTTTTACTCTATTTGGTCCAAATATTTTTGTTTCATAATTTTCATTGGCTGGTTCAAGTGCAATTGAGCTACCTTTAATTCTAAGTTTTTTTAATGTTGTTTCTTCTTCATCAATTAGAGCAGCAATAATCGATCCATCAGTAGCTGAATTTACAGATTGAATTATAGCTATATCGTTATCA
>NZXH01000034.1:0-4605 GCA_002701885.1 Rhodospirillaceae bacterium | reverse complement strand
TNCTAAATCAATCATTGAGTCCCCTTCAATACGAAGTGCAAAATATTTATAATTTGGGCTAACCATACTTTTTGGAATATCTATTGTTTCATTCGAATTATTTATTGCCTCTATAGGCAATCCGGCAGCAATTTTTCCTACAAAAGGTATCGCGATAGAATCAGAATTTAAATGCACTGTATTTGAAAGGTTTTCATTTTCTGGAGACTTAATAATTTCTAATGCTCTAGCTCTATGGGGAAGCCTTCGTATAAACCCTCTTTCTTCAAGACCTGATATTAGTCTATGAATACCAGATTTTGATTTTAAATTAAGAGCGAGTTTCATTTCTTCAAAAGAGGGAGAAACCCCCTTGTTTTTCATAAAATCTGAAATATATTCTAAAATTTCAGATTGCTTTTTAGTAAGCATTTAAGATCGAACATATATAGAACATCGAAATGTTCTACCATTGTTCTTATAATATGTAAACCTTTAATTAAAAAATTCTTATTTTATGGGATTTCTATGAAACTTACTGAATCTCCAACCTCTAGTTTTTTTGCAAATGGTGCTCTTTTTATAAGGCAATCAGATTTTGCTAATAATGAGATCATTGATGAATCTTGTCTTTTGTAGGGATAAATAAATAATTGTTTATTCTGTTTTTTTACGATTCTAGCCCTTAAATAATCTTCTCTTTCATCATTTTTAGCTAGTTTAGATCCAATTATTCCAGTTTTTTCATTAATAATTTTATCTTTCCTATCTAGCATTTTATGTATAGCTGCTTTCACGAAAATTAATGCACATACATAACTTGAAACTGGATTTCCTGGGAGTCCAATAACTGGGGTTTTATCTAAAAATCCAAAAAAAACTGGCTTTCCAGGCCTCATAGCAACTTTCCAAAATAACATTTTAAACCCTTTTTCAATTAAGCTAGATTTAACTAGATCTTTATCACCAACTGAAGCTCCTCCAATTGTTACAATCAAGTCAAAATTTTTGTGTTTGTTAATTTTTTCTAGAATAGATTTTTTGTTATCCTTACTAATTCCTAAATCAATAATGCTAGCACCAAAGCTTTCAATTAAAGGTTTTAAAGCTACTGAACTTGATGATATAATCTGAAAATCCTTTGTTTTTTTTCCAAGTGAAACTAGTTCGTCACCAGTTGAAAGAATAGCAACTTTTGGTTTAGCTCTTACTTTTATTTTTTGAATATCCATAGCACTACCTAGGGCTATGTTCTTTATTGATATTGGGTAACCAATTTTAGACCAATCATCAGATAATTTAAAATCCATTCCTTTTTTTCTTATAAACGTGTTTGAGTTTAATTTATCTATGGTTATTGTTTGATCTGTCCTATTTGAAGTATTTTCTTGAATTATAACTTTATCAGTTCCATCTGGAACCTTTGATCCGGTTAAAACTCTTACTGTTTCGTTTTTTCCTATAATGCCATCAAAATTCTTTCCTGCAGCAGATTTACCAATTATTTTCAAAGTTTTTGGTAACTTTTTTAAGTCATTTGACCTACATGCATACCCGTCCATAGAAGACACATTAAATGGTGGGTTAGTTGAATTAGAACTATATTTTTTCGATAAAATTCTACCTATACTATTTTCAATAGTAATTATTTCTTCTGAAGTTTTTTTTAAATTACTTCTTATTTGCTTAATGGCACTTTTAACAGAAATCATTTTTTATTTCGAATCAGACTTTCCACCAATTTTTTTTAAAAGTTTTATATTAGTAATAATTATATTTTTATCTACTGCTTTACACATATCATATATTGTCAGAGCAGCACAAGAAACGGCTGTAAGTGCTTCCATTTCAACACCAGTTCCATTTTCTGTTTCACAGATAGATATTATATTTATTTTATTAGTCTTTTTATCAATCTCAATATTAATCTCAATATTTGTTAGGTTTAATGGGTGGCAAAGTGGAATTATTTCAGATGTTTTTTTTGCTGCCATTATCCCAGCTATTTTTGCTGCTGAAAAAACATTACCTTTTGGCATTTTTTTGTTATTTATAATTTTAAGTGTTTCTTCTGATGCAAATATTTCGCCTGATGCCTTGGCAATTCTTCTTGATGTTTTTTTTCCCGAGATATTTACCATTTTGATATCCCCACTTTTATCAATATGAGTAAGTTTAATATTCATCGGTATTTAAAATCTTTTTTGTTGCATTATAAATACTTTCAGTATTGAGTAAAGACTCACCAATTAAAAAACCTTTAACTCCATATTTTGATAATTTAATTATATCTTTGTTTGTTTTAAGACCACTTTCACTTACTAGGGTATAATCCTTTGGAATAAATGGTGCCAAAGTTTTTGTATTCTCTATGTCTGTTTTTAAGGTTTTTAAATTTCGATTATTTATTCCAATTAGTTTACTTTGTAAATTTAATGCACGTTCTATTTCTTTTCGGTTATGTACCTCTATCAGAACATCTAGATTTAACTTTAATGCTAATTTCTCTATTTCTATAGCTAAATTATCTTCTAATACTGCCATAATTAATAATATTGCATCAGCTCCCAACGCTTTTGACTCATAAACTTGGTATGGATCAATTATAAAATCTTTTCTTAAGCAGGGTAAATTAGTATTCTCTTTTACTTCCTTTAAATCGTTTGTAGATCCTTTAAAGTACTTTTCATCAGTTAAAATAGATATGCAGCTTGCCCCTGAATCTTCATAAATTTTCGCTATTTTTTCTGGTTCATAATTTTTAAACAATAAACCGGCAGATGGAGATTCTTTTTTTACTTCAGCAATTAAAGCTAATTTATTTTTTTTTGAAGAGTTTATTATTGCATTATGAAATCCTCTTGTTTTGTTAGTCACTTTGCATAGTTCTTCTAATTTTTTGAGAGGTAAAATTCTCTTTCTTTCCTCTACAAAATTTTTTTTATAATTACATATTTCATTAAGTATATTTTTCATGTTCTAATCGTTAGTAAATTTAATTAGCGACTCTAGACATCTTATTGCTTTACCACTATCTATGATATTTTTTGCAATTTCAATCCCCTGTCTTATATCATTTACTATCCCTGAAACTTTCAAGGATGCACCAGAATTTAAAAGAACTATATCTCTATATGGTGAAACTTTACCCTTTAGTAACTCCTTTAATGCTGTTGCATTTAAAGAGGGGTCTCCTCCAACTAGATCGCTAGGCTTAGATCTAGATATTTCAAAATCTTCGGGTTTAATATAAAATTTGTTTATTTTTCCGTTCTTTAATTCATTTACATAGGTTAAATCTGTGGTTGTAATTTCATCCATACCATCCATTCCATGAACAACCCAAGCATTTTTAAAGTTAAGTTCTTTAAGCACTTCTGTTATAGGTTCAACTAAGTCTTTTGAAAAAACACCAGTTAATTGTCTATCAACTTTTGCTGGGTTAGCTAATGGCCCTAATATATTAAAAATAGTTCTAATTTTTAACTCATTTCGAATTGGTGCTACGTATTTCATTGTTGGGTGATGATTGGGTGCATTTAAAAAAGCTATATTTGTAGCTTTAATACATTCTGATATTTTATCTATACTTAAATTTATGTTTATACCTAACTCTTTCAAAACATCAGCTGCTCCTGAATTTGAAGATACAGCTTTATTTCCATGCTTTGCAACGGGAACACCGCATGCTGCGACAATTATTGCTGAAGTTGTAGAAATATTGAAAGTTCCCTTAGAATCACCACCTGTTCCAACGATATCTATTGTGCTAGCTGGTGCTTCTATTGATTTCATGTTATTTCTTAATACAATAGCTCCACCAGTTATTTCGTTAACTGACTCTCCTTTGGTTTTTAATGAGGTTAAGAAAGCGCCAATTTGCAGGTCAGTAGCTTTTCCATCCATAATTATATTAAACGCATTTATAGTATCCCTTTTTGACAAATCTTTATTATTTGTTAAATCAGATATATATTCGTTAATATTGTTCATTTGAATTGTATTTTAATTGTTTTAATGATTTATTTTTAACATAAATAAATATAAAGTTAAATTAAAATTATGAAAAAATTAATCAAAAAATTAGTAAAAAATAATAAATTTTATTACTTATTGTTAGCGGTGCTAGTTTTTATTTCCCTAATATTTTTTTTATCTATAAATTATTATGATACTTTAAAATATCAAAAAAAAATAAGTAATCTAAATAATATAGAAAAAGTTACTTCAGTTAAAAAAAATAATACAATTCAAAGAGATGAAAAAAAATTAATTATTGAAAATTATATTCAGCAAAAAAAAAGAAAAAATGAATTATTATCTGTTAATCCAATAAAAGATAAAAATGAAATTCCAAAAAATTTAAATTCAAAAAAAATCACTAATGGGTTTAATTCATTTGTAATTATTATCGATGACGCTGGAATGAATATTGAAAAGTTAAAAAGATTATTAAGTCTTAATCTAAATAACCTCTCTATTGCTTTTTTGCCCTATTCAGATAATATAAATTATCAAGTTAAACTAGCCAAAAAATTTGGTCACGATATCAAGGAGCTAAATGTAGGTGGAGGTTTAGGAATTAAATATACTAAAAGTGATGATCCCCCCTCAATTCAGGAATGG
>NZXH01000033.1 GCA_002701885.1 Rhodospirillaceae bacterium | reverse complement strand
TTAATGAAATGGTTGAGTTACTGGAAGTAAAAAATTTAACAAAAAAATTTGGCCCCCTAACTGCAGTGGATAATATATCTTTCAAGGTAAATAAGGGCGATGTTTTAGGTTTTCTGGGCCCTAATGGAGCTGGAAAATCAACGACTATGAAAATGATAACAGGGTTTTTAATGCCAAGTTCAGGTACAGCTATAGTTTGTGGGAATGATATAATTGAGCAACCTATTAGAGTTAAAAAAAGTATAGGGTATCTTCCTGAAGGTGCGCCACTTTATGGTGATATGACTGCTGGCTCATTTTTAAATTTTATTGCTGAAATGAGAGGGATCAACAAACAAAGTAGAAGTCATTTAGTTGAAAGCATAATTGAAAAAATAAATTTAAATGAAGTTGTTTTCAGACCTATTGATACCCTATCCAAAGGTTTTAAGAGAAGGGTTGGTCTTGCTCAAGCAATGATCCATGACCCAGATCTTTTAATATTAGATGAGCCAACAGATGGTCTGGATCCTAATCAGAAATTTGAGGTTCGTCAGCTTCTAAAAGATTTATCTAAGAATAAAGCAATTGTAATCTCAACTCACATACTTGAGGAAGTTGATGCTGTCTGTACTAGAGCAATGGTGATAGCAAGAGGTAAGTTGTTAGCAAATTCAACGCCAAAAGGTTTGCGGAATGAATTTTCTGGAGAGCATAATTTAGATAGTATTTTTAGAAAAATTGTATCAGGAAAAAAGAATTGACTAGTATATATTTTATATTTAAGCGTGAATTGGCTACTTACTTTCTTACTCCTGTGGCATATATTTTTCTGGTAATTTTTTTGGCAGCATTAGGGTCATTCACTTTTTTTCTCGGCAGTTTTTTTACAAGAGGTCAAGCAGATTTACAAGTTTTTTTTAGCTTTCACCCATGGGTTTATCTTTTTTTAATACCAGCAATTGGAATGAGATTATGGTCTGAAGAGAGAAAAACAGGTACTATAGAACTGCTCATGACGTTACCTATTACAACATTTGAAATTGTTATTGCAAAATTTCTAGCTGCTTGGTTTTTCTCATTAATTGCTCTTTGTCTTACTTTTCCCATGTGGATATCAGTAAATATTTTAGGATCACCAGATAACGGAGTCATCTTAGCTAGTTATATTGGGAGTTTCTTGATGTCGGGAGCTCTAATTGCACTAGTTTCATGTATATCTGCTTCTACAAAGAGTCAAGTAATTGCTTTTATACTTAGTGTTTCTATAAGCTTTATTTTTTTAATGGCGGGTTTAGATATAATACTTAGTATTTTTAAAAGTTGGGCTCCTCCAACAATTATTAATATTATCTCTTCATTAAGTATATTATCTAACTTTCAGCAAATAACGAAAGGTGTAATTGATTTAAGGGAAGTAATTTTTTTTATATCAATGATTTTAGGTTTTTTGTTCGTAAATAAATATCTTATTGAATTTAAGAAGTCAAAATAAAGAACTTGTAATGAATAATTCTGACAAAATAAATTTACTTAAAATAATTCTTATTATTATTATTTTTTTATCAATAAATATTCTTTCTGCGCAATTATTTAAAACTGCTCAATTAGATTTAACAAATGATAAAATGTATACAATATCAAATGTTACAAAAAATATTTTATTAGATATTAAAGAGCCAATAAAATTAAAATTATATAAATCTGAAGCGGTAAATAAAATACCAGGTTTATCTGCCTATGCAAATCGTGTAGAAGAGTTTTTACGAAACTATTCTAGGTTGTCTAGAGGTAAAATAATTTTAGATTTATATCAACCTGAACAGTTTTCAGTTGAAGAGGATCAAGCAGTTGGTTTTGGAATACAATCTATTCCGATCAGTGGTTCAGGAGAGGTTATTTACTTTGGTTTAGCTGGTACAAACTCTACAGATGATGAAGATATAATTTCCGTTTTTAGGCCTGATCGTGAAAGATTTTTAGAGTATGATATTACTAAATTAATTTATAATTTATCAAAACCTGAAAAAGTTCTTGTTTCTGTTATATCTGGTCTTCCGATAGCTGCAGACCCACAAAGAAATTATGAGCCATGGGTTATTTATAAACAAGCAGGGCAATTTTTTGATTTGAGATCTATCGGTGGGAATATAAAAAAAATAGACGAAGATATTGATATTTTGCTAGTTGTTCAGCCTAATGATTTAAGCGAAACTACAAAATATGCAATTGATCAATTTGTTCTCCGGGGTGGTAAAATGTTAGCTTTCATAGATCCTCACGTTGAAGTAAAAAAACGAGAAAATAGACAAAACAAAAAAGATGAAAAGAAAAGTCATGGCTTATATGATGTATTTAAATCTTGGGGTATTGAAGTCGATACTGGATCCATTGTTGGCGATAAAGATTTAGCGCAAAGAGTTACAGCAATTAGCGGTGGAAGGAGGGTTGTTACAAGTTACCTCCCATGGCTTTCAATCGATGAAAGGGGTCTTCATAGAGAGGATGTAATAACTTCTGAGATTGAAAGAGTTAATGTAATTTCTGCTGGTTTTGTAAAAATATTAGAAGGCTCAAATTTATCTTTAGAGCCTTTAGTGTATTCTAGTAGTGAAACTCAAATCTTGAATATTGATAAGGTAGCTAAGAATCCTAATCCAGTTCAGATGCTATCTGACTTTAGAAAAAATGCTAGAAACTTACCAATAGCTGCAAGGGTTTCAGGTTTTTTTAGCTCATCTTTTCCAAATGGTCCTCCAAAAAGAACAGATCAAGTCGATAATACTGGTCCTGACCCAGACCTTGTGAAAAACCATATTAGTTCATCAACTAGAAAAACATCTATTATTGTTGTAGCAGACTCAGATATTTTAGCTGATCAAATCTGGCTGAGATCTGGAGGTGAGCTTGCTATCCCAATTGCCCAAAATAATGACTTATTTATAAATATGTTGGATAATCTATCAGGAAGTGTTGGTTTAATGTCTCTTAGAGGAAAAGGTTTGTCTAACAAGCCATTTATTTTGGTTCAAAATATTCAAAAAGAATCTGAGCTAAAATATAGAACTAAGGAGAGAGAGCTACTTAAAAATTTAGAAGAAACAGAACAGAAAATATCTTTGTTAAGGAGAGAGGATAAGGGGAAGTTTATGTTATCTCCTTCTCAAAAACAAATGATTGAAGGTTTTAGATTAGATATAGTGAAAATTAGGTCCCAATTAAGAATGGTACAGCATGATTTACAAAAAGATATAGATAATGTCCATTCTCAACTTAAACTAGTTAATATTGGTCTGGTTCCAATAATTATTGGTTTGCTTGCTATTATTGTTTTTTTATTCCGTCAAATAAAATATCGTAATCGTATATTAGTATACCAAAATAGAGAATCTTTAGGAAAAAAATAAATATGAAAATAAACTCATTATTAATTCTTATTTTTGTATCAATATTTTTAGTTATATCTGCTTTAGCAAGCACCTTAATTAAATTTAATTCACCCATAGTAACCTCTGAAAGAGAATTAGCTTTTCCTAGATTAATGAAAGAAATTAATCAAGTAGGAAAAATTATTATTACTTCTAAAGGTGAGGCATTTACAATAGTCAATGATAATGAAAAGTGGTACTTAAAAGAAAAAAATGATTATCCTGTTCCTAGAAGTAAAGTAAGAAATTTTTTGTTAGAGTTAACTAATTTAATACTTGTTGAGAGAAAAACAAAATTAAAGGAAAGGTTAAGCAGGCTGCATCTAGATGCGACATCTGACACATCTGATTCTCGCCAGATAAACATTTTTAATAAAAATGGTAAATTAATAGCATCCGGGTTTATCGGTAAAAGAAAATATTTTTTATACGTTGATGGAAGAAGCGGCACGTATATTAGGAAAGGTGAAGAATTTCAGACTTGGTTGGCTGAGGGTGAAATGAACTTCGGTTTTTATTCCAAAGATTGGTTAGATAAGAGTGTTTTTGACTTTAATCCAAAAGATGTAAAAAAAATAATAATTTATCACGCGAATGGGAAAACTTTAGAAACCTCTAGAGCTGAACCGGGAAGCCAGATGAAACTCAAAAATATATTACAAAATAGAGAGTTTAAAACTGAAAATGAAGCTGATAGATTGGCTTATGTTATTGAAGATTTTAAGTTTAATGATGTCGAATTCAGAAATAAAAAAAATTTTCTAAATAAACCTCATCTGGAAAGCTCTGTTATATATGAGTTTTTTGATGGTTTTAAAATCAAATTTAAAATTTTTACTTTATTAGATGAAAAAAAATTAAGTGAATTTCAAGAACCAACACGTTGGGCAAGGATCAATATTGAGGATGTAAAATTACTACCTGAAAGTAAATATACTCTTGAAAAAATAAATGGCTTAAAGAGTTATTTGGAAAAATGGGATTTCAAATTACAAGAACTAGATGGAATTAGGACTACGAAAAAAATGGAAACTATGTTTAAGCCTTTATCAAACTAATATAATTTTTATATATAATAATGATGAATTTATCAGAAAGTATTTCGAAATACAGCAAGTTGAAACCTGATCATCCAGCTCTAATCTTTGAAGAACTTATTATAACTTATTCTGAACTTGATAAATTAATAGATAGCGTATCTTTTTTAATAGAATCCGATGGAATAAAGCAGGGAGATTTAGTAGCTGTCTGTTTGCCAGACTCAATTGAACATATTATTGCATTCTATGGGTTGATCCGGTCCGGGGCTGCTATTTTGCCAATGGATATAAGATGGTCTATAGAGGAAAGAAAAAATATTTTATCGGCATTTTCTCCTAAACTCTTGTTAGTAGACGATGAATTTAATTATAACTTGAAAACAAATATAATAAATGAGAGTTGGTTAAAAAAAATTAGTTCAATTTCTAGTGGTAGCTTTGCAATTAATACAACCGGTTTAAGCCACTTGGTTTTATCTTTATCGACTGGTACTACGGGCATACCAAACGGACCAATGTTGAATCATGCTCAAATGGAATCAAGGTTTATTACTCAGAAGAAGTCATTATATTTTAGTGATCAAGATATTTTTTTA
Source organism: Rhodospirillaceae bacterium (assembly GCA_002701885.1). Lineage (GTDB taxonomy): Bacteria > Pseudomonadota > Alphaproteobacteria > SHVP01 > SHVP01. Next base: position 16,169 of record NZXH01000033.1, on the reverse strand, counting down.
GCAGCAACACCTTTCTATTTTGGCGCAGGAAGAAGTTTTTTAATGGGCATGCTTCATAATGGCTGTACAGTTGTTCTTATGAAAAAGCCATATACTGCGCAAGAACTTATCAATTATATTTTAAATTTTTCAGTTAATGTATGTCTATTAGTACCTACTATTTTAAGAAAACTATTAAGTGAGAATGATGTAGAGAATAAATTAAAGAATAAACTTAGGTTGCTTTTATCCACAGGTTCAATTCTTCATCCAAATGAAAGATTAGAAATTATGGAGAAAATATGCCCTAATCTATTGAATTATTATGGTTCAACTGAAGGTGGAGGTGTCTCAGTCCTTAAATGGGATGACCCCTTAGAAAAATCTAATTCAGTTGGTAAGCCAGTTTATGGAACTACCTTAGAAATAGTTGATGATGAGGGGAGCTCTGTTAAAAGTAATAACATAGGAAAAATTAGATATAAAGGACCAAGTGTAGCTAAAAGCTTTTTTATTGATAATGAAAAATCTTCTTCATTTTTTAATGGAGGCTGGTTTTATCCAGGAGATCTTGGGTATTTTGACTCAGATGGATATTTGTATTTATCTGGAAGGTCTAAAGATGTGATTATTCGCTCAGGAATAAATATTTATCCAGCTGAAATTGAAAATATCTTAATAAGTCATCCATTAGTAAGGGATGTAGCTGTGGTTCCTTGGCCGTCAAGAATTAGAGGGGAAGAAATAGGTGCATTTATAATAACTAGTGATAAATCTGCTTTTAATAAGAGTGATTTAATTCAATACTGCTCAGAAAGAATTAGTAAGTATAAAATTCCTAGAGATATTTTTTTAGTTGACGAATTTCCAAAAAATTCAGTTGGGAAAATTTTAAAAAAAGAATTAACAGCAAAGCTAGAAACTATTGAAGAGTAATATGCTATTTTTTAATATGGTGAAGGGCAATTGTTTTTAGACCCTTCTTCTTCCCAAATTTGAACAGCATCGATAAGTGTAGGTCCTCCACAAGGCAATAACATATATGATAGCGCTTCAGCCAATTCGGCTTGATTAGTCCCTAATTTAAACGCTCGACCTAAATGTAACCTCATTGGTCCATAGGATCTTCTTGCCGCATGACAAACAATTAAAATAATTTCAGCTATTTTTGGTTCAATTTCACCTCTTGCGCTTTCGCATATGTTTAAATAGCAAGTCTTTGAAAATTCATTAGGTATCCATTCTGACCAATGAGTAAAGCCAAACCAAAGTGCACGATGTGCTTCCGCAGCACCAGCTAGAGCAATTGCATTCGTAAGTATTTTTTCACTTAAGCCAATTTTCTTTGCTCTCTTCATATGTATATGGCCGTGTTCTTCATCTGCTGCAACTTGAAGTGCGGCCCAAACAAGTTCTCTATTCTTCTTTGATAATGTTCTATCATTCAGAGTTAAATTTTCATAAAAGTTGTCATAGGCATATAAAAGCTTTGGGTCCCATTCACCAATCATTTTATGATACGTTAGAAGGTAGCCTCTTTTTGCCAAAACTTTTTCCAAAATATCTTTTTTTTCTGACATAATGTCCTCCAAATTCAAAAAAAACATAATATATACTATTTTGATTATAAAAAAATTTACACCAAATAGGTTTTAGTGCTAGATTATTTTTTTATTTTTGTAGGTATTAAATGAATAGTCAAAAAAAACCTAGTATTCCATTAGAAAAAATCACTAATTTTTTTGCTTGGATTTCTGGGGCTTTAATTTTATTCGCCGCAGTCTTAGTTTCTCTTGATATTTTGGCTAGAGAAGTATTTTCTGATAACTTGTTTGAAAGTTATGAGATTTCTATCTACATATTTGCTATAACCGTTGCTTTCTCTTATGCATATGCATTGACAACAAAAACTCATATTAGAATTGATGCTCTTTACGTCCATTTGCCATATATTTATAGAGTTATTTTAGATATTTTTTCTTGTGCAGTTATTTCAATGGTTGCTATAGGTTTATGTTATTATGGTTGGCTAACTGCGTTTGAAAGCTTTTCATTCCCTACAAACGATATATGGGGTGCTAGATCAGTATCTGATCTTTACGTTCCTTTGGTTATACCTCAAGCTTTGTGGGCTTTAGGTTTAACTTGGTTTGCCCTGACATCGATTTTGTTTCTTCTTAAAAGTATCTTCTTTTTTTCACAGAAAGATTATAAATCTATTTCATATTTGATTGGTATTCAAAAAAGAGAAGAAGGTGATGAATTAACTGAAGCTTTAGAATTAACCAAAAATGAAAAACTATAGAGATAATTAGAATAAAATGACAGTAATTGCAGTTATACTTTTATTACTTCTAGCTGCTTCTGGAATCTACGTTGCTGCAGTACTGGGCCTTGTTTCAGTGATTCTTGGAGAAGCCTTTTCCTTTTTACCATTGATGCCGTCATTAGGTACAGTTAGTTGGGGTGCGAGCTCTAACTTTCTTCTTGTTGCCGTTCCATTGTTTATACTTATGGGTGAAATATTGTTACGTACTGGCATAGCAGCAGATATGTTTAATGCTTTAGATAAATGGGTAAATTGGATACCTGGGGGTTTAATGCATACTAATGTTGCCTCTACTGCTTTATTTGCAGCTACAACTGGTTCTTCAGTTGCTACAGCCGCAACTATTGGTACTGTTGCTGTGCCAAACATTGAAAAGCATGGTTATGGGCCTTCTTTGTTTTTAGGTTCACTGGCTGCAGGTGGGACTTTAGGAATACTTATTCCACCAAGTATTAGTATAATTATATATGCATTCTTAACAGATAGTTCGGTTAATGATTTATATCTTGCAGCTATGATACCTGGTTTCTCATTAGCTGTAATGTTTTCTGTGGCGATATATATTGCATGTAAGATAAACCCTTCTTTAAGTGGAACCAGAGATAAAGCTGATTGGTCGCAGAGGATCAGAGCTTTACCTCATTTATTACCTCCTATAATTCTTTTTATGGTTGTTATTGGGTCTATATATATTGGAATTGCTACTCCAACTGAAGCTGCTTCTCTTGGTGTAGTAGCATCTTTAATTTTTGGTTTTTCTAGAAAAAGAATAAACCTAGAAGTTCTTAAAAGGTCATTTGAAGGAACTATGAAAACTACTGCAATGGTTCTTTTAATTGTTGTAGTTGCCCATTTTCTTAACTTTGTTTTACAAACTATTGGTGCCACTCAATTTATATCTGATTTTATGGATAACTTAGGCTTAAATCCCTATGTTGCGATTGTTTTAATAATAGCATTTTATTTAGTGCTTGGTATGTTTATGGAAGGTCTGACTCTCATAACAGTAACTACCCCAATAGTTGTACCAGTTATTTTAGCGCTTGGATTTGATCAAATATGGTTTGGGATAGTATTTGTGATATTAATTGAGGCATCATTAATTACCCCACCAATTGGGATAAATTTGTTTGTTGTTCAGGCAGTACGAGGAAAAGGGGAGTTTCGCGACGTTGTTATTGGTTCATTGCCCTTCCTGATCATGATGATTGGCATGATTTTCCTACTTCTTTTGTTTCCTGGTATTGCAATGTGGTTGCCAAATCTATTAAACTAATGTCCGTACCACTCATAAATCTAAATTATTAAAATATAATTAGTATATAAAAAAAGGGGGAAATATGAGTTTATTAAAAAAATTAGCTATATTTAAATTTGCTATTATATTTGTTATAGCGACTTTTAACTTTGCTAATGCAAAGGATCTTTTGAATGTGATTGGTAATGTTAGTGTTACCACTCAATTTAAAACCCTTCAAAAGCCATTTTGGACAGAAAAAATCCCTGATGCTTCTGGAGGAGATATCAAAGTAAATTTCAAAGGTTGGAATGAGATGGGTCTTAAGGGGCCTGAGGGTTTAAGACTTTTAATGAAAGGTCAAACCCAGGTTGCTTCTTTTCAGCTTGGTCACGTATCAGGAGAACATCCAATTAATGATACAACTGACTTAGCTGGTATGTCTCCAACTATTGATGACTTTTGGAAAGTTACTCAGTCTTTTAGNCCAACATTAGAAAAGTTCTACGAAGATAATTTTGGTGTAAAAATTCTTACNATGCANTCATTTCAAGCGCANATTCTNTANTGTAGAGANCCTTTNAANAGNTTAGCAGATATGAAAGGCAGAAAAGTTAGAAGTTCNGGTGTTTCNCAATCTGATTTCTTNTCAGCNATNGGNGCTTCTGCNATACCNATGTCTTTTACTGAAGTTCAACAAGGNCTNCAAAAAGGNGTNATTGATTGTGCNATAACAGGAACTTTAGGGGGTTATTCTGCAAAATGGTGGGAAGGTGCAAAATATCTTTACACTTTACCAATAAATTTTGCTGCNGGAGTAACTGCTGTAAATATTAAAGCATGGAACTCAATGGACCCTAAAAACCGTAAAGTAATTGAAGATCGTATCAAAGCACATGAGAAGGCTATGTGGGATCTTAATAGAAGTGAAGGTGAAATGGGAATTCTTTGTAATACAACTGGCCCTTGTCCTGAAGGAAAGCCNGGTGGTATGAAAAGAGTTGANCCTTCTNANGCNGATATGAANCTTNTNAANAANATTATGCTTGAAACAGTTCTTCCAAGNTGGGCTAAAAGATGTGGNTCAGNTTGTGCAAANCANTTCAANNATACTATTGGNAAGGTNACNGGTCTAAGTGCACCTACATCCTAATCAAAAGTTNTANATAAAAAAACTAAACCCNCTTTTNNNAAAAAAGAGGGTTTTTTTTATCCATTATTTGCTTACTATATCAACAACTTCATTAAACTCTAATTCACTTGAAGAGTCAGAAGAATCGTCTTGATCCAAAATTATGCTTCTCATTACTCTGCTAATATATTGAAGTCTTTGCTGGGTTCTTTCTATTTCTGCTTCAGGAGTTGGCTTAAAATTATCAATACTATTTCTTTTGAATAAACCTTTATCTTCTATCAATCTTTCAATCGTGTCCATTCTATCCCTAGTCACAGATAATTCTTCCATAACTGCCATTAACATTAAATGAAGTTTATCAACTGCTGGATCTTCAAAATATTGAGGTCGTTTGCCTTTAGCTTTTCTTGGAATATTCTTTTCAGAATTTTTACTCATTTTTCAGCTACTAGTATTGGGAACTTCGTTCTAAAGCTGGGTTGATCTCCATTTTTTATTGCTTTTTGAGCGAGATAAGTCTCAGATCTATTAAGTTGAATTTTATTATGTCCAAAACCTGCTTCTGAAGTTTCTGAAACCCAATCCATATCTCTTAATTTCACAAGAAATGTCTCATTATTGTTATAGGCCTCCCAATCAGTGATGAATGCGGTAAATGGGTCCATTCCGTCTGTATTGGGTACATCTAAGTGAAGCATGATTCCACCAGGTTTTAAAATTCTGTGACATTCTTTTAAAATATTTTTGAAGGCTGAGGTGGAAGTCTCATGCAGCACAATATGTGAACATACAACATCAAAACTATTATTCTTAAAGTTTGTTTTCTCTGCATTTTGTTGAGAAAAATGAATAGATTTGTCTAGATAGTTTGCTCTAGCATGTGCATATTTTACCATACCAGCTCCACAATCAATGCCATACACCTCAGCTTCAGGAAAAGTCTCAACCCACGGAACGGTAGAGTGACCAACAGAACAGCCCATATCTAATATTTTCTTTGGAGATTTATTTGGATAATTTTCTTTATAATAATTTGTTAGTGTTCTGCCAAGGTCATCGTTTAAATTTCCAAGACCGCCAATAGCATAAATAAATACACTCCGATCATATACTGCACCTGCACTAATATCATTTTCATTTTTTTCCCAGTGGTAGCCTCCTGGTTGAAGGTGAATATCTGCAGCAGTATGATAACTTGGAGTTTCAAAATCTTTAACTACTTCACAGCTACTTTTTTTTGTCTTTGGTGAAGCAGCAGCTTTTTGGTGTAGATTATCATATTCTCTTTCTACTGAATCAATAACTGAATCCCACATCATTTCTTGACTTGCCCTTTGCGTAGCCGAATAAAGTCTATAAAACGGGTCGTTAGTCATAACTTTTCTTACTTCATGTCGGTTTTCTGGCTCTCTTTTATTCTCTCTAATAAAAGCTGGTTTAATTTTTTTCTCATATACTTTATGATTCACAGGAGAGATATCTCGAGCAAGAACTAGTCTCAAATTGTGAACAAATTGTTGCCTAACATTTTCATCGTGGTTGGCTTCAACCAGCATAGGGTGTCGAATTTGTGTATCCATTTTTTTTCCTTATAATTTAAATAATTAAAATATTTATATTATACTTTTTGACCACCGGCAGCCCACCATACTCCATGAGGGTCATCAGGAATCATTTCATCAAAAATATTTTGTTTTTTAAACCCTCCAGCCATTATAGGCTTCTTTATATCCATATCATGAAGTGCACCCCAGAAAGGTTCGTGGTTGAAATGTGTACTCCAATCTCTATACCATTCCATATAGGCAGAAAGTTCTTTATTTCTTAGTGGAACATCCATATGAGCCATTACTCCTCCATTTTTTAATATTCTATGACAGTCTTTCTTAATTCTTGGTAGAGCTTTAGTGGATGTTTCATGTATCATTATATTTGAAATAATTAGATCAAAATGATTATCAGGAAAGTCAGTATTCTCAGCGTTTTGTTGAGAAAAATGAACTTCAACTCCCATTTTTTCCATTTTAGCGTGAGCCATTCTTAACATCCCAGCACCAAGGTCTATAGCAAAAATTTTTGATTCTGGGAAAGCTTTAGACCAAAAAAAAGTAGAACCACCTGCAGAACAACCTTGTTCCAAAATTCTTTTTGGCTTTAAGTTTGGAAAACGGCTTTTAATAAATTTTATTAATGCCAAAGAAGGGTGGTTTCCACCTCTTAGTCCCTGACCTTTTCCATAAATTGACCCACTAGTATCGTATAATGCTCCAGACATTATATCTTTTTCATTAAGTTCCAGGCCGTATCCACCAGGCATTCCATGAATATCAACTGCACCAACATATCTTGGTATTTTTAGTTTTTTATTAGTCTTGATTGTGCCTTTCTTCTTACCTCTTACAGTTGTCTTTTCTATCAAATCATCATATTGACGAACTGACTTACTCTCTGAAGTTTCCCACATTAAACCTTGAGCAGTTGACCATAAGGAACCCCATGATTGAAAAGTTGGTTCTTTAACCATTTGTTTCCTAGCTTCATGCCGGCTTTTAAAATTTCTGCCCTTTTCCTTTCTAAAGGTGGGTTGGGCTTTCTTTTCATAAACATCTTTCAATTTTGGGCCAAAATTTAAGTTTATATGTCTTTTTAAGCCTAAAACAAACTCATCTCTTGCATTTTCATCATGATTAACTTGGATAAATGGATGATCAAGTAAAGGCATATTATTCTCCTGCTGTTTGACTATTGTTTTCATTTTAACATAGTATATAAAATATTTAATAATTTTTTTTATTTTAATATTTCATAATGAATTCAATAGGTAAACATAATGAATAATTCTGAACGCGTTATAATTGCTGGGGCTGGCCCAGTTGGATTAGTGAGTGCGATGTGTCTTGCAAATGAAGGAATACCAGTCCTTGTGATTGAAATGGGCGACCAACTCCCAATTGATTTAAGAGCTTCTACATTTCATCCCCCAACTCTAGATATGTTGGATAAATTTGGAATAACATCAAAATTAATTGAAGCAGGTCTTACAGCACCAACATGGCAATATAGGGATAGGGAGTCAGGCGAGAGAGCTGAATTTGATTTAGGTCTAATAAGCGATAGAACAGCGCATCCTTACAGAGTTCAATGTGAGCAACATAAAATGACTAGGATGATTTTATCTGAATTAGAATCAAATGATTTAGTTGAAGTATTATTCTCTACAAAAGTTATTGATGTAGACCAAGATTCCGACTTTGTTTATTTGACTGTTGAAAATAATGGTGAAAAAAATAAAATTAAGGGAAAATATGCTATAGCTGCAGATGGTGCAAATAGTGCTATTAGGCAAAGTTTAAATCTAGGTTTTGAGGGGGTTACGTATCCTGAATGGTTTGTTCAGGCAACTACACCTTTTGAATTTAGAGATTATATACCAAACCTTTCACTAATTAATTATGTTTCAGATTCAAATGAGTGGTTTGTTTTATTAAGAGTAGTTGGTAATTGGCGTTGTTTATTTCCTTCCAGAGAGGGAGAAAAACAAGAAGACGCTATTTCAGAAGATAGTCTTCAAAAAAGAATAAATGGAATATTGGAAAGAAATGATAAGTATATTTTAACTCATAAAACAATTTATAGAATTCATCAAAGAGTTGCCACAACTTATAATGTTGGGAAAATTTTTCTTGCGGGAGATTCAGCCCATTTAAATAACCCTTTAGGTGGTATGGGTATGAATGGTGGTATTCATGATGCAATAAACTTAACTGAAAAATTATCTAAAGTTTGGAAGAAAGTTGCTGATGAAGATTTATTTGATTTATATACTAAACAAAGACAACCAGTAGCGGTTGAAAGTGTTCAAGCGCAAGCAGAAAGAAATAGACAGTTATTAAATGAAAGAGATCGGGAAACGAGGTTAGCACGTTTTAAAGAAATGCAATCAACTGCTAATGACACAACAAAAGCAAGATCTTTTTTATTAAAATCTTCGATGATAGAAAGTTTAGAGAAAGCTGCTAGAATTCAATAATTAAAATATTTACCTTTTTATATATGAGATTATCATAGCTATACAAAATGAAAATATTCCAATTATTTTAATAATGAATTCATTTAGATTATATTCTTGAAAAGGAATTAATAGGAGTATACCTGCAATAACAAAAATAATTTTGTGTAAAGGGCCCAAATTTTTTCTATAGAATCCGTTTATTCCAACTGAGCAAGTCCAGACTCCAATTAAAGTAGAAATGCAAGATAATAGAATTTGATATAATGTTCCTTGAAGAAGAAGGGCGGGTGAAAAAACAAAAATAAAGGGTAAAATAAATGCTGGCCAACCATATTTACATGCTAATANAGCNGTTTCCATAGGTTTNGCTTTTGCTAAATTNGCNGCAGTAAANGCTGCAATTGCAACNGGTGGNGTGATCATAGACATTAAACCAAAGTAAAGNACAAACATATCTGCNGCAATTTTTTCTATTCCTAACTCNACAAGTGGAGGTGCNGCTAGAGTTGCNACAATTAAGTANATTGCTGTNGTTGGCATNCCCATNCCTANAACTATNCTNACNANNGCTGTTACAATTAATAATANAAGAACNTTTTCNCCNCCGAGTTGTACNAATACAAAAGTTAANCCNAATGATAANCCCGTAACTTCNACNACTCCAATAATTATTCCAGCCATTGCNCCTATAATTANAATATCTACNCCAGCTCTTCCNGTNTTAANTANACACNCAANAACTTTNTTNAAGTTAAGTTTTTTACCTTTATATGAAAAAATAAATGATAAGATTATAGANGATGCAATAGNCCANATNGCNGCNGTTTCAGGTCTNTTATTTANTTCAAATAAAGAAAAAATTAAAATAATAAATGGAATAAAAAAATACCAACCTTCTCTAATTACTGAACTGAAGGGTCTAATTTGTTCTTTAGGTATTGGAGGAATTTTTCTTTTAACAGCTTCTATATCAGCTTGAATAAAAATAGCGTAATAAAATAGTAATGCTGGAACAAGGGCTGCTAGAATTACTTCATTATATGATAGTTCTAACCTTTCAGCCATTAAGAATGCGGCAGCGCCCATAATTGGAGGCATAATCTGTCCACCTGTTGAGGCAACTGCTTCAAATGCTCCAGCACTTGATGCTTTGTACCCTCCTTTTCTCATAAGTGGGATAGTTAAAACACCTGTTGAAGCAACATTAGAAACAGCGCTTCCAGAAATTGAACCAAACATTGCTGATGCAACAATAGAGATTTTGGCAGACCCTCCTCTTGACCTACCTGTGAGGGACATTGCCAAATCTGTAAACCAATCTGAACCCCCAGATTTTAAAAGGACTTGCCCAAAAAGAATAAAAAGTAATACGATTGTCGTTATTATAATTAAAGGAAGCCCAAAAAGAGCATTAAGGTCTGTCCCAAGGTAGGCAATAAGTTTGAAAAAAGACTGAGAGCGTCCATTAAGTTGTCCTGGAACTAAATCAGCAAAAAAACCATAAAGTAAAAAAACTAAAACGATTAAAACTAAACCTAAACCTGCTGTTCTTCTCAAAGCTTCAATAACTAACGGTACAACTATTATGCCTATCCAAAAGGCTTCTTCTCTTCGTTCATAAAATTCTGCTGAAACTACAGGGTATCTGTAAGAAATATAGATACCTATTGCTAGTCCTAACGTTGCAAATATTAAATCATACAAAGGGATCGAATTTTTTTGTTTACCTTTTATTGGGGTAGATATAAAGACAATAGCTAGAGAGCAGCCAAGCACTAAACCTAAAGCTTGTTGCGTAAAAATAGTTACCCCTATGTAAAAAAATAATTCACTAGCTAATGCTACTGCTATCAACGTAATAATTAGTCCTAATACAGGAATAACTTTATGATTAAAATAATTGATCAATTTATTTTCATTAATTTTAATTATATAAAAATGGGCAACAAATTTTTTTGTTGCCCAGAATTAATTATAGTTTTATGGCAAATACTACTTCATTAGACCAACTTCTCTATAATATTTAATTGACCCTTGGTGGTAGGTCATTCCTCTATTTTTTGCCATTGTTGCAGAGGAGTGTGTTCTCCATAGAGGGCTAAGCTTTCTTAGTGCGTCCTGGTTTTCATGCATAGCTTTTGTAACTTTGTATACTGTATCAACAGATACATTTTTATTTGCCCATAACATATAATCAAAACCAAGTAGTTTCATACTTTTATCAACCCCAACTGGGCCTGGTGAAACATCAATAAGAAATGTTTGAGGAGCTTCACGAAATAAAGAAGCTTTTTCGCCTGCAGAATCAGAGAATGGAACAAACCTTACACCACCTACTTTTGAAGCAGCATCTTTTACAAAACCTGCTCCAACTGATCCGATTACTGCATCAATTTTTCCTTCTTTAAATGCATTGATCCCTTGAATTAGACCGGTTACTGGGACTCCTTTTACATCTTTTGTTGTAAGGCCGCCATTAGCTAACATTCCTTTAAGTAGATAGGCAAAGAGTGGGGAAGCAGTATATCCTGATGGTAAACGTTTACCCTTAAGGTCTTCAATAGAGTTTATATCTGAGTCTGCCTTAACAATTAGCCCTACTCTAAAGTACATCATAGTAGCAACCATTCTAAGGTTTGTATTGGGTTTACCTTGAGATAATCCTACACCATTAACTGCCATATAAGTTTGCATTGCATTAGCTATACCAAATTCTAATTCCCCTGCATTTACTATGGGAATATATTGTGATGTGCCCCCCATAGGCTGAGGTCGCATTTGCATACCTGCATTTGCTGACACAATTTTAGATATACCAGCACTAACTTGAGCAGTCGCTCCTCCTTTTGTAGTTCCAATCCCAACAGTTTCTGAAAAAGCATGGTTACTAAACAGACCTAATATAATTGAAATCAAAACAAATTTAAAAAACTTCATAGATTCCTCCAAAAAAAAATCCCAAAAATGTGATCCAAAATAATATAGTTAAAATAAATTACATATAATATAATATAATATAATACCAGATAAAAATAAATTTTTAAAAAAACTGAGTATATAATTTAATCTGAGTATATACTTTAATAAAGTATTTAAGTTAATATAATATAATATATAGATAGAGATTACTTATTTTGGAGGAATATAAAATGGTCGACTCTCTAGGTTTTAGAATGAAATTTGGAGTAATTGCTCCTTCAACAAATACTTCAGTTCAGCCAGAATTTGATAAAATGGCCCCGCATGGTGTTACTAATCACATGGCTAGAATCCATATTCCTGATATGCCAGTTAATAATGATGAAGATTTTGATAAATTGATTGAAGTAATTGCTGAAGCTCAAGATGAAGCTGTTGAAAGACTTAAAACTATGCAGATGGATCATTTGATTATGGGAATGTCCGCTGAAACTTTTTGGGATGGCCTTGATGGTGCTACTAAACTTCAAGCACATATGGAAAGTGTTTCTGGAGTTGGTGTGACTATGGGTTCTGATGCTTGTCAATCAGCTTTGAAAGTCCTTAGTGATCAGTATGGTCCAATTAAAAAAATAGCATGTATAACTCCTTATATGCCTGTTGGTGATAAGAATGTAAGAAGGTTTTTTACTGATTTAGGTTTTGATGTTAAGACTGTATTAGGTCTAAAGTGTAAGAGCCCAGTTCTGATTGCCCATACCTCAGAAGAAGACTTAAAGAATGCCATCAATGAGGTAAACGACGATGATGTTGATGCAATTGTTCAGGCTGGTACTAATTTAGCAATGGCAAGAGTTGCAGCTGTAGCGGAAGAGTGGCTAAATAAACCTATTATTGCAATTAATACTGCAACTTATTGGCATGCACTAAGAAATAATGGTCTTGAAGATAAAGTTCATGGATTTGGTTCCCTTTTATCTCTTCATTAATTCTTTATGGTTCTTTGAATGAGTGTTCTCTGATATTTTTAACTGGATCAAGAAAATATTCAAGTATCGTTCTTTTCCCAGTAAGCACATCAACTTCGGCAACCATGCCTGGAATAATTGGTAGTTTTTTATTTTTTTTTGAAAAAAAACTATTAGATGTTTTAACAATAATTTGAAAGTAACTTTCGCCATATTCGTCAACAATTGCATCAGCACTTATGTTTTCAAGTTCCCCTTCTAAAGTTCCATAAGACCCAAAATCATAAGCGGTTAATCGAACTTTCGCTTTTTGGCCAGGTCTTAAGAAGCCGACATCAGCGGGTTTTACTTTAGCTTGTATCAGTAATGAGTCTTCTAATGGAACTATTTCAACAAGCCTCATTCCTGGTTGTATTACTCCACCAACTGTATTAATCAAAATTGTTTTTATCGTACCGTAAACTGGTGATCTTACTTCAGTTCTTTGAACTCTATCTTTTACAGTCTTTAGAGATTCTTCAATAACTGCTAATTTTAATCTTATTTGAGAAAGTTCTTTTCTACCTTCGCTAATAAAAATTGCTCTATGTTCATTGATACGTTTTTTAGATTCTTCGAACATTGATTTTACCCTAGGTAGTGCTAGGATTGATGAATCAAGTGCTTGTTTTAACTCTGCAACTTGTCTTTCTGTACGAATCAATTCAATTTTAGAGGTTACACCTTTTTCAACCATAGGCTTCAAAATATTTTTTTCTTCATTGGCCAATGATAAAGTATACTTTAAGTTTTTAATTTGACCTTCTAATTCTTTTATTTCTTGTTCTTTCTGCTTTTGTTGCCTTTCAAGAACTGATAAAGATGATAAATATTTATTTTTTCGTGCAACAAATAATTCTTCTTCAGCTTTAATTGCTTTGCTATCATTTATTCCTGAAAAATCAATAATTTCTTTCTGAGTAACTTCAGCTTCAAGTCTTCTAAGTTGTGCAATTAAAGAGTTTCTTCGAGCTTTATTTTCCCGAAGTGTAGATGAAAAGTTTGTATCATCAATTCTTAGTAAAATATCATTTTTATTAACCACATCACCTTCTTCAATAAATAGTTCGGCTAGGATTCCTCCCTCAAGATTTTGAATAATTTGTACTTGGCTTGATGGGATAACTTTCCCACTTCCACGAGCAATTTTATCTAAAGTTGCAAAGCTTGACCAGATTATTCCTATGACTATTAAACCTAAAATTATGAATATAAAAATAGCTGAATATAGTTCGATTTTTTTATTTCCAAATAAATTATTCATACCTATTCTCTGCAGCAGGAACTTTTCCAGAAGAAATTGCTTCAAGCACTTCATCTCTGGGGCCTTGTGCAACAACATTCCCCTTATCTATAACAATCAAGTGATCCACACTATTTAGAAGGGTTGCGCGATGAGTTACAAGTATTAACGTTCTATCAGTAAATATATCCTTAAGAGTTTTTTGGATATGACTCTCAGTTGGACTATCCATCATACTAGTAGGTTCATCTAAAAGTAATATAGGTGGGTCCCTTAATAATGTTCTTGTCAAAATAATTGATTGTCTTTGTCCATTTGATAATGCTTCGCCTCTTTCGCCTATGAGCATATCTAGACCATGAGGATGGTTTTCGACAAAATAATTTAATCCAGTAAGCTTCATAGCCCAGTGTATTTGTTCGTCAGATATACCTACCAAACCAAAAATTATATTCTCTCTTATAGAGCCATTAAAGAAGTGAGCGTCTTGCAAAGCGGCACCGATATTTTTTCTTAAGTCATGAGGGTTTATTTGCCTTATATCGGTCCCGTCAATCAATATAGAACCAGATGATGGTTCATAAAGACTTAAGATTAATTTTAAAATAGTAGTTTTTCCAGAACCTATTCTTCCTATTAATCCAACACTTGAGCCCTTTGGTATTGAGAAGGAAATTTTATTCAATATTTTCTCTGTTTTTGTAGGGTAAGAGAACGACACATCTTTAAATTCTATATTTCCATTTAATGATGGTCTATGAAGGAAGTTTTTATTTGATGGAGTTTCAACTGGTAACTGCATGATCTTATTTAAAGATTTGTATGCGGTGAAAGCATTGTTAAGTCTTACAAGCAGTCCTGCAACCTGACCCAAGCTTCCAACAGCTCTTCCATTCAATATTACAACTGCTATTAAGGTTCCAGCTGTAAGTTTCCCCTCACCAATCATAATTACACCAAGTATAACTATTATTATTCCTGCTATTTGACTTGCTGTAATTGTTGTATTGATAGCAGATAAAGATAATAGTCTACTTTTTCCTGCTTTCTTAGTAGTAGCATTTGTTATTTTATTCCAAAACCCTAGTAACCTTCCAGAGGCACCAGAAATTTTAATTGTTTCTAAACCGCTTAGGCTATCAACTAATAGGGCATGTCGTGCTTCAGAATCTTTACTTGATTTCCTTGCAATTTTTGAAAGAGGTATATGAACTATCAGTCCAACTGATAAAACCATTACTGTTACTACTAATGGAACAAGAGCAAGGTTTCCTGCAATAATATAAATCACAATTATATAAAATATTATAAATGGCATATCGATCATTGCAGTAACAGTAGCAGATGTAAAAAACTCTCGAACAGCCTCAAACTCTCTAAGCCTATTAGCAAAAGCACCAATTTTGGAAGGTTTTGCTCCTAGTTGGACATCCATAACATGATGAAAAATTTGGTTACTCATTTCTACATCTGCTCTTTGGCCAGCAACTTCTACAAAATATCCCCTCATTGATCTAATTACAAAATCAAAAATGAAAATAATTATTGCGCCAATTGAAAGTGCTGCAAGTGTTTCTAATGCATTATTTGGTACCACTCTGTCATAGACAACTTTAATAAATAGTGGTGTTGTTAATGCGAATAAGTTAATGAGAAAAGAAGCTACCAATATATTTATAAATATTGCCCAATTTTTTGTTAGTGGCTCCCAAAACCAATGCTTTTCTGTTTCAGTAACTAACTTTTCAATAGTTTCGAATGATGGCTTAACGTAAATCAATTTTCCAGTGTAGAGCTCTTTTAAATCTTTAAAAGGCAAACTGACTATTCCATCACTATTTTGAGGCATAACGATTTTAAGGTTATTTTGAGATTGCTCAACTAGAATGCAGGCAGTTTTATTTTTAAGGATTAAAACTACTGGCAAGAAATTTTTATCTATTTCATCCAATAAGTTTTTGGATTCTTTGCATTCTAATCCTGCTCTTTTAGCAGCTGTGACAAATTGTGAAGAGGACAACTTTCCATCATACCCACCTAACCCTGCGACAAGAGCTGTTTCAGACCTTGGTCTTTCAAAGTGGTTTGAAAGCCATCTCAAGCATAACAATAGAGTATCATTATTATTTAAATTTTTGGGTTTTTGAGACGTCAATGTTTCCTCAAGTTTATCTAATTGTTAATTTAATAAATTTTAAAAGATAAATAGTAAATTTTTTGATTCCTTAATGAAACTAAATAATTTAAAAAAAGCATATTAACCATAAAATTGATTATCAGCCCTATGTGATGTCTATCACTAAATTAA